>QBVD01000087.1 GCA_003058525.1 gamma proteobacterium symbiont of Ctena orbiculata | reverse complement strand
TTGCGATGACATGGTAGTGGACGATGACATAACAGGTGAGACCAGCGTATTGAAAACCTGATCATTCCGGTGGCCGGAAAGGCCGTTACGCCGAAGAGGACAATACGCGCGCACTTCATCGGGGCCAGAAGGGAAGTGATACCTTCGTCAATAGGCCGGATATACGGAAGCAACCCTGTCCCTGTCAACGACCTTACCCTGTCTTGCAAAACGGGAGGAGACCATATACGGAATGACGGGAACAGTGAAATCTACCCACAAATTCTTCGGTGGATCCGATCTGTTAAGACTGTTTTCAGTGTGAAAGTCTGAGTGGCGGACCTATGTTTAAACAGGAATTTAAGGCCGGCTCATAGTAGGTCTAAGAGGCCATCAACCGTGCTTCTTCCAGAGCGGAAAACATTGTTTCGATAACTTCATCGATCACGTACAGCCATGCGGTCAGAACCTCGTCATCGTATTCATCATCATAAATCTTGACCGCTTCCAACAGCGCCTCTTCCCACATGTTGAAGTGCTTGCGCTGAACATTCAGGCGCTTGTGTATGCGCCCCAACATCTCGATATAGAGTGTCAGTCCTGGCCGCCCCTCGGCGGTTTCAGCAAGCATGAACAGGGTCTCGCGCAACTTTTTTTTCAACTGCGCCATATCTCTATTCTTGAAAAACTCACTGATTTCATCGGACTGGCTGATGAAATTATCGTAAAAACAGTCGAAAAAGGCTGGCGATGAAGTCACCCGCTGCAAACTTTGATTAAATATTTCGAGATTGTGTTGATTCATATCCGACAGTCAATACCAGCCTATTGCACTACTAGTTATCGGCCGTAAGCGCCCAGACATTAACCAGGGTTTGTTAACATTTCTGTAAACGGTTCTGCTGGGACCTTTTTTGTGTCCCACAAGGCAGAATGAGGGAATAGCATTCACCCTGGATGAGCAAGAAATGAAGCCGCTCTGTGGCCGCAATCCTGTGGGTTGCATCTGAAAAGCGCCTATTGGAATAGTTATAACAGGCCATAGGGATATGTGCGGACATGACCTCATTCGCTGTTTGAGGCCCGAATCGACAACTAAGAATCTTTTTTTCTTCTCATCCATGATAAGTTACATCTCCAAAGCGACAATAAATGATATATTACGTACCAAAACAGGAAATTAACATATCTTATTCATTGAATTTGTTCAATTTTCACTGTGTGGCGACTGGTATTCAAACCCGTTCTGGAATAAATCATTTTTCACGGATGAGACAATGTGAGTGCCGATGCGATGAAGCTGATAATACAGATCCCCTGTTATAACGAAGAAAAAACCCTGGCCCTCACACTCGCGGAACTGCCCAGAGAGGTGCCTGGCTTCAGCCAAGTGGAATGGTTGGTCATTGATGACGGCAGTACGGATGAAACCCGCCAGGTCGCTATCGATAACGGGGTTGACCATATCGTCGGTTACACCAGAAATCAGGGATTGGCAAAGGTTTTTATGTTGGGCCTGGACGCATGTGTAAGGCAAGGGGCCGACGTAATCGTCAATACGGATGCCGACAATCAGTACGATGCCGGATACATCCCCAGCCTGACCCAGCCAATATTGGATGGAAAGGCGGACATGGTCATCGGTGCCAGACCTATCAAAATGATTGAGCACTTCTCGTTCACCAAGAAAGTGTTGCAACGCCTGGGTAGCAGTGTGGTAAGAAAGGTCAGTCATACCGACATACCGGACGCCCCGAGCGGCTTCAGGGCCTTCAGTCGCGATGCCGCGATGAAACTGAATGTCTTCAACGAGTATACCTATACCCTTGAAACCATTATCCAGGCCGGCATGAAGCAGATGGCGGTAACCTCGGTCCCGGTCGAAGTCAACGAAGACCTCAGACCATCCAGACTGGTCAAAAGCATCAGCAGTTACATTAAAAAGTCCATCATCACCATACTGCGGATCTTTGTTGTCTACAAACCGTTCCGTTTCTTTCTCATAACCGGACTGATCCTCTTCGGTATGGGCTTGATCCTGGGATTGCGCTTTCTCTACTACTACCTGCTCGGGGATGGAACGGGACACATACAATCCGTCATCCTGGCCGGCGTAATGATGGGGATTGGGTTTCAAACCATTCTCGTGGCTTTTATCGCCGATCTGTTGAGTGTCAATCGAAAATTGCTGGAAGAAGTGCAGTACCGCATCAGAAAACTGGAATCACAACCGAACCAACGCGAGCAGGATGATACTACCCAAGCCCGGCCCCAAGCGACCTGACCAGAATCACCAGCGGCACAAAGGCAATCACTGTCAACAGCAATCCATAGCCAGGGAATACTGCAGCAAGCCACGCCAACGGCAACAACCATAACAGGTTGATCAACAGGCCTTGCAGGATAACCCAACGGTGCGCGAGGGACCGAGAATGTTCAGCCGACAGACCTCTACTGATACAGAGAGACTGTCTTTGTCTGGCAAGATGCTGATATGCGTGTTTGGCATGAGGCTGGTACCATTTTTCACCATTCGCCATACGTACCCCAAGCGTCCAGGTTGCATCCACGACGAACAGCCCCAGCAAAATCAGCCAGCTCCAAAGGGAAATTGGGTAGGCATTGGCCGTGTAGAGGGCAAAGACACCCAATGCATAGCCGATAAAACCGCTCCCTGCATCTCCCATAAAGATCTTTGCGGGGGGCCAGTTCCAGACCAGAAAACCCGCTATGCACGCGGCCAGAATCAGCAACCAAGCTGTCGCTTCTGAACCGGCATGGTTAAGCACCAGCACCAAGGCTGCGCCACACAGCACGGTAATTCCCTGAAGACTGGCGATCCCGTCGATACCGTCCATGAAATTGTAGAGATTCAATAACCAAACCAGACCAATCACCATCAAAGCATCGAGCCACCACCCCTCCAAGCTCAATCCCGGCCAGAGATCAATGGCAGGCATCTGCAACAATATCACGGCAACAACAGCCGCAATCAAATGAACAATAAAACGCACCATGGCGGAGACGTGGCGATGATCATCGATATACCCGATCGCTACAACCAGGCCGCCACCCAAGAGAAGGGTAAGGTGTAGATTACGGTCAAGATCGTCAATGCTAAAAGAGAAGATCATCGCCCCGACCAGTAGCGCCAGATAGACCAGAACAAAGGCGATCCCACCCCCGCGAGGCGTCTCAACCAGATGGGAACTGCGATTATTGGGCCGGTCCATCAAACCACGTTGTAATGCATAGGAACGTGCCAGCCCCGTCAATCCCAGGGACAACGAAAAACTCAGTGCCATCATCCAAAAAGAATGCAACCACTCAGCCATTATCCAAACTCACCATTTCCGATAGCGCCCGATCCATCTCCATCACGGGCGCCCAACCCAGCCGCTCCCTATTCTTCGACAGGTCCACTTGAAGGTCTTCAGTCAACCTCGCGATCATTGAGGAGCGCCCTGTCAGCCATCCACCGAGACGAAGCAGCGTCAATGGCACAGGGTACAACCTGGCCCTGCAATCCATAGCATGCGCCAGTTTGCGGATCAGGTCGGGTGTCGACAGATCCTCTCCGTCAGCCGCCAGGAACACCTCGCCCGCCGCATTCGGATGATCGACACAGCAATGCAGGAAATCGAGCAGATTCTGGATACTTAAGAAACTGCGACGGTTTGAAATCCCCCCCAGAGGCAGAGGCATGTCCCGCCTGATCAGGCTCATCAAACGCTCAAAATTCCCCTTTACTCCGGCGCCGTATACAAGGACTGGCCGCACGATGACCAGTTCCAGCTCCGTCTGCGCCGCAACCCGGATCAACGCCTGTTCCGCTTCCCATTTAGAAATACCATATGCATCTTCCGGTCTGGGCTCATCATCCGCCCTATAGGGTTCTCCATGGGTCCTTTCACCGTTCACTTTCACGCTACTCAGATAGATCATGCGTTTAACACCGGCTTCAGCGGCTTGACGGGCGAGCGCAGCAGAGCCTGCCACATTGACTCGACGAAACGCAGCCAGGGGATCGGATTCTGACTCCCGCATCACATGCACCCGGGCAGCCAGATGAACGACGGTATCCATGCCATCCAAGGCAGTGCTCCAGTCAGTGGCGCCGTCTATATCTCCAACCGCGACATGCTCACACAACTGCCAGTGTGGCGACTTGTGGCGAAGCACGGCCCTTACACCATACCCGCTGGAGAGCATATAACGGCAAAGGTGTTCACCGACGAATCCGTTTGCTCCCGTAACCAGAATAGTGTTCACGGTTCCAGTGCCCGCTGATAGATATTCAAATGGCGCTCAATGACTTGATGAATGGAGAACTCCGCTTCCGCCATCGCTCTGCCCTTCTGCCCCATGGATTGGCGAAGTGCTGGATTTGTAATCAACCGCCTCAGCGCATCTGCCAAGGGTCTGCTTTCTCTGGCCGGCACCAACAGCCCGTTCTCCCCTTCAATGACAATCTCGCGACAACCCGGAACATCGGTGGCGACGATCGCTCTCCCTGTCGCGGCGGCCTCCAACAGCACTTTTGGCAATCCCTCCCGGTAGGAGGGTAAACAGATGATATGAGCATCACTGTAGATTTCAGGCATATCCTGGCGGTTACCCCACCACTCAACATTACCTTCTCTGGCCCACTCCGCCAGGCGAACGGCAGGCACAGACTCCGGATTATTTGGATCAATGCCTCCCACCAGGGCAAAGCGGGCCTTGATTCCCATTCGGTGTAACTGCTGGGCTGCCTCAACAAATTCACCGACCCCCTTATCCCACAACATGCGACCCGGGAGAACCACCAGTGGCAGACCATCGCTCTCCGTCGACATGACAAAATTGTCCACATCAACACCTGAGCCCCGAATCAATTCAATCTTATCCTGACTCAGACACTCTTTTTCCAGCAAGTAATCATAATCATCCCGGTTCTGCACAATGACCCAGAGTCGTTTGCGGGAAAACAGCCAACGATAGCTGGTCAGTACCGCAGAACGCGCTATGGCGCTGAACCAACCTCGCGCCAGAAAAACAAAACCCAGACCGGATATTGCATTGACTACAGCAGATACTTTAGCCACACGCGCAGCCAATGTGCCGTACAGAACCGGTTTTATGGTCACATGATGGACGATTAACGGCTGCAACTCCCGATAAAGTCTGTACAGATTCCATATCGTCCGCAGCTCAGCCAAGGGATTCGCACCACTTCGGCTAAGTGAAACCTGCCTATAGCTTAAACCCTCTGCTTTGATCTGCTCCACACCGTCACCGGGGGGTGTGGCGACACACACATCATACCCCTGTTTCTTTGCCGCCAGTGCCAGGGGCAATCGATGAGAGAGAAAAAAACCGGCATCATTGACAACAAACAGAATCAATCGATTGTTAGGCAGGGCACGAGACATGGAGTGTGTCACCAAAATAGAGAAATTGGGTTCTCCCCAAATAGATCAGAACTGACCCTGCATTATAACCGGATTGCAGCGAATGCCGCATGGATGCGATCGTCATCTTACAGCAACACATGAACGACTGATCATACGGGCGGTTGTACGCCACACAGCAATATTTAATTAGGGCCTGTTAACACTAATCCAATCGGCTCTGTTGTGTCTGAAAATGCGCCAATCAAGGCGCGAGGAGTGAGGTTTGGTGATTCCAAATGAGCGACGAGCAACGCCGAGTGGCGCATTTTCAGGCACAACCCGAAGGGCTGGGGCTGTTTTTCCACCCAGCGGCGTTATCATTCGCTCATTTAGCACGGCTAAACCTCGCTCATTCTGCCTTGCTGGGTAAAAAAACAGCTCCAGCAGAGTCGATT
>QBVD01000060.1 GCA_003058525.1 gamma proteobacterium symbiont of Ctena orbiculata | reverse complement strand
ATATCTATGCCTATCAAAGGCGGTTTTTTTCTTCCGAATAGTGACATGCGGTTACCTAAACAATCCTTATGCCGCAGAACTTAACTAGGATTCTCTTTAAATAGAGTAAGTAACTATATAGCAGCAAATGATTTTTTTGTGAAGACATTTTTTCACAAAAGAGCTAATAATGCTCACATTTTATTTGCTAGACTATCGACCTTCATACGGACCATTCTGGTCTGCCCTGATAAACTAATTCTGTGAACCAGCGCATGAAGTCGTTTTACAGACTCTTAAGATACCTCGTTTACTTCTTATTCGGCCTGTCATTGATAGGTGCCGTTACCCTTTTTGGCGCCTATCTTTACCTTGAACCCAAGCTGCCATCCATTGAAACACTCAAAGATGTCCGCCTACAGGTCCCCCTACGAATCTACAGTAACGACCACCTACTCATTGCTGAGTTTGGCGAGAAACGTCGAGAACCTCTCGATTTCGATCAAATCCCGCCGATCATGATCAACGCCTTCCTCGCCGCCGAGGACGACCGCTTTTTCCAACATCCCGGCGTAGACTACCAAGGCATTCTCCGTGCCGCCCTACAGCTTCTGCTCACGGGTGAGCGAAGACAGGGCGGAAGCACCATCACCATGCAAGTCGCCAGGAACTTCTTCCTCAGCAGCAAAAAAACCTACACCCGAAAACTCAACGAAATATTTCTCGCACTGAAGATAGAACGGATGCTCTCCAAAGAGGAGATACTCAAACTCTACCTTAACAAGATCTATCTCGGCCACCGTTCATATGGCGTCGGCGCAGCTGCCTTAGTCTATTACGGCCGACCTGTAGAAAAACTTGAGCTTTCTGAAATCGCCATGATCGCAGGGCTCCCCAAAGCCCCATCCCGCTACAATCCCATTTCCGACCCGGCACGGGCATTGGTGCGCCGAAATTACGTTCTGGGCCGCATGCGGGAACTCAACTATATCAGTCAATTCGAGTATGACACAGCAAAAGCCGCACCGATAACCGCCAAGCTCCATACCACCCCGAGCGAAGTTGAGGCCCCTTACGTTGCGGAAATGGCCCGAGCGGAGGCGGTCAGCCGCTTTGGCCAGGATGCTTACACCAGCGGTTACAGTATCACCACAACTATCGACAGCCACCTGCAATCTGCGGCCAATCACGCCCTTCGGCAAGCTATCCAATCCTATGACAAGCGCCACGGTTATCGCGGAGTTACCGGTCATTACGATATCGCTGACATCGAGGAAGATATCGAACTGATCGCCCTGCTTGAGGAGCTGCCGGAAGTCACTAGTATGAAGAAGGCCATCGTTACAGCCATTGGCGAGCAGAGCGCGGAGGTCCTTACCGCACAGGGCGAGCAGTTAACACTTGATTGGCCGGGGCTATCCTGGGCAAGTGCCTATGTCGATCACGACATGAAAAAGAAGGCGCCTAAGCAAACCCATGAGGTCCTTTCGGTCGGCGACCTGATCTACCTCTACCATGAGACCCCGGAAGAAGGTGATCCCTATTGGCGCTTGGCACAGATTCCAGCCGCAGCAGGCGCACTAATCTCCGTCTCCCCACACAACGGCTCGATAATGGCTTTAGTCGGAGGCTATGATTTTTATCTCAGCAAATTCAACCGGGTGACTCAGGCAAAACGTCAACCTGGATCAGGTTTCAAGCCCTTCATCTATTCTGCCGCCCTGGAAGCAGACTTTACACCTGCCACACTGATCAACGATGCCCCGGTGGTTTTTGAAGATGACGGCCTAGAGGCCGTATGGCGTCCGGAAAACTATAGCGGTAAATTTTTTGGTCCCACACGACTCCGTTATGCTTTGACGCACTCACGCAACCTGGTTTCCATACGACTGTTGCGCAAGATAGGGATAAAGCATGCTATCACCTACGCCACCCGCTTCGGTTTCGATAAAAATGATCTGCCTCAAGACCTCTCACTGGCATTAGGCAGCGGTTCTGTCACACCGCTCGCCATGGCTGCCGGCTATAGCGTACTGGCGAATGGCGGTTTTTATGTAGCTCCACACGTTATCGACTCGATTCGCGACGATCAGGGAAATGTCCTCTATCAGGCAAACCCGATCCAGGTGTGCGATGAGTCGATGCGACAACTGGCCGAGGATGCTTCCCAACACGCCGAGGAGACAACACCGCTGGAATCAGAGAATGCAGATGGAGAGACGGCAAGCGTGATACCACGCTGTGCCAAACGCGCCATAACCGAACAAAACCAATACCTGATGCATTCGATGCTGCGCGATGTAATTCAGCGAGGCACAGCCCGCAAGGCCCGCTCCCTTGGCAGAATGGATATTGCGGGTAAGACCGGCACTACCAACGATCAGCGTGATGCCTGGTTCAATGGTTTCAACCACTACCTGGTCACCACCACATGGCTCGGCTTCGATAATGTTGAACCACTGGGCCGTGGAGAAGTAGGGGGCCGGGCAGCACTTCCCGCCTGGATAGACTACATGCGAGTGGCACTAAACGGTATCAAAGAGGTCATACCGGACATGCCGCCAAAAATGGTTACCATGCGGATTGACGTCGACACCGGCCAACCTGTGGGCGTCGGCAATGCGAACGCGATTTTTGAGGTATTCGAAGTAGACAATGCCCCCAAATTGCCGGATACGGGCCGTACCGGGCGAAACGAACGGAGCGTCTCACCTTCAAACATAACCCCTATTGAAGACCCATTTTGACCGGCAATGCGGACAGGAAAACGTGAGTTACAACGGCTAATCGCATACGAGGCGGCACGCATTCTGACAGAGCTGCGCTCTGACAACGTCACTTATGCCTGCCAAAAGGCGGCAGCAAAGTATGGCATCACTAAACGCCAGCTTTTGCCTACCCGCGAGGAGGTGGAGAGCGCCCTCAGGGAACAGCAGCGTCTGGTTCGTGGTGAAAGGCAGACGGATACCCTGCGTGCACTTCGCCTCAGTGCACTCAACGCCATGCAGGCATTGGTACAATTTAATCCCAAGTTAGTGGGAGCTGTTTTTGATGGCACGGCCGATAGCAACAGCTGTGTGAAGCTGCACTTATTTGCCGACACTCCGGAAGATCTGCTCTTCACTTTGAGTGATCTGCATATACCCTGGCAGGAAAAGCAGCACCGGTTGCAGTTCAGTGACGGCAGAAAGGAATCGGTACCCTGTTTTATCTTCAATGCCGATGGCGTCGGTTTCGAGCTTGTCGTACTGCCGGCACAAAATCCACGCAATCACCCATTGAATCCTCTGGACAATCAGCCCATTCAGGGCGCGAGCATAAAACAGCTGCAGCAACTGATCGATACTCCCGGTTGAACCAGACTTCTCCCGGTCCTAAGTTTGTGTTATTGCATCATCGGTCGCTTAGCGGCACGTAATCACGCCTGGCGTAACCCTTGTAGATCTGACGCGGACGCCCGATCTTCTGCCTCGGGTCGTCCATCATCTCCAGCCAATGCGCCACCCATCCGACTGTGCGGGCTATGGCGAACATCACCGTGAACATATTGTTGGGTATACCCAGTGCCCGATAGATAATACCGGAGTAGAAATCCACATTGGGATAGAGTTTGCGTTCTATAAAATATTCATCATTCAACGCGATCTCTTCCAGGCGCTGAGCCAGCTCGAACATCGGATTGTTCGCATCCGCCAGTTTTTCCAATACCTCATGGCAAACCTCACGAATTATGCCGGCACGTGGATCATACTTCTTGTAGACCCTATGCCCAAATCCCATCAGACGGAATCCATCATCCTTATCCTTGGCCTTGGCGATATACTTGTCGATTTGCGAAACATCCCCAATCTCGCTCAGCATATCCAGAACCGCCTCATTGGCGCCACCATGAGCGGGGCCCCACAGTGATGCGATACCCGCAGCGATACAGGCGAAGGGATTTGCCAATGAACTGCCGGCTAGCCTTACCGTGGAGGTACTGGCATTCTGCTCGTGATCCGCATGCAAGATAAAAAGCAGATTCAGCGCCTTTTCCGCAACCGGATCCACTTCATACTCTTCACAGGGGGTAGCGAACATCATGTGAAGCAGGTTGGCACAGTAGGAGAGTTCATTGCGTGGGTACATGAAGGGCTCGCCCACGTTGTGCTTGTAACTGGCAGCCGCAATGGTCGGCATTTTGGCGATCAGCCTGTGAGCCGCAACCCGGCGTAACTCTGGATCATTGATATCCAGCGAATCGTGATAAAAAGCGGAGAGTGAGCCAACCACACCGACCATGATTGCCATGGGATGCGCATTGTAGTGGAAGCCATCGAAGAAATGGGTCAGGGTCTCGTTCAACATAGTGTGGCGGTTAATCAGTTGATTGAAATCCCGCAGCTGACCTTCGTTCGGCAACTCGCCGTTCAATAGCAGATAAGCGGTCTCCAGAAAATCACCGTTAGCGGCCAATTGCTCAATGGGGTAGCCACGATATTCCAGAATACCCACCTCACCCTGAATAAAGGTAATCTTGCTTTTGCAACTCGCCGTGGACATAAATCCGGGATCATAGGTGAAGACCCCGGCGTCTTTGTAGAGCGCCGAAACGTCGATTGCCGGTGGACCCTGGATCGATTCACGAACAGGTAGCTTTACCGACACCCCGGTTTCGTCATTCGTCAAGGTATAGGTCTTTTGATTATCCGCCATGTTGTGCTCCGTGAGTTACTTCAAGGCTTGCGTAGGATCGTTGCATTGCATTAACAACCGACAATACCCTACAACGCATGTGGTATAAATTAACAGTCAAACAAATATAACTAATTTTTATAAGCGACAAAATTATAGCCCGAGGCCAACGGGGTTCATCAACAAGATTATGTTAATGATAACTATTGCTTTTTAACAAACCCAATCCACAACCGGCCACCCTGACAATGTATGGCCGTAATACCATGGGGAAGTGATTATGCAGGTTTACCGCGCAGCCTCAAGAAAGGGTAGTGCCTGTCCCTGAACTGGTCGCAACTGATCATACCAGGTGACTTTTTCATCATATTGAGCAAAAAAGGGCCGCTGCACAAGATCGTGATCCCTCGCCTGAATAAAGCGTAAAACAAACACCTTCTCTCCATTGATCTCAGTGACACCCTGAATCTCTACCTTACCGGGGCCGGCACTCATACTAGGTCCACGGGCGGTGCGTCCCAATCCGGAAACCTGCTTCATCGCATCACGATAGATCCGCCATGCCCTGTAGAGGGGGACCTCGAAATAGCGACGAGCGCCGGTATCCCGTTCCACAAACATATAGTAAGGGTTAACTCCCAATTTAACCTGTTCATTCCATAGCTCTGCCCAATCGTCCGAATTGTCATTGATGTGAGCTAACAATGGGCCCTGGCTGCGGATTTCAGCCCCAGTCGCCCGTACCCTGCGAATGGCGGCCCGGGCAACGTCAGTATCCAGTTCGCGCCAGTGATTGTAATGGGCCATGATGGCGACATGTTTGCCCGCCAATACCAAATGATGAAGCAATTCAATCAACTCGTCGGCATCGTCATCAAAAATGAAGCGATGGGGCCAGAATGTCAACGCTTTGGTTCCGATACGAATCGTCTGGATATGACTGAACTCGGGGTGGAGCAGCGGTTCCAGGTAGGCCTTTAACTGCTTGCTTTTCATCACCATCGGATCACCACCGGTCACCAGCAGGTCCGTCACCTCAGGATGGTGTCGCAGATAGCTGTAGAGCTTTTCCGCCTCGGTGGTCGCAATACGCAGGGACTTGTCGCCGATGAATTGCGCCCATCTGAAACAGAAAGTGCAGTAACTGTGGCACGTTTGTCCCTGACTGGGAAAAAACAGCACGGTCTCCTTATATTTATGCTGCAGGCCGTTAATTGGCTCACCAGATTCGTCCCGCGGTAGATTATTCTCCAGCTGTCCCGCCGGGTGGGGATTGAGCTCAGCACGGATCTCATTGGCCACCACCTGCAGCTCCTTCTTTTCCAATCCGGAGTCTAACGCCATCGCCATACGGTTGAAATGCGCATCCGACAACATGCCACGCTGGGGAAAGGTCAGCTGAAACATCGGATCTTCGGGCGCACGCTCCCAATCGATCAGCTCACGCAACACATACTCGTTGACCCTAAACGGCAATACAGAAGAGACAACCCTCATCTCGTAACGCAACTCAGCGGGGAGGCGCTCCAGCTGACCGATACGGCCAAGGTCACGGGCTGTGTAGACAGTGAAGCGCTGTGGTGCATACTCAAAATCTACCGCGCGCAACAATGATCTGGTTGATTGGGAATTAAGCAGCATAGTCGTCTCCTCAAGAGATCAATAACACGATCCAAGACCCCTCATATGGTTGGAAAATGCAGCCCATAACCACCGGCAGTCGACAGTGACTCGATTTGCTTATCAGACACCTCACAAACAACCAGAGAATCGGGCATAAGGAGGCGTACCCTAACAAACAATGGCTATTGCTTCAAAAAAAGCTTAAGGCGGCATTATGCACGAAGACAGAATATGGCAACTTTTGCAGATAATTACCGGAACTTATAAGCATTTATCGCCTTATTATGGTTACATTTGAAAATGTAATGATTCTCGAAATCAAGATTGCTAATTCACGATTTTGCACCACAAATCCACTGACCCTCATTGCGCAAACTGACTGCCAAGCCGTATACCAACTGGATTTTTTGTGCAAAGCACTATAAAAAAACGACTTCTCCATTCATAATATGATTTATATGCCCATAAACCTAACAAGAGGGCAACAAAAGTAAAAAAACACCAAAGGCACCATCATGAACCTACACGAATACCAAGCAAAATCGCTCTTTGCCAGTTACGGCATTCCTGTACCGCAAGGTCAGTCCGTCTCAAGCCCAAACGACGCCCGAACCGCAGCACAGGGACTTGGCGGCGACATCTGGGTCGTAAAGGCCCAAGCCCATACCGGTGGTCGCGGCAAAGCGGGCGGAGTGAAGTTGGCGCGCTCTCTGGATGAGGTGGAAGAGGCTGCCCGTGAGATTCTGGGAATGACCCTGGTCACCAAGCAGACGGGCCCGCAGGGACTGCCTGTGAATTCGATATTGGTGGAGGAGGGGAGTGACATTGCCAGGGAACTCTATCTTGGCGCCCTGCTGGATCGGTCTCGTTCACGCATCACTTTCATGGCCTCGGCCGCTGGCGGCATGAATATCGAGGAGGTCGCCGCGGAAACTCCGGAGAAGATCCTTACAACGACGGTCAATCCTTCAACCGGAATGCTACCCTTCCAATGCCGCAAGCTCGCATTCGGCCTCGGCCTGACAGGCGGCCAAATCAAACAGTTTTCGAAAATAATGATGGCTCTGTATCAGCTCTATTTGGAGAAGGATGTCAGCCTGATCGAAATAAATCCGCTGATCGTCACTTCATCCGGCGATCTTGTGGCCCTGGACGCAAAGATCAACCTGGACAGCAATGCCCTGTACCGCCACCAGGAGCTGGCGGCATTGCGCGATATCACACAGGAGGATGAAAAGGAGGCCGCCGCCGCTATACACGACCTGAATTACATTACCCTGGACGGCAATATCGGCTGTATGGTGAATGGCGCCGGTCTCGCGATGGCGACCATGGATATGGTAAAGCTGCATGGCGGTGAACCCGCCAACTTCCTCGACGTCGGAGGAGGGACAACCGCGGAAAGGGTAACAGAGGCGTTCAAGCTGATCCTATCCGACGCCAAGGTCAAAACGGTGCTGGTCAATATCTTCGGCGGCATCGTCCGCTGCGACCTGATCGCGGAAGGTATTATCACTGCCGCTCGCACCATTGGCGTCACGGCGCCTGTGGTAGTGCGGCTAGAAGGCACCAATGCCCAACAAGGACTCGAAATGCTGGAAGCCAGCGGCCTCGATTTTCTCACTGCCAATGACTTTACCGAAGCCGCGAAAAAAGCCGTATCCGCAGCAGCCTGATCATTCAGCAAGGAATAAACAAAACAATGAGCATTCTCGTCGACAAGAACACCCGAGTTATCTGCCAGGGCTTCACCGGCAAGCAGGGCACCTTCCACTCTGAACAGGCTATTGCCTATGGCACCCAGCTGGTGGGCGGCGTAACCCCCGGCAAGGGGGGACAGACACACCTCGACAGACCGGTCTTTGACACTGTGCATGATGCGGTCGCCACCACCGGTGCCGATGCCACGATGATCTATGTACCGCCTCCTTTCGCTGCCGACGCGATCATTGAAGCGGCGGATGCTGGAATTCGGGTAATAGCCTGCATCACCGAAGGCATACCTATCCTCGATATGCTGAAGGTGAAGGAGGCCCTAAAATCCTATGACGCACGTCTCATCGGTCCAAACTGCCCCGGTGTCATTACACCAGGCGCCTGCAAAATCGGCATCATGCCGGGTTCGATCCATCAGCCGGGCAGGGTCGGTGTCATGTCACGTTCCGGCACACTCACTTACGAAGCCGTCCATCAGACATCACTCGCCGGACTCGGTCAAAGCACCTGTGTCGGTCTTGGCGGAGATCCGATAAACGGGACAAGTTTCATCGATTGCCTGAAGCTGTTCCAAGAGGACGGGCAGACTGAAGGTATCATCATGGTCGGCGAGATCGGCGGCTCAGCCGAGGAAGAGGCGGCAGAGTATATTAAAAGCCATATCAATAAACCCGTTGTCGCCTACATTGCAGGCGTTACCGCACCACCGGGAAAGCGAATGGGTCATGCTGGAGCAATCATCAGTGGCGGCAAAGGCACTGCGGAAGCCAAGTTCCAGGCCTTGGAAAATGCCGGTGCTCAGGTGGTAAGATCACCTGCAGAAATGGGAAGCCTTATGGCAGAATTGCTAACTTGAGTGCTGCTCAACGAGCGGACCGTTAAGTTGCACCCTGATAGCTGCTCAGCCACTACAAACACACCGCCTATAGCAGCACCGAGCCAAGTTGTCGCTATGCGCTGCTTATAGAACTCGACAGGATTGATAAGAAATGAAGCCAGTAATGAGTCCTTATCTCGTTCCGTTCAAAGGTCAACTGAAGCCGAGCACCCTGACGACCGAACCACCGGAAGACGCACCAGGCAAAAAGGGCTGCAAAAAAGCCCTGGGAAAAGAGATCGACCGACTGGACGAACTCCAGCGCAGACTCTACGCAGAGGATCGACGTTCACTTCTGATTCTGTTCCAAGCCATGGATGCTGCCGGCAAGGACAGCACCATCCGCGCCGTAATGACAGGCGTCGACCCCAGTGGCTGCCAGGTATTCTCATTTAAACAGCCCTCCAAAGAGGAGCTGGACCACGACTTTCTATGGCGAACCACACAGGCCCTTCCCGAGCGAGGGCGCATCGGCATATTCAACCGCAGCTATTATGAGGAAACCCTGGTGGTCAGAGTGCATCCCGAGTACCTGGAAGCACAGCGTATCGACATTCCTGATGGACTCGATCAACTATGGCAGCAACGATTTGAATCCATACGCCAATATGAGAGGCACCTGTCGGAGAACGGCACCGTGATCCTGAAATTCTGGCTCAATGTCAGCAAGGATGAACAACGCAATCGATTTCTTTCCCGACTGGATGAGGCGCGAAAAAACTGGAAGTTCTCAATCAAAGATGTGGAGGAGCGTCTGCATTGGGACAGCTATATGCATGCCTATCGCCAGACCCTGGAAGCAACTTCCAGGCCTTGGGCGCCCTGGTATGCCATACCCGCTGACGACAAGCCCTATATGCGCTGGCAGGTTGCACGCATTATCCGCAAAACGCTGGAGGGGATGGAGCCGCGCTATCCTCAGGCCGACCAGGATGAAGCCAAGCGTTTTGCAGAAATGCGTCAGCTACTGAACAACGAACCATGATGACGGTTATGCATCACTAAGCCGTTTTAAGGCTTTTATCCGATCCTCCAGAACATAAGATGAAATCTCACCCTTTGGCGTCTATGCTGAAGGGTAAAGTGTATTGTCCCGGCTTCACGATTGAGGATTTGGTCCTAGCAGTTTGCAGACCCGGTATTCGAACCATGCGCCTCCGGAATATCACAACAATCTGCCTGACCCTCTTTATCTTTGGCAACAGCCAAGCGGAGATAGAGCCCGCACAGCGCAGCAATCGCCAGATGGCGGTTACTGTCTGCAATGACTATCGGGAAACCAACCGCCTACCCTGTTTTGTTTCGCGCAAAGAGTGTCCCGGGGGGTTCGAGGTTATTGAACGTTTCGCCCACAGCACCGGCCCAAGCTTTTCAGCCTGCCGCGACAAGCGGCATGAACGCCCCAGACACAACAGGTCATCAAGCAGACTGTTCAATTCCAAAAATCAGCAATTGCTGGATCAATTTAAACGACTCATCGGTGAGGTTGAAAGACATCAGACCGGCGCACCTGCACACCTGCCGCAGGCCTCACAGGATAAGCTGGCGGTATTCTTCTCCGGCATCGACCTCAGCAACATCCGATTGGCGCACAGCAAAGCCCTCACAAATGGTTGCTTCACCGATTGTCGAATGATTTTTTGTGCCAACAAGGATCAAGTCGACGTCTGGACCAACCCTCATGCCCCGGTTTTGACGATCAGACTACTGCACCAGCTTGCCCATGCTGAACGCTGTGAAATTCAGGGTGGACAAAACCGGTTTGTCCAGACCTGGTTGCGCCACTTACCCGAAGAGGTGCTAACAGCACTGGAACGCGGCGAACCCATCGACACGGAAAAAATCCACTTTGCGATTTATATGGAAACTCACGCGAACAACAGGGCCGAAAGCATCTGCCGCCGGGTAAGGTGTGTAAAGGATTGATCCGGTCAGCGCTCACTTCGCATATATCGCATCCAATGCCTTCGACAAGGCACCCCAGGATTGTTTGTCGGCCATTGCATCGTACTGCAGCGGCAAATCGAATTTCTTACCAAAATCATCGGCCTCCGGGTTGGTAAATGAGTGCTTGGCACCAGGATAATTTGTAAAGCTGTATTTCACTTCGGCCCGATCCATCTCCGCCATGAAGGCCTCTATATGCTCCGGCTTTACAAAGGGGTCGTCCGCGCCGTTGAAGACCATAACCTCTGCCTTTACCGCACCTTTCGCCGCTGGTGCGGATGTCGGCAGACTGCCATGAAAACTGGCCACCAGATCGAGATCGTGACCACGCCTTGCCATCTCCAAAACCATGCCGCCTCCAAAACAGTAGCCGATCGCGGAGATCTCATTCCGGGCTACCGTTTTATGGTTCTTTAACAGTTCTGTCGCTGCCTGGAAACGGGCGCCCGCCGTCTCCATGTTCTTTTTCACCTCACCGGCAAACCGTCCCGCATCCTTGGGGTGGTCCGCCTGTTTGCCCTCACCATACATATCCACCGCCAAGGCCGTGTATCCCATGGCAGCCAGCTGTTCTGCGCGGCTACGCGCATAAGCATTGTGACCCCACCATTCATGTACTACCAGAATACCGGGACGCTTTTTCCCGATCGTATCATCATAGGCAAGATAGCCGTTCATCCGGGTATCACCGTGATGGTACACAACCTCCTCTCCGACAACCGCACTCAGGGCGGCAAAAGGAATACAGCACAGCAACCCTGCCATTGCAAACCTGTTCATCTGTTCTCTCCTCCTCAACATAAAAACCACACATTCGGATGCTTATACAGACTACACATAGCACAATTCCGTGGGTAACATCACCCTAATGCGAGTCCAGATATTACTTTTTCTGCTGTTATTGAACAGCCAGGCGATCATCGCCCTCGAACACTCCGTGACCGATCGTCGCGGGAATGAAATCTCTATCGACATCAACCAGGCGACCGGGGATATGGTTATGATCTGGCTGCTCGATCATGACGAGCCTCGCCCTCTCTTCGATAGTCTGCTGCAGCAGCTGACAGATTCCGGAATTGAGATATGGCGCGTGGATCTGCTGGAATCCTATTTTCTGCCCCGCTCGAGCGAGAACGTACGCACACTCGATGGAGAGGGTGTTGCCGCAGTCATTCAAGCCGCCCATAGCAAGACCACAAAAAAGATCTTGCTCGCCAGCTACGATCGCATGCCACTGCCACTGTTACGGGGCGTCAACCGTTGGCAAAGCACCCGCAAAGCATCACGACTGTTGGGCGCAATACTCTTCTATCCCAACCTGTTCGGCGCTGCCCCGATGGCTGGAGAGATACCGGAACTGGACCCAATACTCAACGTCACCAATCTGCCATTGGTGATCTATCAACCTGAACTTGGCAGTCAGCGCTGGCGATTGAAGCAAATGGTCACTGCCCTTTGGCAAGCAGGTTCACCCACCTATGTCTACCTGGTGCCAAAGGCAAGGGATTGGTTCATCATGGGCGAAGGCGAACCTGACGAGCAGGAAGCAAAGATGGTTGCCAGAATACCCGGGCAACTGCCCAGCCTGGCCAGACTGCTGGATAGCCACCCCAAATCCGCGACACAGACACCACTGCAACCGACACGGATACCCACCGGCAACCTATACACCCTGACGGCCGTAGATCAACTTAAACCTGCACCCCCCTTGCGACTGGCAGACAGCCACGATATTTACCTCGATATCGAAGGGTTAGACAACAGGGTTAGACTGGTCAATTTCTGGGCGACCTGGTGTCCTCCCTGTGTCGAGGAGATCCCTTCATTGAACCGACTTCAGGCCCATTACAAAAATCAGGATGTCAGTATAGTGTCGGTCGATTTTCGCGAGTCGGCAGAGGAGATAGAGGCATTTCTCGAGGAGAGGCCCGTCGACTTTCCGGTTTTGATGGACAGGAATGGGCTGACATCCCTGGCCTGGCGGGTGTTCAGCTTTCCCAGCTCATTCATCATCGATCGGCATGGGCGGATACGCTATACCGCGAACAGAGCCATCAACTGGGACAGCAAAGAAGTAATCGAAGTCCTCGATGGGTTGCTGGCGGAGCCATGAGTGACTCTAGAGCCTGTTAACTCTGGTCCAACCGGCCCTGGAAAAAGCGTGATGGGAATCCAAGATTAAATTAGATATTTATTATAAACTAATTTACTCGCGTGAAATCCGGAAGAGTCTAATGGCTAGTCAATCCAGTAAGAAAAAGGCCGCACCCGCCAAAACCAAGCAAGGCGCCAGTGCTACAACCACCCGTAAGAAATCGGCTGCCAAAAAGCAGCCGGTTAAAAAAAAGTCGGCTGTATCTGTGAAAAATGTGAAGGATCAGACTGTCGAGTCAACCAAGCCATCAAACGAGAGTCGTGTCCTGCCTGGCTTGCTGCAAGGATTGCAATCGGTATTCGATAAGATCCACAAGGACAGCCGTAAACGTGAAGATCACCAGGAAAAGATCATCGAGGAGTTCAGCGAGCGGCTGACCCAGGCCTTCGAGCAGAGCCATTCAGAGACGGAAGAGAAGGAGAAACTACTGCTGGAGAGACTGGAAGCCATAGAGAAGGAGCAGACGTACAGGATTCAGCGAATCAAGCTCTTTTCCTTGCCGGGTACTTTGATCGCAATCGCCGCCCTGATCTATCTCTTCTACGTGGTTCACATCATGGAACGCTCCATGACCAGCATGTCCACCGATATGAATCAGATAAGGTACCATATTGCATCGATCGGCAACGACACCCATGCCATGTCAGGTGGCGTTACCGAAATGAATCAGCAGATGGCGCAGACAAACAAGAACATGAAAGCCATTACCACCCAGGTGCAGGGTATGAACGGCAATATGAATCACCTCACCCGAAACGTGGGTGTAATGACGAATGACGTAGGCGCCATGTCACATACGGTCAGTCCGGTCATGAATGGGATGCGGAAATTCATGCCGCTCTTTTAGCCTCCTCCATGCTGGAGTGACAAGTGCAGTGGCAAGGGCCTGTTGACAGCAACACGATCCGGTCTGTTGCACCAGATAAAGCGCCAACAGACTCTAGCTATCCCCAAAATTGATTCCAATCCGTTTTGCACTGACCACCCAAGGGTGGTCAGTGGGCACGAGTTTCTTATTATCGGCTACTTCTGCCAGGGGAACGGGTACGGCCACTTCACCTTTTGACGCCACCATGACACCGAAAACACCTTTCGAGATCAGATCGGTGCAGGCAGTTCCCAAACGGGTAGCGAGCAGCCTGTCAGCGGCGGAGGGTGTGCCGCCACGTTGAAGATAACCGAGGATGGTCACCCTCGATTCAAGCCCGGTCAACTCTTCAAGTTGACGGGACAAGGTAACCGTATGGTTCGCGTGGGCAGCCTCAAACGCAGCCAACTCCGCTTTCGCGTTCTTGCGATCCCGCTTGTTGCCGGCTTCACTTTTCCGTTTTCTGAGCATCCGATATTGCTCGGACTCGCCTTTCGGCAACGCACCTTCCGCCACTGCAACGATACTGAATGGCTTGCCGCCGACAGCTCGCGCCCTGATCGATTCAGCAACACTTTCGATATCGTAGGCGATCTCAGGCAACAGAATGACATCCGCGCCGCCCGCCAGGCCCGACCCCAGGGCCAGCCAACCGGCACGGTGCCCCATGATTTCGACGACTATGATACGGTGATGACTGTGTGCGGTACTATGCAGACGATCAATGGCGTCTGTGGCGATACCCAATGCCGTATCGAAGCCGAATGTTGTATCCGTGTGTGCCACATCGTTATCGATGGTCTTGGGCAGCGTGATGATGTTGAGTCCCTTTTCCATCAACTGCAGGGCATTTTTCTGCGTCCCGCCACCCCCGATGCAGACCAGCGCATCGAGATGGTGGGCCTGGTAGTTCTTGACGATAACATCGGTCATATCCTGACGTTTACCGTTGAAATTCATACGGTGAGGCTTTTCCCGGCTGGTACCCAGAATAGTACCACCGCGGGTGAGAATGCCCGACAGCGTGTTGCCGTCCAATTGCATGATGCGGTTTTCGACCAGGCCGCGAAATCCATCACGTATACCAATCACCTGCATATCGTAGAAATTGGTGGCCGACTTGCCGACACCCCTGATTGCCGCATTGAGGCCCGGGCTGTCACCGCCAGAGGTCAATATTCCGATATGTATGGCCATGGATGCTCCCTCGCCAGAATTGTTAACCTAGATGCTGAAATCATCAACCGCAATAAAGCCTTCCATGACGCGCTCAGAGATTGCGGTATGATACACCACTCAAACAATTGGCTGGAGTGGCCCATAACGGGCACCGGAGAAGGATTCATTCACGCTCCAGCCAATGAATGGATGAGGTATGCCTCAACCGTATCCGCTGGTTGCCGTTTCGATGATAGATCCATCCACGCACCTCGAGAGGTGTGTAGAGGAGAGATTCCGGATCATCGATCCCAAACCCCTCCCAATCGTTCCAGGTTATGCGTAAAGCCAATCCACCATCAAGATTCAGCCAAACACCACTGCGACTCTGGCCTACCCGCTTGATATATCCGTTGAGAATATGAAAACCGGTCTCATTGCCATTCAGTTTCGATGCATCACCGATGGGGAGGCGCCAAACGCCTTTCTCACCCTTGCGAGCCTCTGTTTCCGCATCTTTGTAGCACGCATGGTTTCTCAGGTTAGGCGGGACAGCGACCAGATATCCGGCCCCTTGCTTTAACATCTGACGATTGATGCTATCGCCGCGATGATCGTACAGGTGAGCCAGCAGACGGCCATATCTGTCCCGTCGTTCGGCATCCATACAGATCCTGACGGAACCGCCGCTCCGCTTTACCAATATTTCAAGCAGATGTTTGGCCTCTTCAGCATTCGGCTCATCGGCTGTCCCCTGTCCAAGTTCCGGTGTGTTCACGCCAATCAATCGAATCCTTCGTCCATCCTCAAGACGCAAGGTATCACCATCATAGATGGAGGAGACTTCGAGCATGCCGGCACTACAGGGTGTACAGCTTGCTGCATGGGAAAAGGAGGGGATGATAAGTGCGGACAGGAAAAAGGCCCCGCAAAGCGGGGCCCTTCTTAAAATATCGATCAGGAACGCCATGCAACTACATAGCGGCACTGTAGTGGATCAGCGGCTGTACTTCCTGCGGAATTTGTCCACACGCCCAGCGGTGTCGACGATCTTTTGCTTACCTGTATAGAACGGATGACAGGATGAGCATACCTCTACATGGAGCTCCTCCTGACCCAGCGTGGAACGCGTCAGGATCTCATTACCACAGCTACATACGACTTTGATCTCCTCGTAACGAGGATGAATATCCGGCTTCATGACTGACTCTCTTTTGAGAAGGACATCGTTGACGATCTGCCCTCCCGGGGCAGGAAAGAGCGGAATGATATGCCAAGTCGTTCGCCAAGGCAAGTCTCGTTACTGGCGCGATGGCTTGAGCGGAAAATCCAGAATTTTACACCCCTTCTTGGCTACACCGGTTCTGAGTTTGACATCTCCCTGTAAGTAGCCCAACAAGCCCTTTGGACCGATCATGTGATCCCACATCATATTGGAGATCTTTACACACGCACTGAGAGGGGACCGGTTCCTGCGTTCCTGGTCTATCCGCCATTGCAGCTGTCGCATCCGTTTCTGCCTCTCTACCGGCAGTGTGGAGATAAAATCATCGATGGCTGCTTGGCGCATGTTCTCGAAACGCATCGGATCCCTCTCTGCCAACTTGAGGAGGTGATCGAAATCCAAGTTTCGGTTACTTAGCTGCGTCATCAATCAATCCTGATCCTTCCTTATGTAGGAAAAGCTATCACAGCAACTCGACTATGTCCCCGATGGAAATTCCTGAAATAGCGTGATATTGCAACTAATTAAGTGGGTTTTTCCAATAAATTCATAGACATATTGAAATTCCCATGTAAATGACAATATTTTGACTATACACTGTCAATCCAGCAGGCTCTCACCACTATCGACACTATATGCCTCTACAATTCGATCCAGCCTAACAGACTCAATCGCCCCATCTTTCTGCTTCAACACTAAAAACTCAGCCCTGTCACGAGTCACAACATCGATCGGCAACACCCTCGCCCGATACTTCACACCCGCCTCATCATGCCAGCTCAGATCCAACATCAACTTTCTCATGACAGCATACTGATAAGTCTCGTGGTGGGCGCATGCCACAGGTTCATAGTTCTCGTTCACGCATCTATCCCCATTGCCGCATTTGCTATTGATCCCAAAGCCACCTTAGAATCACTGCGTTGATGTGGCCTTTGACCGCGAATTTCTGGAAATCACTATAAGGGCTTGGAAGTATGTCGAACATAAAGAAAGAGATCGAGAGCCTTAGAGCAAAGATTGCACGCTTGGAAAATGAGCAAAAAAAAGTCGAAATAGTCGAGAAGGCGCTTGCCAGCACCAATACCCAGATCGATAAGATACTGAAAGATAACGGTATAAATTTCGAGGCCTATATACGACACAACTATAAGAGGGTCAGCCGCATAATTCAGAAGATCGAGGGTAAATCCGACAAAACCAAAGCCAAAACTAAGCCCTCGACGCAGAAGAGATCCACACGCCGGGGTCAACGAATCCCTAAAACGGCTGCAACCATAAAGATACCGGCCGGGAAATACGGTAACTTACCGAGCAATCCCGACCGGGTTTTCGAAGTCAAGGAAAAGGGACCAAGACCCAAATTGCTTAAGGGCTATGCAGAGGAGATAGGATTGGAAGCCTTTATGAATCAGTGCCGAATCGACTGATGACCGACCTACGGGCGAATTACAGAGACTTTTATAAGTTCGATAGAGACCCTGCTGGCACCGAAATGATCAGTGTGAACAGGCGCTAGGCTGCATTGAGCGGACCTGAGCCGGCCATCTGCAAAGGCATCGGACGCACAACCCCGAAACCCTGGGCATAATCCACCCCAATATCGATCAGTTGCTCCAGGGTCTGATCATCCTCCACGTACTCGGCGATGGTCTGTAGCCCCATCAGGTGACCGATTTCATTGATCGACTCCACCATCGCCTTGTCGACCGGATCATTCACCATGTTTGAAACAAAACTGCCGTCAATCTTCAGGTAATCAACGGGCAGGCGCTTTAGGTAGGAGAAAGAGGACATACCGGTACCGAAATCATCCAGTGCAAAACGAAATCCCCGGCGCTTCAACAGACTGATAAATCGAGCCGCCTGATCAAGCCGGCTGACAACCGCGGTTTCTGTAATTTCAAACGAGATCTTCTCCGCAGGCAGGTTGAACTTACGCAACTGCTCCAAGATATGTTCGTGCAAACTGCCGTCACCCAGGGACTGGCCGGAAAGGTTGATGGCACAGAGTCCCAGCTCATCCAAACGCTGGGGATTTTCCGACAGCCACCTGAAGGCATGACTGATTACCCAGCGGTCAAGGCTTCCCATGATGTTGTAACGCTCCGCGGCAGGGATAAACGCACCCGGCATGATCTGTTTGCCACGCTCATCCTGCATACGCAGCAGCACCTCAATATGCTCATCGCCGATCGCCGAGCTGCGCAGGGACATAATCGGTTGTTGCAACAAAGAGAATCGCTGTTGATCCATGGCGCTTTCGATTCTGCCCACCCAACGCATCTCTCCCTGCTGCCGCTTGATCTCCTCATCGTAGGGCTGAAAGACATGAATCCTGTTTCTTCCCATATCCTTGGCCACATAACAGGCGGCATCGGCCGAACTGAGCGCACTGTGGGGACTTTCCGTATTTGGTCCTATCGCAACGATACCGATGCTCACTCCGGTAGAGAAGGTTCTACCTTCCCATGTGAACCGAAAATCCTTGACCACGCTGCAGATCTTGGTCGCGAGGCGTTGCGCCCGATCAAGCTGGCAATTCTCCATCAATAAACCAAACTCATCCCCGCCCAGACGGGCCAACACATCATCGCCTCCGATGGTGCGCTGCAGCCGGTGAGAGAGCTGGCGTAACATCATATCCCCCGCCACATGGCCACATGTATCATTTACCAGTTTGAACTGATCCAGATCCATATACAGCAATACATGCTGCATTCCATGATCCCTGCAGTTGGCGAATGCCTGTCGCAGACGTTGATCGAAGGCATGGCGATTCAACAGATGGGTCAAGGAGTCATGGGTTGCAAGAAAACGCATTTCCCGCATCATTGAACGGGTGGAAGTAACATCCCTGAACACCGTCACTGAACCTTTGAACCGGCCATCCTCCTTAATCGGATAAGTTGAATACTCAACTGGAAAAAGCGTCTCGTTTTTTCTTAAGAATGATTCATCTTTGACCCGAACCGATTCACCTCGCTGCAGGACTGCGCTATTGAAGGACTTCCCGGCCTCGTCGAACATTCGAACCCGTTTATGAATCTGTTGATTCAATAATTCATCCTGGGGATATCCCAGCATCTCCGCCGCCGCCTTATTGATGAAGGTACAGGCATCCCGCTCATCGATTCCGAATATGCCTTCCCCTGTTGACTCCAGTATCAGCGACATCTTTTTATTTACCGCTTCGAGCTGGCCGGAGGATTTCTCGAGGGACTTATGTGCCACCTTGTGCGCTTGGGTACGCTCATAATTCTCTATCGCAAAGGCCAGATCCTTCACCATTTCATCCAACAGATCATGGATCGTGAGGGTGAAGTAGTGGCGCTCCTGGGCGTAGACAGTAAGCGTCGCTACCACCTGTTGGTTAGTGACGATGGGAAATACCGCCGCCGAACGGCTGCCGCTGAGCTGCGCTAAACGATGCCAGGGCGTTTTCCCCGGGTCGACTTCGATTTCATCAATTACCGACGGACACTTTCCATACGCTGAGATAGCCAGCGGACTGTCTGCCTGTGGATTCGTCAGGTCTAGATCGAATGTGCAGGCCTTGAGACTCTCCAGATTGATCCCGGCACTGGCAATAGGCATGATATTTTTACCTATTTCATTGACCTCACCAATCCATGCGGCATTGAAACCGCCAAATGTCACGGCTATGTCGCATACACGTTCAAAAAGCACCTGCGGCGATCGATTGCGCAGAATCATCTTACTGGTTTGTGAAAGCGCAGCATAGAGTGCTTTCTGTCGATTCACCAACTCTTCGCGTTTTGCAATCTCTTCAGCCATGGATTTGAAGGCTTGAGAGACATGCGATAATTGGTCATGCTCCGGCAGATTGGCTGCTGCCAGATAGTTGCCTCGGGCAAGCTCCATCGCAACCTGCTTGAGATGTGAAATGGGAAACAGCAACTTCTTGTTCAATAACCATGAAAACAGGATCAAGCCAAGCAAAAAGCCCAGTGCGTAGAAGGTGGAGCGTTGTTTTACGATGGCCATCAGCTGTTTATTGGCATGGCTTTCTATCTGCGGACCAGACCCCACGCCAGCAGAAGGGACTTCATCGGCATCGGATTGCTGTTGTGGGAGATTGAGTTGTAGACCGGCAGGCGAGACCGCCACCGATTCCGCTGCGGGATTTCCGCCAACACTGATCGGGCGATAATTCAGATACACGTCCACTGTGAATAGGCATAGAAATAGTACCGCCATAGTGGCAGCAACTTTGCCATTAAGTTGCATATCATCGTCGTGGCGCTGAAAGCGCCGGATCCCCCATATACTCAAGTTGGACTGGAATCTAAAGACCACTAATCCGCTTCTCCGACTTAGCGATCAGATCGGATCTTTGGGTCCGATGCGCTCCCTGCGTAACAGCTCGCGTATCCAGATTAGACGAGGGGTCGCTAAAACTCCTTAGCCGAATCAGTTCTTATTTTTGTGATGTCCTCTTAAATTAATACCTTACATCCGGTATGTAAAGATAAATTTAAGTTGCGTCGGTAACTCCAAAAATCGGGACCAGTTCATTTAGGAACCTGAATCCCAAAGGAGTAGGGCAGAGCCGCCCGTGAACGGGGTTGAGCAGCCCTTTTTTGATCGCAGTTTCCAATGACTCCCGTATGAAATCGAGAGCCAGGCCCGTGGTTGCGCTGAACAGCTCCTCCTCCACGCCATCGTTCAAACGAAGCGCATTCATCATGAATTCGACCGTCAGGTCTTGCGGTCGTAATACCCGCTCGCCCAGGAGGAACGGCAGTGCTTCTGCCCCGGCGGCCAGATAGTCATTGGGATGGCGTCTTTTCCAACGCCGCATGATGACGCCGTCCCGGTTAGTGATTTTACTGTGCGCCCCTGCACCAATACCGATATAGTCTCCGAAGCGCCAATAGTTGAGATTGTGTCTGCAACGCTCCCCCGGACGTGAGAATGCCGAAATCTCATACTGTTCGAATCCCGCCTTCAGCAACCTCTCATGCCCCTGCTGTTGCATCTGCCAAAGACTATCTTCATCCGGCAGTTCGGGGGGTGATTGGTAGAATGGCGTATTGGGCTCCAGCGTCAACTGATAGTATGAGAGATGTCCCGGAGCCAATCCGATGGCCGCCGCCAGATCAGCCTGAGCCATCTCCGGAGTCTGCGACGGCAGGCCGAACATCAGATCAAGGTTGATTCGCTCGAATCCGCATCGGACCGCCCTGTCCACAGCCGCAAAGGCCTCATCCGAACCGTGGATTCGACCGAGGGCCTGCAACGATTCAGGATTCAGGCTCTGTACCCCAAGAGAGAGACGATTGACACCCGCTTCCCGGTAACCGGGCAAACGTTCGGACTCCAACGCACCGGGATTGGCTTCCAGGGTTATCTCCACATCTTCAGCCAAAGAAATACAACCTGCCATGCCTGACAATAACCGCCTGATACTTTCCGCTGAAAACAGGCTCGGTGTGCCGCCCCCTATGAAGACACTCTGCACGAGTCGTTCTGAAACCGACACCTGTTCCGTACGCAGATCCTGTAGCAGGGCATCCACATAGGCCATCTCCTGCAGTACCCCTTTTTGTGGATGCGAGTTGAAATCACAATAGGGGCACTTCCGAGCGCACCACGGTATATGGACATAGAGAGAGAGCGGAGGCAGTTTCAACATACCACTGACAGGGAGCGCCGGAGAATCCGATGACATGCTTCAGACCGCTCCATTGCGACAGGCCTGCTTCCAACCTCCCCGGCGGCAGGATGTGCCGCCGGGATTAAGATTAATGTGCAGATCAGGTTGCGATAGCCGCACTATGCCTTGTCGCGTGCCTGCAGGTAGGCAAAATCGGAAATGGACCCCCATTCACGCGAGCCTTTGAGGAAACTCATGTAGGAGTCATACACCTTCTTGGCAAAGGCATCCTTGGCAGCCAGCTCCTCCACTACCTCGTTTGAATATTTGCGCAGCGTTTCCAGTACGTCACCGGGATAGACACGAATATCCACCTTATGCTTCTCGACCAGCGTCTTCAAGGCTGCCGGATTCCGTGCCGTATACTCCGCCAGCATCTCCTGGTTGGCTATTTTACAGGCATTGATGACGATCGACTGCAGATCTTTGGGTAGTGCATCATAGGCCTTTTGATTGATGATTGCCTCAAGGGTCGTGCCTGGCTCGTGAAAGCCGGGGTAGTAATAATATTTGGCCGCTTTGAACAGACCAAAGGCCAAATCGTTGTAAGGGTTGACCCACTCAGTAGCATCGATCGCACCCGATTGCAGCGAGGTAAACAGCTCCCCCCCAGGCAGATTGACCGGTGTCCCGCCGGCACGCTTGAGCACTTCACCACCGAGTCCGGGTATACGCATCTTGAGGCCTTTCAGATCACCGACGCTGTTGATCTCTTTGTTGAACCAGCCACCCATCTGCATACCTGTATTGCCGCCTGGCGCGGGAATCAGGCCGAACGGTTTATACAGCTCCTGCCACAGCTCCAGGCCACCGCCAAAGTAGAGCCAGCCATTCATCTCCTGAGCCGTCATGCCAAATGGCACAGTGGAAAAGAACTGGGCGGTCTCGCTTTTCCCTTTCCAGTAGTAGGCGGCGCCATGCCCAATCTCAGCGGTACCTCTCGAAACCGCGTCAAACACCTCAAAGGCCGGCACCAGCTCTTTCGCGCCGTATACCTTGACATGCATGCGACCGCCACTCATTTCATTGATCACCTCAGCCAGCTTGTTGGCGCCGGTGCCCAGCCCTGGAAAGTTTTTCGGCCAGGTGGTGACCATCTTCCATTTGATCTGCGGTTTCGCCTCAGCGACCCGGAGACCTGCCATACCGGCACCTACGGCCAGGGTTCCGCTACCTGCACGCTTAATAAATTCACGACGTTTCATACCTCTCTCCTGTTCCATTTATGTTATTTATCGAGCATCGAACATTCAAAATGAACAACCATATCCCGGCTGATTCCAGGTATCGCACGATTCAACGCCATCACCGATGACATCCATTGTTCCGTTTCAGACGTCGCAGACAAGAGTGCCCCGCGATAACCCGGTGGCGCTGTGACCGCCCCCGGCAATGCCGGAAATTGTCAAAACAGTTCTCATTTATAGACAAATACAAAGGGGTAGTTTAGCCCTTCTACCGAACAAGACAGATCTCAACAGGGAGAAAGATTGGCATAGGCCACTACCAGCCACTTACTTCCCACCTCCTCGAAATTGACCTGTACCCGGGCACTGCGACCCTGACCTTCCGCATTCAATACCACACCCTCGCCAAATTTGGTGTGGCGCACCCGCTGTCCCAGACTGAATCCGCTCAGCTCGCCAACCTCCAGGTGGGGTGGACTGCCATATATCGGTTGGCTGATGGCGGGGCCGGCTCGTACCTCCGACATCAATTCCGACGGCATTTCCCGAATAAAGCGTGAGGGGAGGGGATAGCTGTCACTGCCGTGCAAGCGCCGACTCTCCGCGTGACAAAGGTAGAGTTGGCGCATCGCGCGGGTTACCCCCACATAACAGAGTCGCCGCTCCTCCTCCAGGCGTGACGGATCATCCGCCGACATGCTGTGAGGAAACAGCCCCTCCTCCATACCCACCAGGAAAACCAGTGGAAACTCAAGGCCTTTTGCCGCGTGCAGGGTCATCAGCTGAACACAGGGTTCGGAGGGATCCCCCTGGGCCTCGCCCGCCTCCAATGCGGCGTGGGAGAGAAAGGTGGACAGTTCATCCATTTCATCGGCAGCATCCGCCTCGTAGCCAAATTGGCGGGTAGCGTTAACCAGTTCCTCCAGGTTCTCCTTGCGGTCAATACCCTTGCCATCGCGGCTCTTGTCGAAATGGCTTGGCAGTCCACTGGCCTGCAGTACCTGCTCAACCGTTTCCGGCAGTGAAAGGTTCGCACAATTCACCCGAAGCTCTTCGGCCAGGTCGAGGAAACCCTGTAATGCAGTTGCCGCCCGCTTTGCCATCGCGCCCCCCTGCAACAGCTCCGAGGCAGCCTGCCAAAGGGGACAATCAAAATCCCTGGCATGGGCACGTACGGCATCCATTGTCTTGGGTCCGATTCCCCTCGGCGGCATATTCACCGCACGCTCGAACGCTCCGTCATCCTGTGGGTTATTGATCAATCTCAGATAGGCAAGGGCATCTTTGATCTCCGCCCGCTCGAAAAAGCGTAAACCGCCATAGACGCGATAGGGAATAGCCGCCTGCAACAGCGCCTCTTCGAACAGACGGGACTGGGCGGTGGTGCGATAGAGTATGGCCGCCTCCGATTGGCTGTTGCCCTCATCGATAAACCGCCGGATCCTCTCTACGACAAAACGCGCCTCGTCGATCTCATTGAAGGCGGCATAAAGTTTGATCGGTTCTCCTTCGCCATCCTGCGTCCATAATTGCTTACCCAGACGTGAAGGATTGTTGTTGATCAGGGCGTTGGCGGCATTCAGGATATTACCGGTGGAACGGTAATTCTGCTCCAGGCGTACCAACCTGACTGTTTCGTAATGGGACTGAAAGCTCTGGATATTCTCAACCCGGGCACCGCGCCAACCGTAAATCGACTGGTCATCGTCACCCACTACAAAGAGGTTGTTTCGCGGTCCCGCAAGCATTCTGAGCCAGGCATACTGGATCGAATTGGTATCCTGAAACTCATCCACCAATACATGCTGAAAACGCTGTTGATAGTGCTGCAGTATATCCGGTCTCTCCCGCCACAGCTCATGGGCGCGCAGCAGCAGCTCCGCGAAATCGACCTGCCCGCCCCGTTCACAGGCATCCTGATATTCACTGTAGAGACGGATCATCTGCTGTTGATAGGGATCGCCGCCATCATCCAGGTGCTGGGGCCGCAACCCCTCATCCTTGCGGCCATTGATGAACCACTGGATCTGTCTCGGTGGCCAGCGGGCCTCATCCAGATCCAGGTTTTTCAGCAGGCGCTTGATTAGGCGAAACTGGTCGTCGGAATCGAGGATCTGAAAACTCTGCGGCAGTCCCGATTCCTTCCAGTGCGCGCGCAACAGGCGATGCGCCAAGCCGTGAAAAGTACCGACCCACATACCACCCAATGGCTGACCGAGCAGCTCTTCGATACGATAGCGCATCTCCTTTGCGGCCTTGTTGGTAAAGGTGACCGCCAGTATCGACCAAGTCGATACTGCCTCAGCCGCCAGCAGCCAGGCAATCCGATGCACCAACACCCGGGTCTTTCCACTGCCGGCCCCGGCCAGCACCAACAGATTGCCTACAGGTGCGGTTACCGCCTCGCGTTGCGCATCGTTCAGGGGGTCGAGTATGGGTGAAACATCCATGGTGACTAGTTTACTCACCCGGTGGCGGCAAAAGCCACCGTTAAGGGGCGAATTTCAACCAATTTGTATAGAATTGAGCCGGAGCAGGGTATTCTCTTGCCCCTGCGTAATGACACAAGAGGTAGTAGATGCAGATACTGGCAGGCGATATAGGCGGCACCAACACACGACTCGCACTCTATCAGTCGAGTTCTGAGTCACCTTTAAACCTGCTTCTGCAAGAGACCTATCCCAGCCGGTCCTACGACTCCATCGAGGCCGTGCTGCATCGTTTTTTGACACACACATCCACCGGGGAGGTCGATCGTGCCTGCTTTGGCATTGCCGGGCCGGTGATCAATCAGGTGTGTGAAACGACCAATCTGCCATGGCGAGTATCCGCAAACCGGATCAACGACCGATTCAACTTCAAACAGACCCGACTGATCAATGACCTGGAAGCCAATGCCTGGGGTATAGAGACACTCGAAGAGCAGGATTTCTTCACCCTCAGTCACGGAGCTGACAAGGCCACTGGCAATCGTTCCATCATCGCTGCCGGCACTGGTCTTGGTGAAGCGGGTCTGTATTGGAGCGGAGAGCGATACCATCCCTTTCCCTCGGAAGGCGGACATAGTGATTTCAGTCCAACCACGCCGTTGGAATTCGGGCTGTTCCAGGTCTTGCAGAAGAGATACGGGCATGTCAGCTGGGAACGTCTGGTCTCCGGACCGGGCCTGGAGAGCATCTACGACTATCTGCTCGACCAGCAGGATATATCAACACCCTCATGGCTATATGAGCAAATGGAGAAAATCGGCAAGGCCCCCGCCATCTCCGACGCAGCACTCGACTCGACAGACCCGTTGTGCCGAAAATCATTGGAACTATTTACCCGGCTCTATGCCCGGGAAGCGGGCAACCACGCCTTGAAAATCATGGCTACAGGCGGTGTCTACCTGGGTGGAGGAATCGCACCTCGGATCCTGCCCATGCTGCAGGAAAACATTTTCATGGAGGCCTTCCTCGACAAGGGACCCATGCGAAAGATCATGCAGTCGATGCCCGTGAAGGTGATTCTAAATGACAAAACCGCCCTCTACGGAGCAGCAAACTACGCCACCAGGATACAGGCCATACCCAAGCAATGAGATCATCCTGTTGAGTGGCGAACATAGTGAATCAGGAGAATCGACGCGAATGGATTCCCCCCCTGCCTAAGGGGGGGTGTCAAATGAAATCAGACCATTGAGGCTATGAGGAACCCTGTCAACTGCATTGATCGGATCCCAGGTTACTCAAAAGGCTTAGGCGCCGGAGTCATGTCGGTGGAAGGTGGCAGGATCGGCATCAAGAAGGCAGGTTGATCACCTGTCAGGGTCTTAAGAAAGGCAACGATCTGGGCGTTCTCATTGTCGGAGAACTTCTTGCCCAATTGCAGGCGGCCCATCACATCTACTGCCTCGGTCAGAGTCTCGGCCTCACCGTCGTGGAAGTAGGGATAGGTCATCTCCACGTTGCGCAGGGTCGGTACCTTGAACTTGAAGCGGTCCGCATCCTTGCCTGTAACGGCGCTCAATCCTTCTGCCGGACTCTTGGCCTTGTAGGGTTCCACAACACCCATCTTCTGGAATGAGTTGCCGCCAACGGCCTCACCGTTATGACAGCTGACACAACCACTCTCTTTAAACAGTTTATAACCAGCCCTTTCATCCTGAGAGAGGACTTGTTTGTCACCCAATAGCCACTGATCGAAACGGGAGTTCGGTGTTACCAGGGTTTTCTCGAACTCCGCAATGGCTTGTGTGACTTCGTCGATCGTGATCTTGTCGCTACCAAAGGCCTGCTTGAATTCCATGACATATTCAGGGATCGAGGTCAGTACGTCGATCGCCAAAGTATGGGTAAAAGCCATCTCACCGGGATTTGCGATAGGCCCACCCGCCTGTGCCTTGAGATCGGCCGCCCGGCCGTCCCAAAATTGGGCCACATTCAGGCTGGAATTGAGCACTGTCGGTGCATTGATGGGACCCTGCTGCCAATTGTGTCCAATAGATGTCTTAAGATTATCCGTGCCGCCCATACTGAGGTTGTGGCAGGAGTTGCAGGAAATAAATCCTGATTTAGAGAGACGGGGATCGAAATAGAGCTTTTTACCCAATTCAACCTGACCCAGATTGATATTCTGAACCGGCTTGATGGGCTGTATCGGTTCATCCATAGCCAAAATCGAGGTCGAAAATCCGAGCATAAGTGAAAACGTAACGATTTGTTTGCTTATCATAGCTTTTTACCCAATAGTTGAAATACTTATGTAACCATCCTCTGCCGTGAAAAGCCTTTGCCGCTTCATTCACCGGACCTGACTCTCCATCGATAGGGTAATTGTTCCGGTTTTTTCAATTATTATAGGCACTTGTAGACATAGGCTTCCTGCGCCACACCAAAAACCCTAAACAAAGGCGGGTTTATACTAGAATTAGAATAATTCTAAAACAATGATGCAGATCAACAGTTTTGCCGGATCAGTCCGCAGTCTCAACTGTGATGGATAGGATTTGTTCCGTGGCGGTAAAATAGCCCCAGCAGGGCGTATTGGATTAGTGTTAACAGGCCCTAGGAGCTGTTTCTTACCCGTACGACGAGATCGACAATCTCCATGGCTGTGCCCGCCGGCAGATCACTGTCGACGAAGTGGGGCGCCAGGCGCTCCTTGATGTCGATCAGATCGCCTGTGTCCACATTATAGAAATGGTGATGATGGCTGGTATTGGAGTCGTAGAAGGTTCTGCTTGAATCGATAAAGACCTCGCGTACCAATCCCTTCCTGACAAACAATCCGAGGGTATTGTAGACGGTGGCCTTGGAAACCCTGGCGCCTGTGTTTTTCACCGCTTCAAACAACTGCTCTGCGGTAACATGCTGATGACGAGCGAACAGCGTGTCGGCGATAAGACGGCGTTGCCTCGTCAAATTGATGTTGTGGTCATCGAGAAGTTTGTCGATAGGTGCTCGATCCACCATTAGGCTGTTGCTTTTTGAGTCCATCGCCAAAGTATAAATACACACCCCACAAATTGCCAAGCCCTTGAACAAAAAAAAGAATAGGCCGAGGAGATCGCCCTATTTATCACCAGGCTCGATTTGACCTGCGTGCATCAAGGGCTTACTCCTTATGCTACCTGGCGGACAAACTTAATCTCGATCCCTGATTTCGATCCTAAATTATTAGGTATTGTCTATCAATATCATTGAAAAGACCGCTCGATTCCAATCAATTTTAACTCTATTCTAGTCATCAGCGAAGGGCCGCACGGCTCGACGTACTTATCCACAATAAACCATCATTTCGGAGAACCAGATATGGAACTCAAAGGTAGTCAAACTGAGCAAAACCTGAAAGACGCTTTCGCCGGAGAATCCCAAGCCAACCGCCGTTATCTCTACTTTGCCGCCAAGGCGGACGTCGAAGGATATAACGATGTTGCCGCTCTTTTCCGCTCCACGGCAGAGGGTGAAACCGGCCACGCTCACGGTCATCTGGAGTATCTCGAGCAGTGTGGAGACCCCGCCACCGGAATGCCCATCGGCCCGACCGGCGATAACCTCAAGGCAGCGGTCGCCGGTGAAACCCATGAATATACCGATATGTATCCCGGCATGGCCAAGACCGCTCGTGATGAGGGTTTCGATGAGGTGGCCGACTGGTTCGAGACCCTGGCGAAGGCGGAGCGTTCCCACGCAAACCGTTACCAGAAGGCATTGGACGAAATGGACTGATATCCAACCATCATCCTGAGCCCATGGTTCGGGATGACCCGTGGGCGGCCTCAGGGCCGCCCTTTGTCACAATCAGGAGCAGAATAATGGCAGCAGCACCCAGCAACCAGAGAGAAGGCAATCTGGAGGCCCCAACACGGCATCCGGTCGATTGGAAAAACCCTGACTATTACGACGAAGAGAGGCTCATGGCAGAGCTGGAGAGGGTGTTCGATCTTTGCCATGGCTGTAGACGCTGCGTCAGTCTCTGCCACAGTTTCCCGACCCTGTTCGACCTGGTGGATGAATCGGAAACCATGGAGATCGACGGTGTCGATAAAAAAGACTACTGGCAGGTGGTCGATCACTGCTATCTCTGCGACCTCTGCTACATGACCAAGTGTCCCTACGTACCGCCTCATGATTGGAACATCGACTTTCCCCATCTGATGTTGCGGGGCAAGGCCGTCAAATATAAGAAGGGCGAAGTCAAACTGCGCGACCGGGTCCTCACCAGCACCGACAATCTTGGCAAGCTGGCAGGTATCCCGGTGGTTGCCGGCGTCGTCAATCGTTTTAACAAGGCAAAGAACTTTCGCGAGATCCTCGATCACGCGCTTGGTGTTCATCCCGAAGCGAAGTTACCCGAATTTCATGCCAAGCCGCTTCGAAAACGGCTGTCTGAAAAAATCAACAGCGCCGCTGAGGGAACACCTGCCGGGACCACCAAAGGCAAGGTCGCTCTGTTCAGCACATGCTACGGCAACCACAACGAGCCCCAGGTCGGCGAGGACCTGGTTGCCGTCTTCGAACATAATGACATACCGGTCACCATTGCTGACAAAGAGCAGTGTTGCGGCATGCCAAAACTGGAACTGGGCAATCTCGACGCCGTGGAAACCGCTAAAGATGCGAATATCCCGGTACTGGCCAAACTGGTCGACGCCGGTTGGGACATCGTTGCGCCAGTCCCCTCCTGCGCATTGATGTTCAAACAGGAGCTGCCGCTGTTATTCCCGGATGATCCCGAGGTAAAAAAGGTCGCAGAGGCGATATTCGATATCTTCGAATATCTGATGATTCGTCACAAGCACGGCTTTCTGAAGACCGACTTCAAACAGGGGCTTGGCAGGGTCGCCTATCATGCCGCCTGCCATCAACGGGTGCAGAATATCGGTGCCAAGACCAAGGAGCTGCTCAGCCTGATCCCCGACACAGAGGTTACCGCCATCGAACGCTGCTCGGGCCATGACGGCACCTATGCTGTTAAAAGCGAATTCCATCAGCATGCCATGAAGATCGGCAAACCCGTGGTCAACCGGGTCAAACAGGCTGAGGCCGACCACTACGGCAGCGACTGCCCGATGGCCGGCCGCCATATCGAAAACGGCCTGCGTGACGGCACTGCTTCGGAGCATCCCATTACCCTGTTGCGAACCGCATACGGTGTTTAATCAATCAAGGAGTCAATCATGTCAAACGAAGGCTATCATGAACCCCTGGAACAACTCAGTGACGAAACCCGCGACATGCATAGGGCGATTGTCTCCTTGATGGAGGAGCTGGAAGCCGTCGACTGGTATAACCAACGCGTGGACGCCTGCAGCGACGAGAGCTTGAGAGCCATCCTTGCCCATAACAGGGATGAAGAGAAAGAGCATGCCGCCATGGTGCTGGAGTGGATCAGACGGCAAGATCCCAGTTTCGACAAAGAGCTGAAAGACTACCTCTTCACTGACAAAACCATTGCCCACGAATAGAGGAATTGGACCGGCATTCATGAAATAAAGCCAATTAGTGCCTGTTAACAATACTCTAATCGGTAGCCATGACGCCTTATGCCACCCGACAAGATCCAACCGCAGAACCGATCTAAACCCGGCCGCATGGAAATGAAGGCCGGTTGTAAAAATGAGAAATTACACAGGAGAGATTAATGACCCATCTTTCACACAGCGACCTCTACAGCCTCGAGGAGTATGCCCGAATTCGTCAGCAATTCAGGACCAAGGTGATAGACCATAAGAAGAGTCGCCGCCTTCCCATCGGTCCGCACGCCGCGCTCTATTTCGAGGATGAACTGACCATGCAGTACCAGATTCAGGAGATGCTGCGGATAGAACGGATATTCGAGCAACAGGGCATTCAGGATGAACTTGACGTCTACAATCCGCTGATACCGGACGGGATGAATTGGAAGGCGACATTTATGATGGAGTATCACGATGTGGATGAGCGCAAGAAGGCACTGGCCGGGCTGATCGGCATCGAGAAAGCCATCTGGGTACAGGTCACCGGTTTCGACAAGGTCAGACCTATCGCCAACGAGGACCTGGAACGCAGCACCGAGGAAAAAACCTCAGCAGTCCATTTTCTCCGTTTTGAACTGACCCAGCCGATGATTGATGCCTTGAAAGGCGGGGCAGCCCTATCGGCGGGTATTGATCATACAAACTACGATTATACGGTAGACGACCTTGAGTCCAGCGTCCGTGAGTCATTGATTAAAGATCTTCACTGACGCAATCGGAATGTGATCAGCGTCTGCAAACCACGTGTCAGGGTGCCGCTCAACACCCCGGCATGGTGGTCGCACTCTCTCCGCATCGTTAAAAATCGTTAAATATTATAGCCGAAGGGCCCTCAAACCCTATCGGCCGGAGAGCGACGAAACACCGTCATCACCGGCGGATTCCTCAACCAGCTGCTGTGCTGATCAGGCTGAATCCCACATTAATCCAAGACTTGCGCCCCCTGCTTGTCATGCACTACTCCAGTACATCAGTTAAAGTTACAGACATGACAGGTTGACGAAGCAGCCTTTCACTTTAATAATCGAACCTATCCAACATGTATATATGCACGCTGGACAGCCACATATACCAAGAAAGGAACATTGTCATGATGATCGATCACACCTCCCGACTATGGCGTTCACATACACTACCCGTTTTCAGTGCTCTTTTTTTCACCGCACTCCTAGGCTGCAGTTCCACGCCTGAACCGGTTGCGGAGATGGCGGCCGCCAAAACATCCCTGGTGGCCGCTGAAAACGAAGAGACAACGAGGCATGCCCCCGTGGCTATCGATCGCGCCAAACAGAAACTGAAGCGCGCCGAAACCGCGATTGCCAAAGAGGAGTATGAGGAGGCGAAAAGGCTTGCGGAAGAGGCCCAGGCCGATGCGGAGTTGGCGCAGGCCATCGCCTCGAAGGCCGAGGCGGAAAAGGCCGTCAATGAATTGGAAAACAGCATTCAGGTGTTGCGTGAAGAGATCATGCGGGCCAGGAGCAGGTAAACCATAAGCAAACCCAATGATTAGGGGAGATCTACAATGTCTCGAACAATGATCAACTGGATCACCGCCACATTCCTGGCGCTACTCGTCACCGCCTGCGGCACCCTGCAGAAGAACCAGGCACTGCTCGATGCCGAGCAGACCTACGCCGAAGCCAAACAGGAGGAGCAACTGCTGCGTTACGCGCCCACCGAACTGGAGCGGGCCAACCAGGCGATTAGCCGCGCCGCAGAAGCCGAAACCAAAGAGGATATGACCTCGCTGGCCTATGTCGGGAAGACCCGCGTCGAAATCGCCAAATCGGTCGCCGCGCGCAAGGCCGCTTCCGCCAGACTCACCGAGCTGGGTGAAATCAAAGACAAGGAGAGGCTGCGGGCAAGGGAGATCGAGGTTCAACTCGAACAACAGGCAAAGACAGAAGCGCTGCGGGAGAAAGAGGCCGCTCTGATGGAGCGGGAAAACGCGCTTGCCAAAGCGGAGGCGTTGCGGCAGGAACTTGCTGATCTGCAGGCGATGAAGACCGAACGCGGCATCGTCCTGACCCTTGGCGATGTACTTTTTTCCACCGGCAAGACTGAGCTCCTGCCCGGGGCTATGACGACGATCGATAAGCTCGCCTCCTTCCTTGCCGAGTATCCGGACAAGACCCTGCTCGTCGAGGGCCATACCGACAATGTAGGGAGCGATACCTTCAACCAGGATCTATCCGAACGACGCGCGAACTCGGTCAAAAACGCCTTGATGCAGGCCGGTGTCGATGGATCGCGTATCGACACGATCGGGCTCGGTGAAACGCAACCCATCACCGACAATAGCACCAGCGCCGGGCGACTAAAGAATCGGCGGGTGGAGATCGTCATTCGCGACTGACATCACCAGCGCCGGACTTAACCAGGCAATTCCGTCGGCTGGTTAACAAGTTCAGGTTTGGCTATGGGTAGGGTGCGGCTCAGCCGCACCCATTTTTATCTGAATCAGCCACAAACACCATCTCGCCACTCGTGAAATAGAATCTCAAGGGCGATTCGTTTTGAACTGTCTGCCGATCCAAGCCAAGAAAAGAAATGAGGCAAGACTGTATATAACAGCCGACGCCGGGCCCATCCATAGCGAACCGTGCTGCCCGATGCCATGCCTCGGTGAGGGTCTGATATAGATAGTTTTGCTCCCGGCAGGGGGTGAGGATAGATCGACAACCTTTTCAAACTGCTCTGATTCGACGAGTACTCTTCCCATCTCCCGTCCCGTTCCGAATTCGATTTCAATTGCCAATCCGTGGGTGGGCACCGTGGTTATAAGAACACCATCGCTGATAGTCCCATTGTAAAACCCATCCCTGTCAATATTCCAATTGTGGTTTGACACGACACCATCTATGCGATGACCCATCCAATTGGGGGTAGATGCTCGACGTATGTTTTTAACCGTAACAAGCTTAGTATCAATAGGCGTCACACTGACTTGACGTTTGATGGCAGGCAGCCTCTCTGCAGTAGCCACCAATCCAACTGCAATTCCTATCAATGCAAATACAATCAGTTTCATACGATAGGAAAATAGATAGCCTTGTCGATCATTGTTATCTGAAACAATCGAGATTACGGCAATCGCAAAACCAATATATATCGAATAACCGGACCAATAGAAGTATCGATATTCGGCTGATACCGTCACCAAAAGATAACTCAAAAGATTGATCAGCCCGGAGCACATGACTGCAATGGCAAACAGTTCATGTTCATCAATTACGCCCCGGAAGCAGGTCAATAGTCCCAGTCCGAGTACTCCGGCTATGGCAAATACGATTGGCCTGCCCAGGCGGTCATTCAATGACGAGGTCACATAATATTGAACCAATTTGGTTGTGATTCCCGGCGGGTCTGTCTTCACTTCCCAATCGAACAATTTGTTCTTGCCCGGCTTGTAAAACATCGATCGGGAATTGGGATCATACAGGCTTTTATGAAAGGTGGCGGACATGACGGTAAAAAACCCTGCTGGATTCCGCAGGATCTCTTTGATCCACTTGTGGGTCAACTTGTCAGTGCCCCAAATCTTTTGGCGCCTCAGTTCCTCATGTATAAATCCACACTTGCCCCAAAAAGCGGCGGTGTCCCACTGTACCGGCGTATAACACGCCTCGACTATTTTCTGGGATTGCTCATCACTCCATTTGCCTGGAAAAAGATTATTGCCTTCAACATATGAGAGGCCAAGCAGGTGAAACGTCTTGATACTGTCTCCTGGTTGCAAAGTCTCCGCTTGTGTCAGCTTCAGCAGTGCGCCATGCAGCACAGGCATCATCAACAACAGCAACAAGCCAAGCAGAATATTTCTGCGCCAACCCAGGCCGTGGTTAACGTATAGCAAGAGGGGCAGAATGGCAAAAACCGCGTTTAACCGCGTCAGAAACGCAGCAGTCAGGAGAAGATTGGATATCACCTGAAATGCTATGATTTTACGCTTCGACACACCATCCTGGTGTGCCATATAACCGAACACACTGGCAGACAACAGCCATCCCGCCAACAGCACATCCTTGTGTACATTACCTAACAGATTGAACGCCCCGGGCAACAAAGGGATGGCGAGAAAAAGCAGCGACCAAGCACCAATGCGTCGGCTAAAAAGATAGGTCAATATGGCGATGCTTCCCCATACCAACATATTTACCAATATTACAAAGCCAAACGGCCCGGGTATTATGGTATCTAGCGCCGCCCATGCCAATGTTGAGAATGGCGATTGCCAGTCATTAAACTTGCCGGTAATGATTTGAGTAAGCTGATTGACGGAATCAGGATTCAGGTATCCAGGATAACTTGCATTGAGAACAAACAGAGCGGCGATAAACGCTACCACAAAACCTGTAAAATTGATAACTAAAATATGGCGCTTTGTACTACTCAAGTTCTTGAAATTTCGCATACATAACTTACTTGGGATAAGTAAATACAAAGTGCTTGGCAAGCAGAAAGTTTACCGTCATACCTGACAGGGAACCGAACGCGACCGCAAATGGCAACCAGACCGATGAAAGATCCAATGCATTCACTACCGCCGAATAGCTTAAGAGATTTACCGCACCACCGCCTATCGATGTGGTGAAATAGCGGGAAAACTCACGCCGTAATGACGCATCCCCTGAAGTTGAAAAGGTATGTCTTCTATTAATGAGCCAGGTTGTCACGACAGCGGCACTGAATGAAACGAGGCGGCCAATATGCGGCCCCATAACCAGGTTGCACAGTAATAGCACAGCGACATCGACAAGATAGCCGATGGTCCCGGCTACCGCGAACATACCGAACTGTTTCATGGCCTAGTCTTCATTCATACTCATGCTGGAAACAGGCGGCATGGACAGATAGTGCAGCTGCTTTATCTCCCGCCTGCCCACGGTGACCGTCTCCAGGATGAGCCCGGTAATAAAACCGATTGCTCCCGTAATAACCAAACCTGTGCTCAGAATCGCTGTCGGAAACCTCGGTACCATCCCGGTTTCCAAATAGGTGACCACAATCGGCACAGCCAGGATAATCGCAGACACGATAAAACCAAGCGCAATCAAACCGTAAAAGCGTAGCGGACGTTCCATGGCGAATAATTTGATAATCGTTTTGAGAATACGAAATCCATCGGAATAGGTTCGTAGCTTGCTTTCCGACTCTTCCGGCCTGGCGCCATAGGGGGTACTCACTTCACCGCATGGCATACGCAACTCGAGTGCATGAATGGCAAGCTCAGTCTCAATTTCGAAGCCCTGGGACATGGCGGGGAAGGATTTGACGAAACGGCGTGAAAATACCCGATACCCCGACAGCATATCGGTGAATCCGCTGCCGAATATGCTGGTAGTCGTGCTGGTCAGCAAGCGGTTACCTGATTTGTGGCCTCTTCTGTACGCCTCACTGGATTGGTGATTGCGAACGCCGACGACCATGTCCAGATTATCGCGCAACAGTTTCCGTATCATCGATGGCGCACTCGCAGCATGGTAGGTGGCATCACCGTCCGCCATGATGTAAATATCGGCGTCCACATCAGCGAACATGCGTCTTACCACATTGCCCTTGCCGGGCAGGTTGACCTGCCGAACGATTGCGCCCGCTTTTCGCGCCTTATCCGCCGTCCCGTCGGTCGAACTGTTATCGAAGACATATATGACGGCCTCGGGCAGGACCTGACGGAAATCCGTGACGACCCTTGCGATCGCCGCTTGTTCGTTGTAGCAGGGTAGAATTACCGCCAACCGGCGTTTGGCCGACTTGGCAAATACATGATTAGTATCAAAAAAGCGATGCGGACTGTAAGAATGAAGCGATTCCCTTACAGGCGTTTCCCTATACCTGGATTCCATGATGAGTCAGTCATTTGGTTGTCAACACTCCATACACTAACAATACTCTCAACCAGAGGCAAATAAGGATTTAAGCGACAAATATCGAGCACAACCCCCGCTGACGGCGGCAACATAAAAGATGCCGCCGCCAGTCCTGGGTGGGGCAGTCTATGATCCTGCGCTCGCCGTGCACGCAGCCTTATACAGGCGTGACTGAAAAAGCATGCTGTCCTTGAATTGATGCATCGACTTGGCCGACGCAAGTACGGCCAGATCCACCAACGGCTCAAACAACACAACCAATATGTACGCGGTGCTGAATGATGCAATCTGCGCTATATTCTCTGCCCCAAACCCCTGACCATAGATCGCCCAGAATCCCACCCAAGCCACGACACCCGCTTGATAGACCATAGATAGCTTGAACGCCTGCATATATTCAATGTCCTTATATGCGGTCTCCGCTGGAATGATACGGCGTGCCAGCACATCGATCATGAATAGCGGCACCAACAGGGTGGTGACATTCATGCCGTATTGTGGCAGGTCGGCTGGAGCAAACAGGACCCCCTGCAACATCAGGGCCATGGCCAAACCAATTGCAGCGGGGGCGGCGCCGAACATCAGAAACAGGGTCGAACCAAGGATGAAGTGCACTTCGGAGACGCCTACCGGATAGTGCGGCAGAAGCTCGAAAAAGCCGAACACCAGCAGAGTCGCCATGAACGTCCGGATAGCGAGCGCAACGAGCCCGTCCTTTTCAATCGTTTTCAGGGAATGCTTTGCCGCATACAGGAATGCCCCTGCGGCGGTCACATAGCCAAGTGCCATTTTTGCGCCGAGAACGACGCCTGGTTCGATGTGCATATCTATTACCTCTTAGTCATGTCTCTCAATGGTCGCCCAACCGAGGCTCGGCGACACTGTAAATCAGCTGTGCAGGTATTCCACATGCGGTAAAAATCGCATTACCAGCTCTTGTAAGGCAGAAATTTACCACTCATGGCGACCAAAACCCGGTCACCCGCGGGATTCTCCTCCTTATCGATGCTCATGGAGAAATCGATGGCGGACATGATGCCGTCTCCGAACTTCTCATGGATGATCTCTTTGATGGTCTCGCCGTAAACACCGACGATTTCGTACCAACGATAGATAACCGGGTCGGTCGGCACGATCTGATCCCATTTCTTGTTGGGAAAGGCCTGCAATGCGGTGGATACCTCACCTGGCAGTTGCAGTGCGTCACAAAGCTTGTCGGCGTATTCCGATTTCAATGAGTTCATACCCAGGCAGGCGGACGTCACGAATACGGGGTCCAATCCAACCTTCCCCGCTATGGCCTCCCAACCAAGCCCTGACTTGCTCTTGGCGGTCATGATGGCTTCCGTCATCTCGATCTTGTTCATGGTTTCCTCTCTCGATTAGCAGTAAATAGGGAGGGGGCTCATCGCTGCTCCCCCAGGATAAACAGGCGCAGCAAACCATCGACGCTTCCCACGGCCAACCGCTGGGCGCCGGGATGCCAGGCCAGTGAAGTAATCTCAGTCCCCAGTTCCATCTCGAAGGCCACCAGGCCATCCTCATCCCAAATACAGAGCCTGCCGTGGCGATCCGCGCTGGCAAGCAGGTTTCCGTCAGGACTGTAAGTGAGGGTGGTTACGGTATGACAGTGACGCCGTAACGGGGTCGCGTGTCGTTTACCCTTGGTGGCATCCAGTTCCCATAACACCACATCACTGCCGCCACAGGTGGCGACACGAAGCCGTTTGGGGTGCCAGCTAAGCCCAGTGACCTTGCCGGGATATCCACTCATGTTGAGTTGGCGCGGTATGCAACCGGGTAACTGCAGTCTGATGTAGAGGAAGCCATCCTGGGTCCCCGCCGCCAGGGCGCGGCCGTCGTGGCTCCAGTCAAGGGAGACAGCAGCGCCGGGAAAACTCAACACCTGTGTCGGTTGCCGGCTGCCGACATTCCATAGATAGACCCCTTTGTTGGTGGCGCTCGCCAACTTGCGGCCCTTGGGCGCCCAGGCCATGGCCGCCACATTCCCAGGATGCCCATCCAGTTCGCTGGTACGGCCGTTCGCATCGCGAAGATAGAGCCGTGAACCGGCCGCACCGGCCAATGTCTTGCCATCAGGAGACCAGGCCAGATGCTCGGCCCAATCATGATCTCGCGCCAGGATCTGCATGCGTTCACCAGTATCTGCCCGCCAAAGCAGCACCCCACCATCCTCACCGGTGGTCGCGATTGTCTTACCCAGGGGACAAGGAGAGATCCGTGTAAGACCTCGTTGGTGGGCTTGGATGCGGTATCTGCAATCCGCATCTGCCTGGTAACCGCACAATTCACCCTCCGCGGTACCGGCAAACAGCTGTTCACCAGAGGGCAACCAGGCGATGTCGGCAACGCTTTCACCCAGGACTGTAGCCCAGGCCAGCTCAGCGCTATTCGCCACAGGGGTTGCCATGCTCAAGCCTTGCATGAGGCCAATCCCGTTTCGAGCTCCGCGCGATCCAGCTGCCGTCCGATGAAGATCATCTGGCTGTGACGCAATTCACTGCTCCATGGCCGACCGAACTTTCCATCGAACAACATATGAACCCCCTGGAACACGAAGCGCTCAGGCTTACCCGCCAGGGCCAGGATTCCCTTGAAACGAAAGATGTCGGGACCCTTGCGCCGCAACAGGGAGACCACCCAACGCTCGAACCTTTCCTGATCCAGATCCCCTGCCAGGTGCAGGCCCACCGAACCCACTGTCTCATCGTGACTGTGGGGGCTAGTATACTCCTGTTGGGTTTCGGCCAAGACCGGTTGACCGTTCAGCGACAGGGCCATGGAGAACTCTTGGGGTAGATGTTGGGTGATCAGTGCATAACGGCCAGGGCTGGGTATGCAAACCCGATACTGACCGCCCGACACTGAGTCCACCGGCAGTCGATAGAGAGCTTTAGCCGGGGTGAGACCGGTTTCGGTCAGTGGCGCCGTGTCATCGGAATAGAGTAGGATACTGCTGTTCTTCCAATCTTCGAAACTTTGCCCATCTTCGATCGCCCCCAACACAACATCGATGGCGGGATCGGGACCCGGCTGGAAACTCAATTCGTAATCGCCCACCTGCAAAGAGAAGATGCCGGACCACTCGAAGGGGAGTTCCTCTTGCAGGAAAGAGGGGATCTCCTCGAGCTTGGCCTCCAGATCAAAGGCGCGGATACCCATAATCCGATCCAGATCGATAACACCATGTTGGGTTTGATAGATTCGCGCCAGGCGGTTACGACCCTGTATGGCCTCAGTGAGAGTGTTCAACGCCTCCGCACTGACCAGGTCTGTCTTGTTGACGAGGACCACATCGGCAAAAGCCAGTTGCGCCTCGCACTCGTCAGACTGGTCCAGATGCTGCACCACATGCTTGGCATCCACCAGGGTGACGATGGCATCCAGGCGCAGTTTCTCCTTCATCTCCTCGTCCATGAAGAAGGTCTGGGCCACCGGACCTGGGTCAGCCATACCGGTGGTCTCGATAAGGATGTGGTCGAACTTGTGCTTGCGGCGCATCAGGCGGCCCAGGATGCGGATCAGGTCACCCCGCACCGTGCAGCAGATGCAACCGTTGTTCATCTCGAAGATCTCTTCATCGGACAGCACCACCAGCTCATGGTCAATACCGATCTCGCCATATTCGTTCTCGATGACCGCGATGCGTTTTCCATGCTGCTCCGTGAGAATCCGGTTCAACAGGGTTGTCTTTCCTGAACCGAGAAATCCGGTCAACACCGTTACCGGCACACGCCCATCGCGTTCAACCGACGTTGTGCCGTTGCTGTGTTCGTTACAGGTTTCCTGGAGACAAGCTGTCATACTGTTACGCGCTCCTTGTCTGCATACCGATTCACTGTCTGTGCGTCCTGCACGGCACAAATTCCCCGGGCCGGATTGACCTCTTCCGGAAACACCCTGACATAACCATCCGGCTTACCACTCTCGTCCTGTGTCTCCCGCTCAGCGACAGGACCACCTGCAAGCTCCTTGGATCGCATGACCAGGAAATCCACCAGATGATTGCGAATCGGATAGTAAGCCGGGTCGTGGATGATCGAGGTGCGGTCCCGGGGTCTCGGGATAGCCACCTTCACCGATTCGGCGATACGCGCATAGGGACCGTTGGTCATCAGCAATATGCGATCGGCCAGCAGGATCGCCTCGTCTACGTCATGAGTAATCATGAACACCGTTTGATGGGTCTCGTTCCAGATCTTCAGCAGCTCATCCTGGATATTGCCGCGTGTCAGTGCATCCAGCGCCCCAAAAGGCTCGTCCAGCAGCAACAGTTTGGGCTCTATGGCAAAGGCGCGGGCGATGGAGACCCGCTGGCGCATACCGCCGGAGAGTTCGTACGGTTTGCGTTCCTCCGCGCCATCCCCCAGGCCCACCATCTGCAGATATTTATAGGCATGTTCCCGCACCTGCTCGCGGCTCCACTGGGGCCAGCGGGCGCGTACCCCGAATGTGACGTTTTTGAGGGCGCTCAGCCAGGGCAGCAGGCTATAGTTCTGGAATACAACACCCCGTTCCAAGGCCGGACCACCCACCTCTTTGCTGTCCATGAACAGGACGCCGTCGCTGGCGCCGTCAAGGCCGGCCAGGATATTCATGATGGTGGACTTACCGCACCCGGAGTGGCCGATTATGCAGACGAACTCACCCTTATGAATGCCGAAATTGGCATTCTCGAATACCGTTAACTCCCCATCCTTGGTCTTGAATCGTTTGGAAAGGTTTTCCGCCTCGACAAAAAAATGTTTTGTTGTCATAGGTTCGTTATTCCTTATAGGTGACCAGACGGGTGGCACCGGACAACGCCATATCTAGCAGCATGCCTACGATACCGATCATCAGAATGGAGAAAATAACGCTGGTGAGATCGAGGTTGTTCCACTCGTTCCACACGTAATACCCGATCCCCGTGCCACCCACCAGCATCTCGGCAGCGACGATGACCAACCAGGCGATGCCGATGGAGATACGCATGCCGGTGAGAATTGTGGGTGCCGCCGCCGGCAGGATCACGGTGAATGCGGTACGCACCGGCGAAAGCTCATGTGTACGGGCCACATTCAGCCAGTCCTTGCGCACATTGGCCACACCGAAAGCCGTGTTGATCAACATCGGCCAGATGGAACAGATGAAAATAACAAAGATAGAGCTGGCCTCCGAATCCTTGATGATAAAAAGGGCCAGCGGCATCCAGGCCAGTGGTGAGATGGGACGCAACACCTGAATGAAGGGATTCAATGCCTTTTGGATCAACGGCGACATGCCGATCAGGAAGCCGACCGGTATGGCGATAACGGCCGCCATGAAGTAACCGGCCAGGACCCGATAGATGGAGTAGCCAAGCTGGATGCCGATACCCTTGTCATTGGGACCCTTGTCGTAGAAGGGATCGGACAATTCATCCACTGCCAGACCAATGACCTTGGACGGTGGCGGTACTCGCGCCTCCTGGTCGGCACCGCCCATGAGGATCTCATATTCGGTCAATGCCTTCTTCGCTTGCGGCGCTTGATTGGCCATTTCCCAGAGGCCGAGCATGACGGCCAGGAAAGTGACGGCCAGCACTGTGGCTCGCATGTTTAGAGACTGCAGCATAACTTCGGTTTCCCCTCTGTTTTGTTAAGGGGCCGGGTGGAAGAGACCCCCCGACCCCGCCGACACACGGTCTAACGTTTAATGGCGAAGCTCTGGACATATGCGTCGGGTTTGGCCGGATCGAACGCCTTACCCATAATTTCGTAGGACTCATAGGTATGATCCGGTACCGGATAACCCAGCTCCTTCATCATGCGTCCCGCATCGGAGGCCAGATAGACCTCTTCCGCGATCTTCTTGTAATCCACATTCCCTTTCACATAACCCCAACGCTTCATCTGGGTCAGGATCCAGACCGCCATGGAGTGCCATGGGAAGGGGTCGAAATCGATTCGATCTGGGACGTTATGCACTTTACCCAAACCATCTGCGTATTTACCGGTCAACACCTGTTCGATAACAGGCACCGGCTGATTGAGATAGTTCTTTGGTGCGATGGCCTTTGATATCTCCTTGCGATTTTCATGCTTTGAGGAGTAGGCGGTGGCATCCACTATGGACTTCAGTAACGCCGCGTAGGTGTTCGGCAGAGTGGTGGCGAACTCCTCGGAGCAGGCAAAAGCGCAGCACGGATGGCCCGGCCAGATATCCTTGGTGAGGGTGTGAATGAATCCCACCTTCTCCCATACCGCCCGCTGGTTGAATGGATCCGGCGACAGGTAACCGTCCAGATTGCCGGCCCGCAGGTTAGCCACCATTTCCGGCGGCGGTACCACGCGGATCTGGATATCCTTGTCAGGATCGATGCCGTGTTCCGCCACGTAGTAACGCAACAGGAAGTTATGCATGGAGTAGTCGAACGGCACACCGAACTTGAAGCCCTTCCAATCCTTAGGATCGCGTTTATCCTTGTGTTTGACGTGCAGCACGATGGCCTGGCCGTTGATATTCTCTACAGCAGGCATACGGAATGGTACCGCCGTGGAGCCGGAACCCATGGTGATGGCCAGTGGCATCGGTGTCAGCATGTGGCTGGCGTCATACTCCTTTGCCAAGGATTTATCCCGGGCCACCGCCCATCCAGCCGTCTTGATGACGTCCACATCCAGGCCGTATTTGGCATAGAAGCCCATGGGATGAGCCATGATGATAGGCGTGGCGCAGGTGATCGGCACAAATCCGACCTTCAGCTTCGACTTTTCCGGTTTGCCGAGATTGTCCTTGATTGCCGCTTTGACCTCATCCATGGGCAGCATACTGCCTAGCATGGCTGCGAAGGCGCCACCACCCACCAGGCGCATGAAATCCCTGCGGCTCATGTCGTCGTGTCCGAAAATGCCACGCACCACCGCACTCTCGACGACCCGGTCCAAGACATCTTCGGAGCTCTCGAGAGGATTGGGATCCTCAACTGCCGTCTGCGCTGATTCGTCGACAGCGATCTCGGCCTGTTCCGCAGCCGCCAACTCATCCATCCCGGGTGTGGCGATGCCTTCAAAGACCGCCCGTTCCAATCGCTCGGTCAACTCGGTTTCACTGCATTCGTAGTTACTCTGGATCTGCTCCTTCTGAAAAACACAGATGGGGCAGTTGCACGCAGGACCGTGCTGAAGATCGGTATCCGCATCAAACGGATTGCCGAGACTTTTGTTTGCCATGTTAAACCCCTTGTAGCTTGTTCGATTCAAACGTCGGCGATGCGGTCAGCCACCTGCATGGCACGGTTCCTGCCCTTTTCGAAGTGCGGGTTCACAAACCCGCCGTTGAACGCGAAACAGGGACGATACTGGTGCAGGGACGCACAACCTCTACCAAAACCGCACAAAATTTGTGCGTACCTGGACGGACTGACGGCGCTGAAACAATTCCGAAGCGCACCCCGTCTTTACAAGAGAATTGCAGCTACCGTGCCAACTATGAAATTCAAACGTAAGCTGCTGTTTAGTTGGGAAATACATCAGAAATAGCGGTGACTTACGGGACTACGAAAATACGTAAATCACGAAAACACGTAATCGAAAACACGAGATTTTGTAGTATCTCAGTGAATATTGAGGTCTGTTCATATGAACCTATCGGATACAGAGGTTAAAACCCACAGCCTCCCGGAGACCAGGCATTCCAAAGATGCCGGATGGCCGATGTTTCACAACTTCTTTGACCAGCACCCCACGGCAACACTTGTATTCGATCCGGTTGAGAATCGTATGGTCGATGCTAATCGAGCAGCTATGGACCTACTGGGATTTCCAATGGAAACACTGCTGCAAAGCAAACCCAGCTGGTTATTCAACGGGGGGTTGAGCGCACTGGTCGTGTTCACCCAATCGGTTATGGTGCAGGGGTTTTGTTGGACCAATGAACTCAGCTGCCGAACCCGCAGTGGCAGAGTGATACCGGTAGAGTGCAACGCCCGATCGGTGACCCTCAATGACCAGGTACTGCTGAGCGCCACCCTGCAGGATCGAGAGGTTGTGGAGGGGCTGCGTAAACAAGCCGACGCCAACGACTATGTGCGCCGGGGCCTCGCGGAATGGCGCAGGTACGAACAGCTATTCCATGAGATCGAACAGGGCAACCAACTACTCCTGCAGGCAGCCGGTGACGGTATCTACGGTGTCAATGCGGATGGTATCACCACCTTCATCAATCCAGCCGCCGAACGCCTGCTTGGCTACAATGCCGATGAGCTTGTGGGTAAGAATATGCACCAGATGGTGCACTGCAGACATCCTGACGGATCCCACTACTCCGTCAGACACTGTCCTATCTACGCCGCGTTCAATGATGGTACCGTGCACCACGTGGACGATGAGGTATTCTGGCGCAAGGACGGTAGCGTATTTCCCGTGGAGTACACCAGCACACCCATCGTGGAACATGGCATGCTCATCGGAGCGGTGATCATCTTTCGCGACATCAGTGATCGCAAGGAGGCTGAAAACAATCTGCGCAGCGCCCTCGAGCAGGTCAAATCCCTGCAGCGGCGGCTGGAGGAAGAGAATGCCTATTTGCAGGAAGAAATCCGCACCGAGCACAACTACCGGGAGATAATCGGCAGCAGCTCAGCCATACGTCAGGTTATCCAAAAGATTCAGTTGGTCGCACCGACGAATTCCACCACCCTGATCACAGGCGAGTCGGGCACCGGCAAGGAACTCATAGCCAGAGCCATACATGTCAGCAGCGAACGTAGCGATCGGCCTCTGATCCGGGTCAATTGCGCAGCCATACCCCGCGATCTGTTCGAAAGCGAATTCTTCGGCCATATACGGGGCGCCTTCACCGGCGCTACACGGGACCGTGCAGGGCGGTTCGAACTGGCCGACGGCGGCACCCTGTTCCTTGACGAGGTGGGCGAGATACCTCTTGAGTTACAGGGCAAGTTGTTGCGGGTGTTGCAGGAGGGACAGTACGAGCGTATCGGCGAGGAGAAGACCCGTAGCGTGGACGTGCGCATCATCACCGCCACCAATAAGGACCTGGCAGCCGAGGTGACTGCAAAAAACTTTCGCGAAGATCTCTATTTCCGCCTGCAGGTGTTCCCCATCCACTTGGCTCCCCTGCGGGAACGTCCCGAGGATATTCCCTTGTTGGCAAGCCATTTCCTGCACACCACATGCCGTAAACTCAACAAGCGGGATATTCATCTCAGCCAAAGTGACGTCAGACGCCTTAAAAGCCATCGCTGGCCGGGTAATGTCCGCGAACTGGAAAACATCATCGAGCGGGCGGTCATCGTCACCCAAACAGGGCGTCTCCACCTGGACCTGCCGGTTCCTGAGACCATCGCCGAGACAGCGCTGACGCCGGACGAGAAACCGGAGACGGTGGGCAACGTATTAATGACAGAGAATGAGCGCGTGGCCCGTGACCGGTTGATGATCATGCAAGCACTGAATCAGGCCGGCGGTAAGGTATTCGGCAAAGATGGGGCGGCGGACCTGCTGGGCCTGAAACCTACCACGCTGGCATCACGCATGAAGCGTCTGGGTATCGAGAAGCCTAAAAAGCAGTAACGCAACACACGGCCCAACTACAGACCAGAGTCACGGCCTGGAATGCTCCAGGCCATTAATACACCGGTCACCGTCAAGTCCTAGTATTGACCCAGACCCATTTCGATGTAGCCGGTGGGGCAGACCTCCTTGCAGATGTGACAGCCGACACACTTAGCGTAGTCCGTATCCACATAGCGCCCCATGGCGTGTTCATTCTTGTTCACGCGATAGACGGCGTCCTGCGGGCAGTAGATGACACAGTTGTCGCATTCGAAGCAGAAACCGCAGCTCATACAGCGCTTTGCCTCAGTGACGGCTGTCTCCTCGGTAAGGCCCGTGAAGCGCTCGATCATGCTTCCCAGCACGTTGGAAGCATTCACATCCATCTCATCCCGGGCGTTCAACGGCTCGTAAGCAAAATGCCCCGTGAACATGGCATTACTCTTGACCACATCCGCATCGGCACGATTCTCAAAATTGTGCACAGACCATTTGGCACTGTTGGTACCCCAGGTCGGGCCATGATTGTACTCTTCCGGTGAGAGATCTCTCTGAGACAATTCCTGCAGTAGATTAAAGTGATGGCCTTCCACTTTGGGGCGCTCATCGACCGCTTGTCCACGCAAGTGGTTATCGATGCTCTGTACCGCAATCGAGGCCTGGCCGATAGCGGTTGTCAGCAGGTGAGGGTTTACCGCATCCCCACCCACGAAATTACCTGCTTTCCCTTTGACCTGCATGCTCCGGTCGGCATCGATCAGATTCCAGTCATTGGCGATGCCATCGATCCCTTCGTAGTCACCTGTCTGGCCGGTGGCGGCGACAATCAGTTTGCACTCGATCTCGAACGGCTCGCCATCGTCCTCCATCCTGCCTGAGGACCAGTCGACCGGTTGCACTTTCAGGGCATAGGCATGGCCCTGCTCATCCAGCATCACTTCAAGTGGCGCCAAACCGTCGTGAATCTCCACACCCTCGGCAATGCAGGCCTCCAGTTCGTGTTTGGTGCAGGGGGCCTTGGCAATGGGACGACGATAGACCAGCCAGCATGCGGAATCGGTTCGTTCGGCCGTCTTGTCGTCTCTCTGGCTCCCGGTACCGTCAAACACCGCCTCCGGGCGCTCCGAGTCATCGAGGTTTGCCACTTCGCCAATACGCTTGGCCACGGCGGCCACGTCCATCGCCGTGTCGCCGCCACCGATTACCAGGATACGCCCGTCCAGGTATTTCAGGGCACCGTCATTGAAGGCCTTCAGAAAGGTCATCCCATCCACACAGTTCGGGGCCTCGCCGCCTTCGACACGCAGCGGCTTACCGACCACGGTGCCGACACTCCAGAAGATGGCATCGTACGCTTTCTCCAACGCCCCGACCTTCACCTCGCGTCCCACGCGCGTGTTCAGTTTCACATCGATACCGCCCACGTCCAGGATACGCTGGATCTCATGTTCAAGCACATCCCGGGGTATGCGGTAGCCGGGAATACCGAAGACCATCTGGCCGCCAAGGGCGCAGTGCTCCTCAAAGATGGTACAGCGATGACCGAGGCGACGCAGAAACAACGCTGCGGCCAGACCGGCAGGCCCGCCTCCGATAATTGCGACCCGCTTACCACTATCGGTTTCAGGTTTGGCAAAGGCGAGATTGTTCACCCGTGCCCAATCGCCAATGTACTGCTCAATGGAGTTTATTCCGACATAGCCATCAAGGCCGTTGCGATTACAACCCTCCTGACAGGGAGCCGGACATACGCGACCCATGATTGCCGGAAAGGGATTTGCCAATGTCATGCGCTCGAAGGCATGTGCTTGCCAAGGCTTGTCACCTTGTGGTTTATCCAAACCACGCACGATCGACAACCAGCCGCGGATATCGTGACCTGACGGGCAGGCATTCTGACAGGGGGGCGTGCGTTGGATATAGGTCGGGCAGATGTAGGACTCACCTTGAATCACCACATCGCTATCCCAGTCATAGTGCTCATCATCGCCATCTTCATAGCGACGATAGGTTGGGTCATTCTCGCTCATTTTCGATCACTCCACTCTAAATACCGCGTAATGTCATAGTGTTGACAGAATACCTCTTTATGATTAGTACCCTAATTCCCTTCTCATCCTCTGGTACGGCCATCTGCTTCCTGTGCATCTATACCCGCCATCGGACCGGCCCGTCAAGCGTCTCTGACCGCCATAGCTGCGCGGATTCGGTACCAAAAGAATGATAGCCGACAGTTGGCAGCAGACAAGTCAAGCATAAGTTTTTTAATGGATACTTAAGGGCGGCGAGGAACCTGTCACAATACAAATTAGAACCATGTTTGCGGAAGAAAAAAAATAGCAGATATACACAGCTTGTGTACGAGCACCTGGCTATATCGCGATGACTTAGATTGAATCTGTGCTAAAAGCCGTAGAGAGTACCTGATGATGTCTGAGCAGCGGGGACCGCGTAGACGCGGTCCCCGCAGTGCGGGTTAACAAGCGTCGTCTTCCTCAGTGCTACCCTCGTCGAAGCAACAGGCATCGAGGCTTTGGGGGGTACAACCCCGATCACAGCAGCACTCACTGCAGCCGCACTCGCCGCAATCCTTGCTCGGGGCCTTTTCCCAGACGGTGTAGGCGAGAAGGTCGAGGGTTATTTTCGGGCGCTCCGGATCGTCGGTCTTGATCACCAGCCCCTGGGCGCGAGGGCATTTCTCCTCGGCTTTGTAGCGTATGAGGATATCGAGGCTTGCGCCCGGCTGGAGAGTCGCAGGGAAGGGATTGTTGACCAGCTTCCAGTACTTACTCGGCCGCACGAGGCCGACATGCGCCACGTGAAGCGGGCAGGGGCCGACGTTCGTCAGGGTGAGCGTACGCTCTCCTGCGCAGCAGGCCTTGACGCCGCCAATACAGGTCGAGCCGGTGATCGAGAGACGTCCCGGAGGCGCAGTGCCGCTGACACGGATCGTCTTTGGTCCCTGCGGATCGTCGCTCTTGACCGTGAGCGTGCCCGCCTTGGCACCGAAGCCGGACGGCTGGAACCGGATCGGGATTTGAAGGCTGTCGCCCGGGCCGATCACGATTGGGAAGCCCAGGACGCTTGGCAGGACAAATTCTGCACTTGAAGTAGCGATGCTCTGGATCGTCAGCGGACAGCGGGCGCTGTTAGAAAGAGTCAACATCCTGTCGGTGAAGTCACCGACGCAGGTGTTCCCGAAATCGCCATTGTCCGCGATTACCGAAACCAGGCGTGGCGGTTCTGCTTTGCCAGAGACGTTGAGCACGCGAACCCCGCCGGGGTCGTTCGAGAAGACTCTGATCAACGCCGCCTTGTTGCCGAAGGAGGTGGGTTGGAAGCGTATGGGGATGTCGATGCTGTCTCCCGAATCGATCACGATCGGGTAGGCGTTGACGCCGGGCGCAACAAATTCGCCCGAATTCGAAACAATGCTGGTGATCGAAAGCAAGCCAAATCCGCTATTGGAGAGCGTCAGTATCATATCCTTTGATGTACCGACGCATACGGTCATGAAGGCCCCGGCGTCGGGCAGCACGGTGACAAGCCGCGGGCGGAGTTGCACTGTGCGAATCGCGATATTGTTGTCGTTGGGTACGAGCCGCCAGTCCTCGATGGTGCGTCCCGCATGGTATTTGTCCGCATTGTCCGGATCGCCCTCCGCCGAGACCACCATCATCATGCTGTCATCGCCATCTTCGTTCGGGTTCGGATCCCATGCGAAGGGACCGACGACGATCTCCTCTCCATCGTTCGGCTGGATCGAGGGCGCGCCGATCTCAGAAGTGTCCATGGTTTTGAAGTCTGTGGGCCAGACATGTCCCGCGAGCGGCTTGCAATGGAAGCCCCGGACATTGACCTGGTTGGCGGTCGAGCTGCCGCGGTTTTTCACCCGGACATAGGCGTAGTTGGTGCCGATCACCGGATCCTGGTGGGCGCCACCGCTGTCGGGCTGGTGTCGGTTCCAGATGGTTGGGGTGGCCCGGTGGTCAGCGAGATAGTCGTATTCGCCGCCGCGCCCGTCGTCGATATAGACATCGACAAGGGGTGGGTCGCCGTCGTTCAGATCCTGTCTCTCGAAGGACCATTCGAGGACCTTCTGGTAGGCCCCCCCTGAGAGGCCGCGGGTCGTCCAGTCGCCCGCATCGGCGGTCAGCAAGGCGTCGAGGAAACCTGCCGGGGAGCCTGGGTTGGTGGCAGGCGACAGGGTGCTGACGGCGCGGAGCATCAGATAGGACATGAGATGAGCCGAGAATTCGCGTCGGGTCAGCGCCGTGGAATCGCCGCCGATGCTGCGATAGACGCGAAACAGCGTCGTCGACAGGATCTGCTCGGATGAGTAACTGCCCACATCATTGGTACCGCCCCAGCCCCAGCCGGCGGCGGGGTCGCGGTCTGAGCGTCGCCCCAGGGCGGAATAGGGCCAGAGCATGAAGCGGTCGTTGTTGCCGCCATCGTGCCATCCGGAATAGGGATCGTTCAGAATCATGCCGAAGCTGTCGCCGGCGCTGTGTGCGAAGCCAAAATTCGCGGAGTTCACATGGTCGTAGAGGATGCCGTGCCCGCCAAGCTCGTGCAGCACCAGATACCAGTCCGAGGCGTTGCCCGTGGGTGCCCCGCCGGTGTTGTCGATCCGGCCGTAGCAGGTATGGTCGATCCCGTCCCCGTCGCCGATGCAATGCCCGTTGTTGCTGCCACCGAACCCCCTGTGGTCAACTTTGATGGGAAAGCTCGTACCGTCGAAATAGGTATCGAGGGGAAAACCGAGATCCTCGACCAGACGGAAAAATCGGTCGTTATGATAGTAGGCATTGACGGCGAGGAACTCGTCGGTGCGCACATCGTAGTCGAAATCCACACCCTCGGGCCGGGTAGGTGGTGAGATGTTTGGATTGTGCACATTTATCACTTGGACGTATTCACCCGAAAGCGATTGTGTGCCGGCTACGGCTGGGTCCAGCCCGAGCAGTTCGACGTCGTCCCGCAACGGATTGAGTACCGCATTGCTTTGGCTGGCATCGTTTGCCGTGTCCCCTGTCGAAATGATCGGGTCGTAGGTGAAGACGAGCCCGTTCACGTGGGAGGTGAGCGCCCGCAGATAGAGAATGTCCCCCGTCGCGACGCTGACCAGGAACCGCCAGTTCATCCGATGCCCCTCGTAGGGAAGCCGGATGATGAGTTCGGCCACGAGATGCCAGCTTCCGTCCGCGAGGGAATCGGGAAGTTTTGCCAGGGGCAGGGTTGGGAGGTGTTCTCCCTCGATCGGCTCTGCGGGATATTTCTCCTGCTTTTCCGGTGGCTCCGGGTGGTCTTGCTGGCGCCGTGCGCGGTCGAGCTGGTAGATGTAGAAGCGGCCGGAGATGAGTTCAGGCGTCACGCGGTCTTTGCCCTTGCCGTAGCTATCGAGGTATGAGCCGAGAATATCGCTGAGCTGCGCCTTTGTCGCGCCTAGCGCCTGTTTCGATGTGCTTTCCTCAGCGCCGGGGCCTGACTCGCCGGCGGAGAACAGTTTACGGTAGCGGTTGATGTCGCGGGCAGGCGGGAACTTGGCGTCTATGCCCGCTATGCTTGTGTTGACGATCGAGATGATGCCGCCGCTTTCATCATTTCTGGTCGCCGTGATCCCGGCGCCCCAGACCGGTGTATCGAGGTAGGTCTGGGCATAGACGTAGGTGGTGGTATCGAAAAAGGTCTTTTCATCGGCAAGATGAAAGGAGGGGCCTGATTTTTTGGGCTCCACATGGGTCGCTTTGCGGTCAAGCTCGCTGAGCTCCGCGATGTCAATGCCGATTTTGCCGGCGAGCCGGCGGACATGGGATTTCGCCGAAGCGGCGATCGGCGTTGCCGAGCCGGTATCCGCAAAAGTGATTGCCCTTATGACGCCCTTGTCATCGCGGGTAATCGTGGCGTTCAGATCTGCTTCGAGACGGTGTTTCATCGCTCTCCTCCATGTATCGGGACAATCAAACTTGTTGAACACCCGGAACAAATAAGCACCCTTTCAACTTCCCTCGTAAAAACTATTGATACTCAGTTTTCTTTGTCCTCAGACAATTATGAAATTTCGAGATTATCCGAGATCGATGACATGTTGACTGGCTTACTCCTTTGCCGGGTTCAAGATACCCCAGAGGTTACGAAACACTGAGGCCGGAAATCCTTTCCCTATGAGCCACCAGGGGCGCCGAACTTGCGACGACTTAGGAGAGCGTACACAGGAATATAAATCCCAGTGTAGAAGGACCATGTAAACCTTTCAAAGTGAAATTTACCGTGCAATTACACCAACAATCGAGTATAGGATTCTTACATCCTTTTCTGCGCGCTTAAACACTGAGGCAAACGGGATCGGTGTAAAGCAGCCATCTTCCTGTCTACTACATGAAAAATCGGTCGACAGATAAGGAGTGATGGAGGCTGAAGGGACTGGCCAAGTCCATCATCACTCCTATAAACAACCCTACTCAATTCCCGCTCTGTATTCCGACAGACGTCCTGGCGTTTGTCGGCAGTATATGGAATCCGTTCCATCAATCCCTGATCTCAACGACTTCCAGAACAGATTGATACAGAAAGATACATTAAGTGAATAGATAGATACATGCCTAATTAATTCAATACACACTCCAATATTCAAATTGGGGCATACAATGAAATTTATAAAAATCCTATTTCTCATGATCGCTCTGTTTACCATCAGCATCAATCAAGCAGCCGCTGATTACGGCAAACGGAAAGGTTTAATTAATCACCGCATTATTGGTGGAAAGCCCGCACAGGCTGATACATTTCCATGGATGACTGCGTTGATAAACAAAACTGACAATGAACAGTTCTGCGGTGGCAGCCTGATTGCAGAACGATGGATGCTAACAGCTGCGCATTGTGTTGAATCCGAATCCGCCGGTGACATTCAAGCCTATATCGGGGGAACCAGCCTGACCGACCGCAGCAATGGTGAAGTACATGATATCAGTTATATCCATATACATTCTGAATATGGCGGTGATCACGATATCGCACTGCTGCAACTTGCAACGCCTTCAAGTAAACGGCCGATCAACACAGCGTCAATTCAATTTGATGACGGGCTTGCTGATGGTACGAATCTGCTTGTTACCGGCTGGGGACTTACAACCAAAGATGAAGATGCAACTGGGTCGCTTAAACTGCTACAGGCGGATGTCCCATTAAGAAATCATGGGCAATGCATAACCAATTACCTCAGCACTGACGAAATCACGATTACAGACAATATGGTTTGTGCCGGCAGTACCGATGGTACTCGGGATTCATGTAATGGTGACAGTGGAGGGCCTCTGATGGTACGCGATAGTGACAACAATCTACGGTTGTTGGGAATTGTCAGTTTCGGCAGCAGTCAGGGCTGTGCCAGCGCCACTCACCCAGGCGTGTATACCAGAGTGTCCAGATACCAGGCATGGTTAGACGGCAAGATGAATGGTATCACTGTATCACCATCCAGATTAGAACTGGGTTTCACTGGTATGGGTTTGGAGACAACGAAAACAGTCACATTGGTCAACAACAGTCGCACATCTGAGGTCATTCAGAGCACCGTCATCACGGGTGATGCTGAATTCACGATCGTAACTGATGATTGTCAACAAAAGGTACTGGAACCGAGTGAGAAATGTTCTATTGATATGCGTTTCGTAGGTATGACCGAGGGTAGTAAGGAAGCGACGTTGTCATTCAGTACAACCAACGCCATAACCCCTACAGTAACAGTGCAAATTTCAGCAGATTCATTGCCAGCCGTTGACCTGGGCATGGCCCTGGACAACAATGAACTAACCTGGTTCAGCGGTGGCGACTCCCCTTGGAGAGAGGACTCAAGCGACAGCCACGGCTATATCAACGGCACTGCTGCAATAAGCGGGGCGATTCTCGATAATCAGATATCCGTATTACATAGCCAGGTGACAGGCCCAGGCACTCTATCCTTTCGCTGGAGATCATCTACAGAATCATCTGCAGACCCTATCGTCTTCTATATTGACGATAGATTGATAGCTGTTATTGATGGTGAGACCGACTGGACTGACATCAGCGAAAGCATCCCCGAGGGCGCTCATAATCTGACATGGCTATATGTAAGAGACCAAAGCAATGGCGGGGGTGCTGATGCAGGTTACCTTGATCAATTTCGATTTTCCACTGTCGGCAATAATAATACTTTACAAACCTATAGTGGTGGTGGCGGCGCCGCCGGTAATTATTTATTGTTACCCTTGATGGTAATGTTTTTCACCGGTTCGCGAAGAGTTTTTTCAAAGTGTAAAAAGCAACCTGGAAGTTAACCAAGATGGGTGCCGGTTTCTTACACGCCGGCATTAGGAATAACTAAGCATGTGCCGGTTGTTGTCATCTTTGTCATAACCAGCGCTCAATACACACTAGTACCGCTTGACCAGCTGAGTCGTTGAACGATTCCTAAGCCGCATACCAGGTTATGGTATAAACAATTATACTCCCGCGATCACTGGTATATATAGGTACTAGAGCAGGATAGGAGATATCCATTGATTAGGTATAGCGCATTGACCGTTCTCAGTATCATCATGATGACAGCCGGTGGCTGCGTCGCCACAACCAAGGCTGAAAAAACTTATGCCGAACCACTACATGACTTTAGGTTAACAGACACTTCGCTCTGGTTTACGGTCACCAGTAATGGCTGCACTCAATTAGAACATTTTGATATTGTTATGCAGCATGCCGATATACCGCAATTGACTGTTGTAAGGAAAAAACAAGATAATTGTCGACGGAAACGTCGGGCACTCGACATCGAGTATCCACTTTCCATGGTCGGTATCGATGCCACAACAGCATTCACAATAGGCAATCCTTTTATACCTTTTCGAAAGCAGATATTTAAATAACATTTCGAAACAAAAATCAGAAACTGAAAAACACCTCTCAATAAAAACTATGCATAAACATAGTGATAATGACGCCATACTGCTGGTTGATGACGATATTCCCTTCACCAGGCTTGTCGGCAAATATCTGATTGATGCCGGATATGACGTATCAATAAGACATAATGGCCTGCAAGCCATCGAATTTACAAAATCCTATACACCCCAACTTATCATTTTAGATCTTATGATGCCGGATACAGATGGGCTGACGGCGTGTAAAGAGATACGCAAATGGTATACCGGCCCGATTCTCATATTAACCGCGCTCAATGAAGAAGTGGATGAAATTGTCGGTTTGGAAGTTGGTGCGGATGACTATATCGGCAAGCCGCTTAAACCAAGAGTACTGTTAGCCAGAATAAGAGCTTTAATGCGTCGTGATAAGGATTATGCACAGTCCGAAGATACTGTTAATGTCGGGAATATGGCGATTTATTGTAGAAGTCGCACAGTATATATTGAAGATTCATTACTCGATTTCACCGATGCTGAATTCGATCTTCTAGTCTATCTTGCAAAAAGAGCCGGAACCGTTGTAGCACGTGATGACATATACAATGATATCTTACATTTCAAGTACGATGGCATGGACAGAACGCTCGATATCAGAATCTCTCGCTTACGAAAAAAAATCTCAGCGTACGAAAACTGCCGGATCAAAATCAAAACTGTCAGGTTGCAGGGCTACTTATTCGTGGATAATGCATGAAAACACTCTACTTTCGCTGTATAGCCTTCATTATTCCGATATTGATCTTTTGGTTTATCTTAACTTCCTGGCTGCATAGCTATATCGAATTTGATTCTATGGGGCACACACCCAAGGTCGATTTTAAGATCGTCCGGGAAAAGCTAAAACAGCACATCAGTCAGAGTACGGAAATTGACTATGAAGGAATCCGAGAGATAGCCAATGAGTACGAAATATCCGTAAATGTTTTGGATCCAAACGAACATTTCATAAACTTTCCCGAACCTACTGAATTCAAGCGTAAAGGTTTCTTCGAATTTTTTGATGAGGATAATATTTATAGACAGTTAATACAATTAAAGGAACCTGACTTACTACTTGAACTTTCGGAGAAAGCCTCTCTGCTGCAGAACTCTGGATTGCTAGATTTTATATCACTGCTACTGCTTATTGCGCTCTCTATCACGGGTTTGTATATTGCAATCAACCCGTTTGAAATTCAACTCAACAATGTTCTCAATAATATTTCGCTGCTAAACAGTAACGGTAAGGCGTCCAGACTTAACAACACACAACCCGGCACTCCCGGCGATATCTCCCGTGAACTCGACATACTGACTGAGAATCTGAATAAACTGGTTGAGAGCCGTACAAGCCTTTTAGTGGCGCACCAGGATTTGCTGCATGGTGTTGCGCATGAATTCAGATCACCCATGGCTCGATTGAACTTTGCCGTTGAAATGCTGAATACGGCAAAATCCGGCGTGGACGCAGATTCATTGTATGAGGATATCTGTACGGCCCTTGAAGAAATGGATCAACTGGTCAAAGAAGTACTGCAATATTCCCGGTTACAGCATGGTGACAAAATCAGGGAATATAATACATTCAATGTTGTTAAACTGATCCGCTCTGTCATTGCGAAGCAGAAAAGCATTACGCCTCGAATCGCTATTAATTATGAGGGAGAGGATATCGAAATTCAGGCAATTGAGTACTTGATCGAAAGAGCAATTGTCAACCTGGCCCGTAATGCATGCCATTTTGCGCAACATAACGTGCTGATCTCTTGGCAACGACAAGATAATGACATCCAAATTAAGGTGGCCGATGACGGAATCGGTATCCCACCTGGCAAAAGAGAGCTGATTTTTGAACCATTTACCCGACTGGACCCCAGCCGGTCACGTGAATCAGGCGGTATCGGATTAGGCCTTTCCATTACAAAGAGTATTTGCACAAATCATCACGGAACCATAACTGCCGGAGAAAGCCCTCTTGGCGGGGCTGAATTTTGTATTCGCATTCCCACAACCTATAAAGTACCTGAAATCATTTAAAAACCATCTACAAAACGGTGCTGGTCCTGTTGAAACAATAACGGTCAAACATCAGAGCAATCATTATATTGTTGAGCGGGAATAAAGTCCGTCACAATAAGTCTATCTAAGCCATTGATTTTGGCACGTCAAGATTCACTGTAAAGTCCGTCAAAAAAATCCAATAGCTTACTATTTTAATCAGTTTCAATGGCGCCTACAAAATCCTATATAGCAATAATCAATCGGGATTACCCAACTGAGTGACATTGAGGCGCTCCTTCTAGACTTCTGCTTCGCTAACGAAGCAGGCATTCTAAGCTGATTTGGCCAACTTCTACTGTCGGCCATAACCGGACGTTCATATCCAGGAGAGATCTGGACTCACGGCGACACTCTCCAGCTTTGGTAATAGCCAACTACATTTCCATGGATATCAATTGTAAGTCACAACAGCATTTATTAGTTGTTTTAGTTGCAGGTGTGTCAAGAAAAAGCTTTAGAACGCCGCTTAGAATCAATCAGGGACGTTATGAACGCTGTTTATTTACGCCCGTTTCGGCAGTTTTTTAAAAGAATACTTCAGTTAACTATCTTTGAAATTCACATCGCTTGTACTTGTCGATTTTCGAACTAACTGCAATACATTCTGCAAATGTGCATGCAGAAAATTATTTTTGTATTGCGCGCGCGGGTATGCAGTGAGGATGTGTTTTAATGATACTGGTGTCGGCAATAAACTTGACCACCGTATATCGACTGTAAAGTTGAGGATGCAGATATATAGCTTGTCACTCCGTCACTTGTTTCCGAGTTATTACTTTCACGTGCAATAAGGCATCCATACACCCTATCACCCTATTGAAATGCGCGCATGAAGATAATATCGTTTATTTTCAATCACCTATACTGCGTTGGTCATGTTCTTATCACTTCAGTATAATGTCGTGTCTACCTTGCATTATGGGCGAGTGTCACTTCTGAGCTTGTGGCTTTAGGGGGGCAATTCAAAGCCACATGATCATTCTCCTTGATGGTTGTGGACTGTAGGCGGTATTTCTCATGTCCAAGGCCAAACCTGTTTTAAATTCATTTGGGTTGGCTTTTTGATTTTCTGCGAATACCGTGTGAATAATTTGGAATTATTTGACTATGGCTGGCAATGAAAAAATCGATTGTAGTAAATGTGCTGATAGTTTGAGTCAGCAGACTGTAGTTCAAGACGATTACGAATTCTTAATTAGTGCTGTAGTAGATGCTGCTTGGCCGCTTTTGTTTCTTATTTTGGTCTTCATTCTGTTCCCCCAGATAAAAAAAGTATTGGACGCCATTGTTAGCTACTTTGGTAAGGTGGCCACAGTGCAGATTGGTGGCGTTACGATGACTGTCACCCAATTTGAAGAAGCAGAGTTGGAAAAAGCGATTATCGAACTTGAGATTCTAAAAAGCATGATAACGACAGCTGGAGCGGACAAGAAAATTGATCCACCAGAAACCGAAATATTAACTAAATATGTGACAAAGCCGCAAAGATTAGAGGGGTATCTAAGTTATGTTTCTGAAAGAGGGAAGCAAGAGATCTTTAGTGAGTCTTTAGTGATTGCGGGAGCAGATGGAAAGATAGATGATGAGGAGTATGAGTTGTTTGTTAGAAGAGGAAGTAAACTGGGGATTGAGTTAGAAGAAATCAACTCGACTATCCAGGAGTACTGCGTTGAGCATGAAATTTCCCCTCCACCCGGCGGCTACAGAACTTAATGTGAACATTATGAGGTTGGGTATGAGGAACTCTTGACTAGCCAAGATCATTAAAAAAGAGTTTGATGTTTGTTACTACACTGTATTGAGAATTAAATGAAAGAAAGTATTAGGGGAGCTAGTCTTGTAGTTCTGCTCATAGCAATCTGTTTTGGTTTGGTTTCCATGAGACCATCATTTTCCTCTTTAGTTCTAGAGGCTGCTCTTTTTCTTTTCAGTCTGTACGCATTGGTAAAAGCTGCTGATGTCTTTACAGATGCGTCGGTTCACCTTGGTGGAATTCTTGGATTAAGCCATCTCGGGACGGGGATACTAATAATTGCGATTGGCACTTCTGCTCCTGAGTTGTTCTCTTCGATTGGTGCTGCCATCGAAGGAGAGCCCGAAATGGTCATCGGGAATGTACTGGGGACTGTCGTTGCGAACAGCTTATTGGGAATAGGTTGTGGGGCAATGATTGCATCATACGCCTTGACAGTACACAAGGATGTCTTCGGCACCCAGATGTCGGTTTTTCTGACTGCAGTAATCCTCGTGTTAGGGAGCCTCTACGACGGGGTACTTTCATGGTACGAGGGCGCACTTATGCTTGTGGTGCTCGTGTTTTATCTAAATGATGCAGTTAAAAACACAAAGGGAATTGATGAGGGCATCGCGACAGAAATCCATAAAGATAATGAAGAGCCACATAGCAATAAAAATAAAGCGGATATTGCGGGAAGTTTTGTCTTATTGGTGGTGAGTTTGGCAGCACTATTTTTTTCGGGTGACTTTGTGGTCTCATCCTTAATAGAAGGAGGAACTCTTCTAGATGTCTCACGCGCTAAATTAGCGACAACTGTGCTTGCTATAGGTACGTCCATACCCGAGATTGCAACAGCAATTATGCTGGTTAGAAAAAAGAAAGTTGATGCGTTGTTTGGTGAAATAATTGGGTCAAATATATTTGGCCTTCTTGGTATATTAGGGTCAATTTCATTGTTCGGATCGTTGGCAATGCGTGCGGATATGCTTATATTTCTGCTGGCATCACTATTCTTTATGTTCATTATTACAAGTGTGATAATGAATGATAGGCATATCAATAGAATTGAGGGTGTTTCTTTGGTTTCCTTGTTCGTGGTATTTACTATTCAGTTGGTGAATCTGTAATGGCAATCCGTACTGGTGAATGGGAAAAAATTGGTTATGGCGGTGCTGGGAAGGCGCATTATTCGTGCTCCCGAAAATACATAGAGCTTGATGAGGTTGATGCGAAGATTTCTATTGGGTCCCTTTATTATAGGACGGGGGTGCTTCGCGTAAATTATGTGTATGTTTGCTTTTTAGGGAAGCATTTTGTTGACGATGATACTCTGAAAAGGATCTTGCTTAGTAAGTTTACATTTAGTGTCAATGCATATGAGGAAGTTCGTGAAATAGATGTAGGCGAAGTGAAGCTAAAGGCTCTTGTTGTCGGATGTTCAGAATTGACTTTTTTCTCATGGTTAAAAAACTCTGGGTGCACAGACAAAATCGAAGTTGAAAATATCGTTCAGAAATTAAGTAGTTGAGACGTGGTGTCTCTGGCTTGGGAGTTTTAGCTCCGACTTCGATTAGTTTCAGAAGCTCTGATTTGATCTGAATTTCTAGATTAAAAAGCCTGCTTTGTGGCTAGTAGTGGGTTTCTCTGTTCACTTGCGCCGGGTTCCGCTTTGGTCGCATTAGGGACATCTGGGTAGAGCCGCCAAATACTAACCAGCAACACGATACTCATACTTCCCTATGACAGCTTTCATTTCGCCCAAATAAGCCAGTTCTCGACTTTAATATCCTGTTTACGACATTAATAGCTAGTTTTCGACTTTAATTGTCCAGAACAACTATCCATGCACAGCTGTGACGGACTTTATTCAGATGTGACGGACTTTATTCCCGCACAACAAAATATATGGATGCGGCTACTCTACCGTCACCGATTTCGCCAGATTCCGCGGCTGATCCACATCGGTCCCCTTCAATATGGCAACATGATAGGAAAGCAACTGCAACGGAACGGTATAGACGATCGGCGCCGTGGAAGGATAGATGTCGGATAGAGTCAGGTTCTGGTATCGGTCCAGGCCGATCTTTACCTTCTGATCGCTGAACAGGAACAGTTCACCGCCACGGGCGCGTACCTCCTGCAGATTCGATATGACTTTTTCCAACAGCGGATCGTCGGGTAGCGCGCAGATCACCGGCATCTCGGCGTCGACCAGCGCCAGGGGGCCATGTTTGAGTTCACCTGCAGGGTAGGCCTCGGCGTGGATGTAGGAGATCTCTTTCAGTTTCAACGCCCCCTCCATGGCGATCGGGTAGAAGCTGCCTCTGCCGAGAAACAGGGCGTGGTTCTTTTCCGCAAAGGCATTCGCCATCTCTTTGATGGCGTCGTTCAGCTCCAGGATCACTTCAACCTGACGTGGCAGTGCATGCAGTTCCTCTACCAGCTCACGCTCTCTCTCGGTGCTCATGCCGCGGCGCTTTGCCAAGGCAAGGACCAGCAATCTCAGAGCTACCAGCTGGGTGGTGAAGGCCTTGGTGGATGCCACACCGATCTCAGGGCCTGCCCGGGTCATCAGGACCACATTGGATTCCCGCACCAGCGAGCTTTCGGGTACGTTGCAGATGGTCAGGCTTCCCAGATAGCCCTGGGTCTCGGCGCCACGCAACGCGGCCAGGGTATCCGCGGTCTCGCCCGACTGGGAGATCGTGACAAACAGGGTGTTGTCGGGCACCACCACCTGCCGATAGCGAAACTCGCTCGCCACCTCGACGCTACAGTGAACGCCGACCTCTTCCAGCCAATAGCGTGCAACCAGGCCGGCGTGGTAACTGGTGCCACAGGCGATGATGTGTACGTTTTGGGTCTTGTCCAGGAACTGTTTCGCTTCGAAACCGAATGAATCTTCGAGCAGCTTGCCCTTATGAATCCGTCCCTCCAGGGTCTCTGCGATCACTGCCGGCTGTTCGAAGATCTCTTTCAGCATATAGTGCCGGTAGGGTCCTTTTTCCGCGCTCGATGCGGAAACTCGAGAGGTGCGGACCTCACGCTCTACCTGACTGCCCTGGTCATCGAAAATCTTCACCTCATCCCTCGAGACATGAGCCAGGTCGCCCTCATCCAGGAAGATAAAACGCTGTGTTACCGGCAACAGGGCAAACACATCCGAAGCGATAAAGTTCTCTCCCACACCAAGCCCGATGACCAAAGGACTGCCAGCCCTGATGACCACCATCTGATCGGGATCATCCGGGCTGACAACAGCCAGCGCATAGGCACCGACCAGTTTACTGCTCGCCTTTCGTATGGCTTTGATGAAATCGGGTTCCGATGCCAGCACATCCGCCAGCAGATGGGCGATGACCTCGGTATCGGTCTCAGAGGTGAAAGTAAAACCCTTGGCACTCAAGTCCTGACGCAGATCGGCATAGTTTTCGATAATACCGTTGTGTACGATCGCCACCCGCTCGCCGCTCATATGAGGGTGGGCGTTGCGCTCCGCCGGCATACCGTGTGTAGCCCAACGGGTATGGGCGATACCCAGACTGCTTGAAAGTGCGGCGCCATCGATCAGGTCCTTGAGCGCGGCGACCTTGCCTACCGAACGAATTCGCTGAATGTGCTGACGCTCATCCAATACCGCAACACCGGCCGAGTCATAACCCCGATATTCAAGGCGTTTCAGACCCTCCATCAGGATGGGAACAACATCCCGTTGTGCGATTCCACCGACAATGCCACACATGCTCTAACTCCCCCTGGATGTTACGCTTTCGGCTTCTTGACCGGTCTCTGCCAGCCATCGATGCTGATCTGTTTTGCCCGTGTCAGGGTCAGCTGTTCCGATGGTGCGTTTTTACTGATGGTTGAACCGGCACCGATGGTCGCACCCTCACCGACCACCACCGGCGCGATCAACTGGGTGTCCGAACCGATGAAGGCGCGATCACCGATGACCGTTTTGTGCTTGTTGGCGCCATCGTAATTACAGGTGATGGTGCCGGCGCCGATATTGACCTGTTCACCGATCTCGCTGTCACCGACGTAGCTGAGGTGATTAATTTTACTTCCATCTGCCACCTGGCTCTTCTTTATCTCGACGAAATTACCGATATGGACATGATCGGCCAGACTGCTCTCCGGCCGAATCCGGGCAAAGGGGCCAATACGGCATTCGCTGCCGATCTCGGCGGCTTCCAATACACTGTTGGCAAAGATCTCCGTCCCCTCGCCGATTGAACAATCTTTCAGCACCACGTTCGGACCGACCCTGACCCCGTCCGCAAGGCTGACGTTACCCTCGATGATGACATTGCAATCGAGGAAAACGTCCTGTCCGGTGGTCAGGCGACCGCGAATGTCGATGCGCGAGGGATCCGCCAGGGTGGCGCCGTTGTGCATCAAGCACTCGGCCAACTGGCGTTGATGGTAACGTTCGAGATAGGCCAGTTGTTTGCGGTCATTGACCCCCATGACCTCCTCTTCACTGTCTGGATGGACCGCCTGGATATTGACCCCGTCCTCAACCGCCATGGCGATGATGTCGGTCAGATAGTACTCTTTTTGCGCATTGTTGTTATCGAGTTGTGCAAGCCACTTCTCGAGTCTCTCCCGTTTTACCGCCAGGATCCCCGTATTGATCTCGGTAATCTCCTGCTCGCGTTGACTGGCGTCCTTCTGTTCGACGATGCGGATGATCCGGTCCATACCGTCACGCACGATCCGCCCATATCCAGTGGGATCGGGTAGATCGACCGTCAGCAGCGCCAGGTCGCTCAGTCTCAAGCAACTCAGCAGACCGGTCAGTGTCGAACTGCTGATCAAGGGTACATCACCGTACAGAATCAGCACCTGGTCGACTTTTCGCAGGGAAGGCAACGCCTGCATCACCGCATGGCCGGTACCGAGGCGTTCGGTCTGTTCCACCCATGTCAGATCCTGGGCGGAGAGCTGAGTAGGCACCAACTCACCCCCGTGGCCATAGACTATGGTGATCTCATCAGGATTGACCGAGCGTGCCGTATCGATCACATGACCGAGCAGCGCCTTGCCGGCCAACTGGTGCAGAACCTTGGGAAGCCTGGAACGCATTCGCGTACCTTCGCCCGCAGCCAAAATCAGTGCCCCCAGATCCATCAACTCACCTCAATGCTGTAACCAATCCCGAGGATAGCTTAATACCATTCGGCAGTACCAGCTTCCAGGTAAAAAATCACACGCCGGATCAGAGTAAGCTTTATACGCTTGCGGGGAGATGAAAGTATGGAGGTGTCAATTCAGTGTATGGGATTGGCCCGGCAAACCTACTGACATGGCATCTTCCTTGGTCGCCTCCCTAACCTCGAGAATCTTGACCTTAACCACCAGTGTCTTGCCTGCGAGAGGGTGGTTGCCGTCAACCGTCAACTTACCATTCTCGATCTTGGTGACGTAGAAACTTTTTACCTCGCCGGCCTCATTCTGCATCTGTACTTCTGCACCCAACTGACGAAATTGCGGGGGCACATTATCGATTTCATCGGTGAAGGTCAGGTCCGGATCATACTCACCGAAGGCATCACTGGAGGGGATGGTAAGAGTGACTTCATCACCCTGGCACTTACCGGCTACCGCGCGATCCATACCGCCAATCAGTTCGGTTTCGCCGCCATGGATATAGCTGACCGGAAGATCGCTCTGCTCCAGGGTATTGCCATCCGGATCGGCAATGGAGTAGGTGAGGGAGACGAATTTTCCGTTCTGGATGATTTCTTTGGACATAGCGGTATGGCGTGGGGCCTGACGAGTCAGGCCCTATTATTTAGGATGGGATAATCAGGCGCCCTTACCCTTGCGGATGCGCTCGATGGCTCGCAACTGTGCTGCTGCCTCCACCAGTTCAGCCTGTGCCTTGGCGTATTCGAACTCGGAGGTTCGGTTCGCCATGGCATCTTCGGCACGGCGCTTGGCCTCCTGGGCGGCCGCCTCGTCGAGGTCTGTGGCGCGAATCGCCGTATCGGCGAGTACGGTAACCACATGGGGCTGAACCTCGAGAATCCCGCCGGAGACATAAAAGTGCTGCATCTCCTGATTATTCCCGGTGTCGACCCGAATCTCACCTGGTTTCAGTTGAGTCACCAGCGGCGTATGGCGGGGAGCGATTCCCACCTCACCCATTACCGCAGGGGCGTATACCATCTCAGCGAGACCGCTGAAGATCTCGCCCTCGGCGCTGACGATGTCCACATGGATTGTCATGGCCATCTATTCTACTCCCAGCCGATCAGGCCTTGCCACCGCGTTCGACGGCTTCGTCGATACCACCGACCATATAGAAGGCCTGCTCCGGCAGATGATCGTATTCACCTTCGACGATTGCCTTGAAGCTGGCGATAGTGTCTTTCAGCGAGACATACTTGCCGGGGGTGCCGGTGAAGACCTCGGCCACGAAAAAGGGCTGAGACAGGAAGCGCTGTATCTTACGTGCACGCTGCACCACCAGTTTGTCCTCTTCGGAGAGTTCGTCCATACCGAGGATGGCGATGATGTCCTTCAGCTCCTTGTAGCGCTGCAGGGTGCCCTGCACGGCGCGGGCCACGCTGTAGTGCTCCTGGCCCACCACATTGGGATCGAGAATACGGGAGGTGGAATCGAGAGGATCCACCGCCGGATAGATACCCAGCTCGGCGATCTGACGGGAGAGCACCAGCGTCGCATCCAGATGCGCGAAGGTGGTCGCGGGCGAGGGATCGGTTAGATCGTCCGCCGGTACGTAGACCGCCTGAAAGGAGGTGATGGAGCCGGTCTTGGTAGAGGTGATACGTTCCTGCAACGCACCCATCTCCTCGGCCAGGGTCGGCTGATAACCCACCGCGGAAGGCATACGGCCCAACAGGGCCGATACCTCGGTACCGGCCAGGGTGTAACGATAGATGTTGTCCACGAACATCAGTACGTCACGGCCTTCGTCACGGAAATTCTCGGCGATGGTCAGACCGGTCAGGGCCACACGCAGACGGTTGCCCGGGGGCTCGTTCATCTGACCGTAGACCAGGGCCACCTTGTCGAGTACCCCGCCTTCCTGCATCTCGTGGTAGAAGTCGTTGCCCTCACGGGTACGCTCACCCACACCGGCGAATACGGAGAAACCGGAGTGTTCCACCGCGATGTTACGGATCAGCTCCATCAGGGTAACGGTCTTGCCCACGCCGGCGCCGCCGAATAGACCGATTTTACCGCCCTTGACGATGGGCATGATCAGGTCGATTACCTTGATGCCGGTTTCGAGGATCTCGGTGGTGGCCGCCTGATCTTCCAGCTTTGGCGGCAGACGGTGGATCGGCATCAGCTTGTCGGCCTTGACCTCGCCGGCCTCGTCCACCGGATTGCCGAGTACGTCCATGATACGGCCCAGAGTACCCTGACCGACCGGGATACTGATCGGGTCGCCGGTGGACTCCACGGTGACACCGCGCTTCAGTCCATCGGTCGATCCCATGGCGATGGTTCTCACCACCCCGTCGCCCAGCTGCTGCTGGACTTCCAGTGTGAGGCCCGCCTCTTCAATCTTGAGTGCCTCGTAGACCTTCGGCATCTCACCGCGTGCGAACTGTACGTCCACCACAGCGCCGATGATTTCAACCACTTTGCCCGAACTCATTTCTGGTTCCTCTTGCCGCTCCAGGCGACTCTCAAAATAATAAAAACTAATTCTTTTTCCAGGCTGTCATCAGACAGCCGCCGCACCACCGACGATCTCCGAGATCTCCTGGGTAATCGCGGCCTGGCGCGCCTTGTTGTAGATCAGCTGCAGCTCGTCGATCAGCTCACCCGCATTGTCCGAGGCCGCCTTCATCGCCACCATTCGTGCAGACTGCTCACTGGCACCGTTTTCCACCACGGACTGGTAGACCAGGGACTCCACATAACGGCTCAGCAGGTTGTCGAGTACATCTTTCGAATCCGGCTCGTAGATGTAGTCCCAGTGGTGCCTCAACTCTTCCTCCATGGTGGAGGCTATGGGCACCAGCTGTTCGACAGTAGGACTCTGGGTCATGGTGTTGACGAAGTGGTTGTAGGCGATGTAGATACGATCGATCTTACCCTCGGCATAGGCATCCAGCATCACCTTGACCGTGCCGATCAGATCCTCGATGTGGGGCGTGTCCCCCAGATGGGTCGCCTGACTGACCACATTACCGCCGAAACGGCCGAAAAACCCCAGCGCCTTGTTGCCGATAGTGCAGAAATCGACCTCTGTACCGCTGTCCCTATGGACCCTCATATCCTTGACCAGCTTGCGAAACAGATTATTGTTCAAACCACCGCAGAGCCCTCGATCGGAGGAAACGATGATATACCCAACCCGTTTAACCTCACGCTCGATCATGAAGGTGTGCTTATACTCTGGATGCGCATGAAACAGATGCCCGATGACGTTGCGCATCTTATCCGCATAGGGCCGCGTGGCCGCCATCCGGTTCTGCGCCTTACGCATCTTCGAGGCCGCCACCATCTCCATCGCCTTGGTGATCTTGCTCGTATTCTTGATACTGGCAATCTGTGTGCGTATCTCTTTTGCGCCTGCCATAACTTTGAACCTTATCTCGTGTTACGTACTCGGCTTACCAGGTATGGTTGGCCTTGAAGTCCTTCAACGCATCGTGCAGCGCCTGCTCGATCTCGGTGTTGTAGTCACCGGTCTCGTTCATCTTGTCCATCAGCTCCTTCTGGCTGCTCTTCATGTAGCCATGCAACGAGGCTTCGAAGTCGACCACTTTGCTGGCATCGACATCGTCCAGATAACCCTCATTGGCGGCAAACAGCGAGACCGCCATGCCGGCAATGGAGAGCGGCGAATACTGGGCCTGCTTCATCAGCTCGGTAACACGCTCACCGCGCTCCAGCTGTTTGCGGGTCGCCTCGTCCAGATCGGAAGCGAACTGGGAGAAGGCCGCCAACTCACGATACTGGGCCAGGGCCAGACGCACACCGCCGCCCAGCTTCTTGATGATCTTGGTCTGCGCAGCACCACCCACACGGGAGACTGAAAGACCGGCGTTGATCGCCGGGCGGATACCGGCGTTGAACAGATCCGCCTCGAGGAAGATCTGACCGTCAGTAATCGAGATAACGTTGGTCGGAACGAAGGCCGACACGTCACCCGCCTGGGTCTCGATGATCGGCAGGGCGGTCAGTGAACCGGTCTGGCCTTTCACCTTGCCTTCAGTCATCTTCTCCACATAGTCGGCGTTGACGCGCGCGGCGCGCTCGAGTAGACGGGAGTGGAGGTAGAAGACATCACCGGGATAGGCTTCACGGCCCGGCGGACGTCGCAGCAACAGGGAGACCTGACGATAGGCCCAGGCCTGCTTGGTCAGATCGTCGTAGATGATCAGCGCATCTTCGCCCTTGTCGCGGAAGTACTCGCCCATGGTGCAGCCGGAGTAGGGGGCCAGGAACTGCATGGCCGCGGAATCTGCCGCGGGCGCCGCCACTATGATGGTGTGCTCCATAGCGCCGTGCTCTTCCAGCTTACGCACCACCTGGGCGATGGTGGAGTTCTTCTGGCCGACGGCGACGTAGATACATTTGATGCCGGTGCCTTTCTGATTGATGATGGTGTCGATGGCCACAGCCGACTTACCGGTCTGACGGTCACCGATGATCAGCTCACGCTGGCCACGGCCGATCGGCACCATGGCGTCGATCGCTTTGAGGCCGGTCTGCACCGGTTGGTCAACTGACTTACGCTCGATAACGCCCGGCGCGACTTTCTCGATGGGAGAGGTCTCATCGGCGGTGATGTCGCCCTTGCCGTCCAGGGGGTTGCCCAGCGAGTCGACCACGCGGCCCAGCAGAGCTTCGCCCACCGGCACCTCGAGTACGCGGCCGGTACATTGAACGGCGTCGCCTTCACTCAAGTGCTTGTAGTCACCCAATACCACGGCGCCGACTGAATCGCGCTCCAGGTTGAGTGCCAGACCGTAGGTATTCCCGGGAAACTCCAGCATCTCGTAGGACATGGCGTCCTCGAGACCGTGGATTCGGGCAATGCCGTCGGTCAGACTGATGATCGTACCCTCGTTTCGGGCCTCGGTCTTGAGATCGAATTTTTCGATCTTGCTTTTGATCAGGTCACTGATCTCGGATGGATTGAGTTGCATGATGGCTTCTCGCTTAGATTCCCAATTCGTTCGCCAGTTGCTGCAGTTGTCCACGGACGGAGCCGTCGATAACCATGTCGCCCGCACGGATGTGAATACCGCCGATCAGCTCGGGGTCTTTTTCACTGGTGATGGTGACGTTGCGTCCCAACTTGGCCTTTAAGGCTTCGGCAATGAGTTTTTCCTGCGCCGCATCGAGGGCGAAGGCGGAGGTGACATGTACTTTGCTGACACGCTCTTTGTCCGCTTTCAGCTCTTCAAAGAGTGCTTCGATCTCCGGCAGCACAGTGAGTCGGCCGTTCTCGACCAACACCTTGATCAGATTGCCGCCCTCTTCGTCGACCTTGTCGCCCGCGATCTCCAGCAGCAGTGACACCAGGGCGTCCTGCTCGATCAGCGGATTACCGACGATCGGGGCCATCTCCTGGCTCTCCACCACCGAGGTAAGAAAGCTCAGCATATCGGACCAGACGTCGAGCTTGCCGCTCTCTTCAGCGCGCGCAAACACCGCTTCGGCGTAGGGTCGGGCAATAGTGGTTGCTTCACCTGCCATGATTCCGCCTTAAATCTCTTGTGCCAGCTCGTTGACGATATCTTTGTGCGCCGCTGCGTTGATCTCCTTTCTAAGGATCTTCTCAGCACCGACCACGGCCAGTTCGCCGATCTTTTCACGCAGGTGTTCACGAGCGCGGTTCGACTCCTGCTCGATCTCTGCCTGCGCAGCGGTCAGGATACGCTCGCCTTCTGTGCGTGCGGTGTCCTTTGACTCATCGACAATTTCAGCTGCCCGTTTCTGCGCCTGAGCCACGATCTCAGCTGCCTGCGATTTGGCTTCGTGCAGAACATCCTTGGCCCGCTCTTTCGCAAGCTCCTGTTCGTGCTGCCCGCGCTCGGCGGCGGCCAGGCCATCGGCTATCTCTTTTTTGCGGGTCTCCAGCGCACCCATGATCGGGGTCCAGATATACTTCATCGTGAACCACACGAACACCGCAAAAGCGAGCAGCTGACCTATAAGCGTCAGATTGATGTTCATCCCGGAATTACCTCTCGTTGGACGAGATGATAGAGAGTTCGCTCAATCGCCCGGATCAGGCGACAGCGAACAGTACGTACATGGCCAGACCCACGGCGATCATGGGCACGGCGTCGACCAGGCCCATGACGATGAAGAACTGGGTACGCAGCATAGGAATGAGTTCAGGCTGACGTGCGGCGCCTTCAAGAAAGCGGCCACCCAGTACGCCGATGCCTACCGCGGCACCCAGGGCGCCCAGCCCCATCATGATCGCGCCGGCAATGTACAGCAGTGCTTGTTCCATTATTGGTCTCCCGTTTAATGAACTAGATAGTTAAAGGTTAAATCAGTGTTCGTGATGCGCCATATCCAGATAGACGATGGTCAGGGTCATAAAGATGAACGCCTGCAACGTGATGATCAGGATATGGAAAATCGCCCAGCCGAGCTGGAGCACGCCACCGAACAAACCGAGAATCAGCCCGGCATTGTACATGATGGCGATCAGGATAAAGATCATTTCACCCGCGTACATGTTACCGAACAGACGCAGGGCGAGCGAGATGGGTTTCGCGATCAGACTGACAAACTCAAGAATGAAGTTGACCGGAATGAAAAGTATGTTGACCAGGACATTATTGGATGAGAAGGGCTGCAGGGTCAGCTCACCGGCGAACCCGCCGATGCCCTTGATCTTGATGCTGTAGAAAAGAACCAGAATGAAAACCCCAATAGCCATACCGAAGGTGGCATTGGGATCGGTCGAAGGCACAACCTTCATGTAGTGGATACCCAGCAGCTTGGCGAGTTCCGGGATTACGTCCACCGGCACCAGATCCATCAGGTTCTGCAGGAATATCCAGACAAAGATGGTCAGCGCCAGGGGCGCCACCAGGGCGTTGCGGGCGGAAAAGGAACCACGCACGCTGTCATCGATGAAATCGACCAGCCATTCGACGAAATTCTGCAGGCCGTTGGGAACCCCGACAGTGGCCTGCTTGGCGGCCTTGCTGAAGAAATAGAGAAACAGGATGCCGAGGCTGATGGACCAGAACATGGTATCCACGTGGATCGCCCAGAAGCCCATCTCCTTGGCTTCAGCAGCAGAATGCGCCATACCCCAATTACCATCCGGGTGTTTGCCGAAGGTCAGGTTGGTCAAATGGTGTTTGATATATCCACTGGAGGTGAGCGTGTCGCCAGCCATACTTAAAAACCTATGAATGCTGTCTATCTTCAATAACCAATACAATCAGCGGAACCGCTACCTGCACGAACAGATAACTGCCCAATAATGCACCAATACTCAGCGGAGTGATGGTGACAATTGTCAATCCGAACATCAATCCCGTGATGATCAACTTCTGGATTTCGGCACCAAACATGCGGCCGGCTATTTTTTGCGGATCCTGTGCGCGGTAGTGCGTAAAGGATCTGTGGGCAAAATAGCCATTCGCCACTGCAGCAATCAGACCACCGATAAATCCTGATAATGCAAAGGTCTTACCGAATGCCAGAAGTATCAAACCGACCACCACCGCCGCTCCAAGTTGGAGCGCTACAATAGTGCGGATCTGGCTGTTTCCGGTAAGCTGCATTCCGGTTTCCCGGTACCCTTTATATGAGCCTAACCAGCAAGGAGGGAGGAGTATAAGGGGTCTTTGATATAAGGTCAAAGGATAGATGCATAAATTTTTTCATAAGACATCAATTTTCGGCCATAACCAACCGCACCAACCCGGAATATGGGTCGGTCGGAGATTATCAGGCCGTATGGCCCTTTTCTATATTGGATCGGCCCTCGACGGTTTCAGCGATATCTGCGGTTGGGAGAGACGCCCGGACCACCCCTGGGTCCCGGAGGGTTTTCCCAATTGGTCCCTGGTCCGCCCCTCGGTCCCGGTGGATTGTTATCCCTGTCATAGCGGTAGTGGCGATAGGGCCGCTTGTAATACCACCCTGACCCCGGGCCTCCCACCGGCCCGGGTGGATTGGTGCGATAGCGATAGCGCCGGTCGGGTGAGGCTCCCGGCCCACCCTCAGGTCCTGGGGGATTCTCCCAATTGGTACCGGGGCCACCGACCGGACCCGGAGGATTGTTGTCGATATCTTTTGCCATCCCCGTATTTGTCGAAAAAAACAACACAAGCGACAATGAAACCAGCCTGAATCTCTCGATCACTCCATTCTCCCTATTCCGGTATTGAACACAGCCGTTTACTTAATCCTGTGTCAGGTCCAAGCATAGACGACGCGATACCACTCTACATCCATCCGTCGGGCACACCCTGCCACAATATTTCGTATCCGACTTCGTAAGTATCGTCACAAAAATCTGCAAGTGCCGAAAACTTCATAATTGTTCTCGACCACATTACACATTTCACCAAGCACCAGTTCAACGTCTTCGAGTTTGACCCCGGGCTTAAGATCGACCACATTGAATAACATGACACAACCAAATGGAATTTAAATCGGATGAATCCTTTTTAGTACCGGTTGAATACACATAAAGTCAATGTAAATAAGTAACAAATACGTACAAATTTCACCCCTATACTTTATGCGATACAAAACCATTGCGATTGGGGCAAGACCATGGAAACGACTTTATCACGAGTAATAAAATACGGCTCTAGAGGAGATGACGTCATTCGGGTTCAGCAATATCTCAACAAAGCCGTATCCGCTAAACCAGAACTGGTTACAGACGGTATCTTCGGTGCAAAATCAGCTGCCAGAACCCAGCAGTTTCAACGCGACAATCAACTCGTTGCCGACGGTATCGTCGGGCCGAACACATGGGCACAGCTGATCGCATTATTGAAGAACCTGTTGGGTATTCCACCCGTTGATAAGGGCAAGCATGCGGAAATACGAAAAAGGGTTTTGTCGGAAGCGGGTAAACTTGTCGGCAAGGTGGATTTCACTCAGCTCATAGGCGGTAGGCCGAAAGGTATCGATATCGTTAAGACCATCTTCAAAGAGGCCGCGAACGTCACCCTGCAGGATGCCAACTTCAAGGATCCCCACAGCAAGGCCTGGAGTCCACAACCATTCGTCGGCGGAAAGAAAAAAAGCTGGTGCGGTATTTTCTGTGTCTACTGCTATCGAAAGGCCGGGCTAAAGACCATCAGGTGGGATATCGCTGTCGGCGCGCCCAGAGGAAATATAGGATTGAATACCTGGAGCCCTCAGTTCGTACAAAACATCAAACTGGCGGACATCGGCGCCGTTGCCACTCGCCAGCACCATTTTCTCATAGAAAAGGTCGATTCAGGCAATCCGTTCAAGCCCCGCCTCAATACCATTGATGGCAATCTGCTTGCGGGAAAGATCCAGCGCCGCAACGGTTTTCATCAAGTCGGCAAGGATAATTTCAACTACTACTCCCTGAAGTAGGGTTGCTGCCAAGTTGTTGCGCCTGCCGGTGTTCGGGGTCACTCTACCTCGTCTACACGGTGGGTGTTGTCCAGTAAATAAATATATTTGTGCTTATTCGCGTTCATTTGCGGACTTAGTTTAATCATTCGCGTCTATTTGCGGCTTTCCGATACAACTCACATTCATCAAGTCACCGATTCAGTGGCTGTGTATTGTGGGGAATTTCGTTGCTTCACTTAATATGATCGAGGATCCCTTCGAGTTCATCGAGACTGTTATAGCCGATGACCAGCTTGCCTTTACCCTTGCTCCCCTGTTGCAGATCGACTTTGGCCCCCAGCTTCTCCGACAGGTCAGTGACCAGGCGGCGAATATCGGGATCCATCGCCTGCGTGGCGCGGACGGGTTTCGGCTTCTCCTCCTGACTCTGTAAGCGGCGCACCAGGCGCTCCGTTTCACGCACTGAGAGTCCCTTGGCCACCACCTGGTTTGCCGCCCGGGTCTGGTCCTCTCCTTTCAGTCCAAGCAGGCATCGAGCGTGGCCCATCTCCAGGCGCCTGCTCTCAACCATTGCCTTGACCTCTTCGTTGAGCTCCAACAGGCGCAAAAGGTTGGTTACGGTTGTACGTGACTTGCCGACGGCCTTCGCCACCTCCTGATGGGTCAGCCCGAACTCCAGCAGCAGGCGGCTTAAGGCATTCGCCTCTTCCAGGGGATTGAGATCCTCCCGTTGGATATTTTCGATCAACCCCATCGCCATGGCGGCCTCTTCGGTGACCTCCTTGATCACCACCGGGATCTCATCCAGGCCCGCCTGCTGGGCTGCGCGCCAGCGCCGCTCACCGGCAATCAGTTCGTAGCGCTCATTCTCCACCGGACGTACCACAACCGGCTGGATCACCCCCTGGGCGGCGATGGAGTCGGCCAGTTCGCGCAGGCTGTCGGCATCGAACTCCCGTCTCGGCTGATAGCGACCGCGCTGGATCAGATCCACCGGTAGTCGATGCAGATTATCGTGTTTGGTTGATGTCGTCTGTTTGCTCTCGGCCTCGGCCTGCACACCCCCAAGAAGGGCATCGAGACCGCGACCCAATCCTCTTTTCTTTGTCGCCATATCTCTCTGTCCGTCAGGCGGTTTGGGTTTGTACATCGCGCATGCGATGCCGTCTCAGCAACTCACTGGCCAGGGCCAGATATGCAGTGGCGCCGCGTGAGCTCTTGTCATACAGCAACACCGGTATGCCATGGCTAGGCGCCTCGGCAACACGCACGTTGCGCGGGATGATTGTGTTGAACACGGCATCCTTAAAATGGGAAAGCAACTGTCCGGAGACATCGATCGCCAGATTGTTTCGTGGATCATGCATGGTGCGCAGAAAACCTTCTATCTGCAGATCCTGATTGAGATGGGTCTGTATCTGTTCCACCGTATTCATCAGCGCTGTCAGGCCTTCCAGGGCATAGTATTCGGTCTGAATCGGAATCAGTACGCCATCCGCCGCCACCAGGGCGTTGAGGGTCAGCATATTCAGGGATGGCGGACAGTCGATCAGGATATAATCATAGCTGGCCTTCGCGGGTGCCAGCGCGATGTTAAGCCGCTTTTCCCGCATCGAACTGTTCATCAAGCCGACTTCCGCCGCCGTAAGATCCGCATTGGAGGGCAGCACATCGAAGTTTGCCTCGGGCGCCCGCTGCACCGCTTCACGCAGGGTCGAATCCCCCAGCAGCAGTTCACAACAGGAGTTCTCCAGGCTATGTTTGTCGATACCACTGCCCATACTGGCATTGCCCTGTGGATCCATGTCCACCAGCAACACCCGTTTCTTCATGGCAGCGAGGGAGGCCGCCAGATTGACGGTGGTCGTGGTCTTACCGACGCCGCCTTTTTGATTGGCGATTGAGATGATGTAACCCATGGCGTATTTCGGTTCCGCGATAACAGGAACTGCCTATCATAACGGTAGTGCCGTTGAAGGTGGTACCCTTTCTGTCACTTTGCATGAAATCCGGCGACTTGGCCGATCCGCACCAGGCAGCGTTCACCCGCCTCGAAGGGAACCCTCAGCGGGATGACATCAGTCATCACATGGGCCGGCAGTTGTGCGATCTCTTGCTCTGGAATACTCCCTTTCATGGCCAGGATTTCTACCCCCGGCTGGTGCAGGCCGGTACTCAGTGCGAACATATTCGGTAAGGCGGTAAAGGCCCTGGCAATCAGGGTCTTAAAGGGTCTGTCGGCTTGATATTGCTCCACCCTGGCATGCACCGGTTGGACATTCACCAATCCTAATTCCAGCTTGGCTTGTCGCACAAAACGGATCTTTTTGCTGTTACTGTCAAGCAGCACGAAGTCTGAATCGGGCCGCATAATCGCCAGGGGTATCCCCGGTATGCCGGCACCGGTACCCATGTCGAGGCAGGGCCCGGGTTTCAGGTGAGGCAAGAGTGCCAAACTGTCCAACAGGTGTCGTCCGACCATCTCAAGGGGCTCACGAACCGCCGTCAGATTATAGGCGCTGTTCCATTTCACCAGCAGTGCCAGAAATTCCATCATCAGGGCTTGTTGCCGCGCATCGAGATCCAGCCCCATCTCGGAGGCACCCGCCACGAGTCGTTGCCGGCAGGCAGCACTATCATACATCTCATCAACCATCAGGCTGACCGCTTTTTCAGATGGATCAACAACAGGGAGATAGCGGCAGGCGTGACACCGGGAATACGCCCTGCCTGCCCGAGGGTTTGGGGCCGGTGCCGCTGCAGTTTCTCCATCACCTCCGAAGAGAGTCCGCGTACCGTCGCATAATCGAGTCCATCGGGCAGTAAAACCGCCTCATTGGTGCGCAGTTTCTCGATCTCGCCCCGCTGGCGATCGATATAACCGGCATATTTTGCCTGCACCTCGAGCTGTTCGATGACTTGCGGGTCTGTTTCGCCCGGACCCAGTTTGGCCAACCCCATCAGTTGCCGATAGGCCACGTTCGGTCTGGCGAGCAGATTGATGGCACAGGCCTCTTTGGATAGGACGCTCCCCAAGACGGCTTCCACCTGAGCCGGTTCGACATCGCCGGGGGTAAGCCAGATCCCCTTCAGGCGCTGTTGCTCACGTTCGATGGCATCACGTTTGCGGCAGAATGCCTCCCAACGACGATCATCGACCAGACCGAGATGGCGGCCGGTTTCGGTCAGGCGCAGATCGGCATTATCCTCACGCAACAACAGCCGGTACTCGGCCCGGCTGGTAAACATGCGATACGGCTCCAGGGTACCCTGAGTGATCAGGTCGTCCACCATCACCCCGAGATAGGCCTCATCCCTTCGCGGCGTCCACGGCGGTTGTTCCCGGCAGTAGAGCACCGCATTAACCCCGGCCAGCAGCCCCTGAGCCGCCGCCTCTTCATATCCGGTGGTGCCATTGATCTGACCGGCAAAGAAGAGGCCTTGCAGATATTTTGTCTGCAGTGTCGCCTGCAGATCGCGGGGGTCGAAGAAATCATACTCGATGGCATAACCGGGCCGCGTCACATGCGCCTTCGCGAACCCCTTCATGGAACGAACCAGGCGGTACTGGATATCGAACGGAAGACTGGTGGAGATACCGTTGGGATAGACTTCATGGGTATCCAGCCCCTCGGGTTCAATGAAGATCTGGTGCGATTCCTTATCCGCGAAACGTACGATCTTGTCCTCGATAGAGGGGCAGTAGCGAGGCCCGACACCTTCGATGACGCCGGTATACATGGGTGAGCGGGAGAGACCGCCACGGATGATTTCATGGGTTTCCCGATTGGTGTGGGTGATATGGCAGCTGACCTGCCGGGGGTGCTGCTCGGGCGACCCCAGAAATGAAAATACGGGTGTGGGTGTATCGCCTGGCTGAGCCTGCAGCTGTGAATAGTCGATGCTGCGGCCATCGATTCGGGGCGGGGTGCCGGTCTTCAGGCGATCGACACGAAAGGGAAGTTCTCGCAGTCGCTGGGAAAGTGCATTGGCAGGTGGATCGCCTGCACGACCGCCTTCATAGTTGGACATCCCGATATGGATTCGGCCACCGAGAAAGGTGCCCACGGTCAAAACCACTGCATCGGCGCGAAACTTCAACCCCATCTGGGTGACGACACCGGTCACCCGTTCCTGCTCAACCAGAAGATCATCCACCGCCTGCTGAAAGATCTCCAGGTTGGCTTGATTCTCCAGGGCATACCGAACAGCCGCCTTGTAGCGCACCCGATCTGCCTGGGCACGGGTGGCGCGCACCGCCGCGCCTTTGCGAGAATTGAGGATGCGAAATTGAATCCCGCCGAGATCCGCCGCATGGGCCATAATTCCACCCAAGGCATCCACTTCCTTGACCAGATGGCCCTTGCCGATACCGCCAATGGCGGGATTACAGCTCATCTGACCCAGGGTCTCGATGTTGTGACTGAGCAGCAGAGTCCGGGCACCCATTCGCGCTGCAGCCAGTGCCGCCTCGGTACCGGCATGCCCGCCGCCCACTACAATCACGTCATAACTGTTGGTATAAAACATGGGTCTCTAAATTCGGTGCTGGAGTAAAAAATGCTTTAATCGCGAATCGGCTATTTTAGCCGATACCACAGACACCACGGAAATCTATGAGTTCTGAACTAAAAAAGATAATCGACGCCGCCGGGAGGATCCTGCTGGGCAAACAGGAGGTGATTAAACTCTCCATTGCCTGTCTGCTGGCACGGGGACACCTTTTGATCGAGGATCTGCCCGGCGTCGGCAAGACCACTCTGGCCCATACCCTGGCACACATGCTGGGACTCCACTATCAACGCATCCAGTTTACCAGTGACCTTCTGCCTTCGGATATCATCGGTGTGTCGATTTATGAGCGAAGCGAACAGCGTTTTCAATTCCATCACGGGCCGGTATTCGCCCAGCTGGTCCTGGCTGATGAGATCAACCGCGCCACACCCAAGGCGCAAAGTGCCTTATTGGAGGCCATGGAGGAGCGGCAGGTGACCACTGATGGCGTCACCCACGGCCTGCCTGAACCGTTTTTTGTCATCGCCACGCAAAACCCGGCCCATCAGGTGGGTACCTTCCCCCTGCCGGAATCCCAGCTTGACCGTTTTCTGATGCGCATCCGCATAGGTTATCCCGAAAGAGAGGCGGAGAGAGAGCTGCTAGGCGGCGAGAACCGACGGCAAATGCTCAATAAGATGCCTGCAGTGATAGACAATCAGAGACTGACGGCATATCAGCAACGGGTTTCACAGATTCATGTGGCGGACGCCTTGATCGACTACTGCCAGGACATTCTTTCATTTAGCCGCACATCTCCGGACTACCGCCACGGTCTCTCCCCGCGAGCCGGTTTGGCGATCTTGCAGGGCGCACGGGCGTGGGCAATGATCGAAGGCCGCAACATGGTTTTACCCGAAGATCTGCAGGCCATTCTGCCCGCCACCATTGGCCATCGGCTTCAACCGGCGGGCGATAGCGCTGAGCCTCAGGGTGACAGCCTGGTGATGAACCTAATCAGTTCCGTACCGATCCCTTGAGATGACAACGATAACGACGGGACAGTGGCTGAAGAGCTTTCGCCGACGCGGGCGGCCGGAGTCCCGCGGCAGGGTCCGCATAGTAGCGCGCAGCATCTATATCCTGCCGACCCGCCAGGGAATGCTATTGGTCCTGTTACTGATGATGATGCTGGCCGGTTCTATCAACTATGGCAGTAATCTGGGTCACTTGATGACTTTTCTGCTCGGCGGTATCTGGCTGATATGCATACTGCATACCTGGCGTAATCTACTCGGCCTGATGATACAGCCAGGTGAGGCTGCATCGGTCTTTGCCGGCCAAACCGCCGATTTTACCCTCCGGGTAATGAATGACGGTACGACCGATCGTTATGGGATTGCCATCAAATCCGGAAACCAGCTTGGCGGTAGTGTCGATGTCAAAGCCGGCTCGGATGGCGAGCTGCATTTACCGATCAAGACAGAACGGCGCGGTCTTCTGCCAATACCTGAAATCATCATACAGACCACCTATCCACTCGGCCTCTTTCGAGCCTGGAGTTATGCTCAGCTTGAGCAAAGCTGTCTTGTCTATCCCAAACCGGCCAAACAGGGTGAACCACCAACTACGGCGATCTACAGTCACAGCGATAGTGGTGACAGAGGCGTCGGTGCCGACGACTTCATAGGATTGCGCAGCTACCGGGTAGGGGATTCGCCACGTCAAATCGACTGGAAGGCTCAGGCCAGGGAGCGAGGACTGCTGAGCAAACAATTTGGTGGTGACAGGAGTGAACAGGTCAGTCTCGATTGGGAACTGTTGAAAGCGTTCGAAACAGAACACCGTCTCAGCCTGCTCTGTCGATTCGTTTTACAGGCTGAGGAACAGGAGCAATCTTACAGTCTGCAGATGCCTGGTGAAAAGATTCCTACCGGCTCGGGACCCTTACATCAACAACGTTGTCTCTCACTGCTTGCCCGCTACGGCACTGACAATGAAACAGCCGGTTGACTACACGGTAACGCCGGCTTTCATGTCGAAGCTCACCCTGATCATGGGCTTGGCGTTATTGCCGCACGTCAGCAACATCCCGCTAAACATATCACTCTATTTATTTCTAATATTCATATGGCGCATAGCCAGTCTCTATTCAAGCAGACTGCAACCCGGGCGCTGGTTGCTTATGGCGGTTACTCTCGTCTCAATCGCCATCGTCTATTCGCAATACCAGACCCTGCTGGGTCGAGATGCGGGTGTCGCGCTATTGGGAATGATGTTAATGCTGAAGGTAATGGAGATACAAAAGCGCAGGGATATCTATATTTCAGTATTTATCTCCTACTTTGTCATCATTACACAATTCCTGTTCAGCCAATCATTACTTCTGACACTCTATCTCATCATCATCGTTACCTGTCTCACTGCGCTGTTACTGGAGATAAACCGGGTAACCCCTGCGCATAATTTTCTGCAGCCCATCGTAAAGACAATACAGATAACCTCCCAGGCCTTACCCATTGCAATCATTCTGTTCATCATATTCCCACGCATCACTCAACCGCTGTGGAGTTTTGGTTCAGAATCATCTGCCAGGACGGGCCTCAGCGATCGAGTCACACCGGGATCAGTCAGTGATCTTATCGAATCATCGGAGGTGGCATTCAGGGCGGAATTCAAACAACCCCCACCGCCAGCTCAACAGCGCTATTGGCGCGGTTTGGTTCTGTGGGATACCGATGGATATAGCTGGTACACAGATAAGGAACAGCCGATAACCAATATCAATACGCAATTGACCATGTTAAGCCAGCCGGTCAAGTATGAAATCTTCCTGGAACCACATGATGAAAAGTGGTTGATCGCATTAGATGTTCCGCTCGAAGCCCCTGCCCGAAGCAGACTGACCGATGACTTTCAATTAGTTCACAATGAAAGGGTGACTAAACCAAAAAACTATAGCCTTCACTCCTTAACCACGTACGGCATGTCAAACCTGACACCCATGCTGCGTCAAAGAGCATTGAAGCTCGGTGTCACGGTAACGGATCAGCAACGTAAGCTGGTTGCACGATGGAAAAGAGAATCAAACAGCGACAGCGAGATCGTTGAACAGGCATTACGCTTTTTCAACACCAATCCGTTTGTATACACGCTCTCTCCGCCGACTTACCTGAGCAATCCCGTTGATGAGTTTCTATTTGAAGGCAGGGCTGGCTTTTGCGAACACTATGCCACCAGCTTCAACCAACTGATGCGTATTGCGGGCATACCATCACGTCTTGTATTGGGCTATCAAGGCGGTGAGTACAATGAGTTGGGTGACTACTTCATTATTCGCCAATATCACGCCCATGCCTGGTCAGAGGTATGGCTGGAAGGACGGGGTTGGGTAAGAATCGATCCAACCGCGGCAGTGGCCCCGGAACGGATCGAATATCCCTTGCGCCTGGCTTTCGGTAAAGAGGGTGCGCCGGCCATGTTCGAGCTGGATGGGAGTGGATTGGCCGCATCGATGATCCGTCATTTCACTCACGCACTCGATAGTGCCAATATCCGATGGCGTCGATGGATTATCGGCTACAGTCGGGAGCACCAGTTTACCCTGATGCGCAATTTCGGTTTCAATACCTATACGACAATTCAATGGAGTCTGATTACGGTGGGACTGGTGGCGATTGTATTGTTGATTGTCGTCTTCAACATCATACGACAGGGCAGGTTACGGCTCACCCCTACACAACAACTCTATCAACGCTTTTGTAAAAAGCTGTCAAACCTTGGCATCACCCGCAGAGCCTATGAGGGTCCGATGGATTATGCAAAGCGGGCTGCTCGTAACCGTCCGGATCTGGCGGACCAGATCATGGCGATCATCGATCTCTACATCAGGCTGCGCTATGCCTCACAAACGAGGGATTATGAACAACAGCGTACATTTGCGCGACAGATTCGTCAGTTTCGCCCGCGACGAAGATAACCTCACTCAACCATGCAAAAAGGCATACAGCCTGTCTTTCAACAATACCCGGCGTTTCTTCATCTCCTCCATATGGAAATCCGAAACAGGATTGTGCAACTCCTCAAGATTGCGGATATGCGCATCCAACCAGTCGTATTCATCCATCAGATTGTGGAAGACATCGTTACTGGCGCGTAATTCGGCAATCTTATCGGCGTATTCCGGAAATTCATGTAACAGATCATGGGGTTCACCCAACATAATTCCGCCTCCTCGTTCATTACATTAACCTATTGCACCACAGTTAGCCCCGACTTTACCATGGCTGCAATGTGCTTGATCAAAAAAATCGTTAATGATACAGCTTCAATTAGCCACTGCCTGAAGTCAGGCCCTATTTTCCGATACAGAAACTACTGAAGATACGCCCTAACAGGTCATCAGCCGTGAATTCACCGGTAATCTCAGATAACGATTGTTGAGCCAGGCGCAGATCTTCAGCCAGCAATTCGCCCGCCTGGTCTCGTTGCAGGCTCAACTCTCCTTGACGGAGATGCCCGATGGCACGTTCCAGGGCATCCAGATGACGGCGTCTGGCGATAAAATCACCCTCTCCCAGATGCCGGTAACCCACACACTGTTTAAGGTGGGTAGTCAGCAGATCGATGCCATCGCCACGGGTGGCCGACAAGGCAACCTCAACCTCTGACTCATCCTCAAGTATGCCGGGAGTGTTGCCGGCAATATCGATCTTATTGCGGATCAGGGTAACCGGGACACCCTTTGGCAATTGATCTCGATCGATGGCGAGGTGATGCGGATCAGTAGAATCGTCAAAAACCCAAAGTACCCGATCAGCCTGCTCGATCTCCTTTTTTGCGCGACGAATCCCTTCTGCTTCAACCGGGTCATGACTCTCCCGCAAACCTGCGGTATCGATAATATGCAGCGGCAAGCCATCGATGGTAATACGTTCACGCAGCAGATCCCTGGTGGTGCCGGGTATATCGGTGACGATCGCGGCCTCGGCGCCGGCCAGGGCGTTCAGCAGGCTCGATTTACCGGCATTCGGTCTGCCCGCGATTACCAGGGTCAATCCATCTCTCAGCAATCTGCCGCTATGTGCGCTTTGACGAGTCGATTCGATCTCATCGAGGATTGAATGTAAACGCTCACTGACATTACTGCAGGTGAGAAAGTCGATTTCCTCCTCCGGGAAGTCGATCGCTGACTCCACGTAGAGACGCAATTCGATCAATGACTCCACCAGCCGTTCTATCTTGTTTGAGAATGCACCTTGCAAGGTACGCGTGGCCGATCGAGCCGCAGCCTGGCTCTCCGCATCGATCAGGTCTGCTATCGCTTCGGCCTGCACCAGATCGAGCTTGCCGTTTAGGAAGGCCCGTTCACTGAACTCACCCGGTCGTGCGAGGCGTGCGCCCAACTGAAGTGTGCGTTGGAGCAGCAGATCCATAACAACCGGACCACCGTGCCCCTGCAATTCAAGCACATCCTCACCGGTGAATGAGTGGGGCTTGGGGAAAAAAATGGCCAGACCACTATCGATCACCGCACGATCCTGATCGAGAAACGGCATAAAGCACGCTTGTCTGGGTGATGGTATTGTATCCAACAGCGCGTCAGCGATATCTCTGCATGCGGGCCCACTGATGCGGACGATGCCCACACTCCCTCGCCCCTGGGGGGTCGCTACAGCCGCGATGGTATCAACCGGATGCATGGTGTTAACAAACCCTGATCAGTTCGCCGCTTGTTCGATCTTGCGCGTGATATACCACTGTTGAGCAATCGATATCAGATTGTTGACCACCCAATAGAGCACCAGCCCGGCAGGGAAGAAAGCAAAGAATATGGTGAACACAAATGGCAGTGTCATCATGATCTTCGCCTGCATCGGGTCAGGTGGCGCCGGATTGAGTTTCTGTTGCACGAACATGGAGACACCCATGATCAATGGCAATATGAAATAGGGATCCTTTTCCGACAGGCTTTCAATCCACAGAACCCACGGTGCCTGTCGCAACTCCACGCTCTCCAGCAACACCCAGTAGAGGGCGATGAAAACAGGTATTTGAACCAATATGGGCAGACAACCGCCGAGTGGGTTTATCTTCTCCTTTTTATAGAGCTCCATCATGGCGGCCTGAACGCGTTGCTTGTCATCGCCATAGCGATCCTTGATCGCCTGTATCCTGGGCGTGAACTTGCGCATATTCGCCATCGACTTGTAGCTGGTTTCCGACAGCTTGAAAAAAGCCGCCTTTATCAGCAGGGTGAGAATGATAATCGCCCAACCCCAGTTGCCGACCCAGGTGTGGATAGTCTTTAAAAGCCAGAAGATCGGTTTCGCTATCACGGTGAGCCAGCCGTAATCGACGGTCAGTTCGAGTCCTTCCGCAATAACCTCCAGCTGATCCTGCAGCTTCGGACCAACATAGAGTCTGCGGGTCAGAGTGGTGCTTTCACCTGCCGGCACGGTTACTGTGGGAGAGTAACTACCGATCAAATATTTTCCACCAGAGAGCGCATTGGTATAGTAATGCTCAACCTGATCCTTGGGCGGTATCCAAGCACTCAGAAAATAGTGCTGAATCATCGCCAGCCACCCCTGATCCGATTCGACATTCAGCTTCTTCTTCGCCATATCGTCGAAGTCCACCTTTTCGTACTTGTCCTGAGGGTTGTAGAAGACCCCGCCCGTGTAGGTGTAGGTGGTAAAACCGTTGCCGTCACTACTTGGTTCCATTCGCTGCAACTGACCGTAATCCCTGGCTGCCCATCCCACGGCGGATTGGTTATCTATCTGATAGCGAACATCGGCAAGATAACTGCCGGGACGGAATATGAACTCTTTGGTGACCTGAATGCCATCACTATGTGTCCAGACCAGTGGCACCACCAGTTCATCGCTGCCATCAACCATTTTGTAGTGGCCTTGTTGTACCTGGTATATCGCATCGTGGTCGGGCGCCTTCCCTTTTTCGCTGCCGATCAGGCCTGATTGGGCGATGAAAATGTCGGGTTCCCGAGGACTCAGAAGCTCGACTTTCACTTCAGGCTGCTCAAGGGATATGGGGTAATCGAGCAGCAGCGCCTTCTGCACCGTTCCACCCCGGGTGGATATTTCCAGCTTCAGCAGATCCGTTTCCACGTTTACGATTGTCGCCTGGGTGGATCCGGCGGAGCCATCCGCGTTCTCCGGTCCGGCGGCGGCAGGCAATTCAGCCGTTACCTCTACTGTCGGTACAGCAGCGGCATCAGCCGAAGTGTCAACGCTTGCCGGAGTAGATGCGCTCTGTGGTTTCGGCTGGGTTTGCGGACCATAGTCCTGCTGCCAAGCTTGATAGAGCAGCAAACCAACGAAGGCGAGAACAAAGAATAGGATCAGTCGTATATTATCCATGTAACTGCTTTTTTCGGGGTTCGGGTACCGGATCTACACCACCTTCATGCCAAGGATGACAGCGGGAGACTCGTTTGATAGAGAGCCAGAGACCCTGCAGGGTACCGTGCTTTTCCAAGGCCTCCAACGCATAGGTCGAACAACTGGGATAAAAACGGCAATGCTGTCCCACAAACGGGCTCAGGATCGTTTGGTAGAGCTTGATCAGAGAGATCACGATGCGGCGCATTTTTCCACCATATTTCGCCAATGTTGTTCAAGGGAATTCAAACATTGCCTATTCTCGGCATTTACAGCGCCATGTCTAGACACAACCACCAGATCGAGTCCGGTGAGCAGCGCCTGGTTTAGTCTGAAACTTTCCCGAATCAGACGCTTGATGCGGTTTCTATGCACGGCACTGGGACTGCTTTTTTTTGAAACCGCCAAACCGAGTCGTGCGCAATCAAGCTGGTTGGATCTGGCCAGCACCAGAAACAAGCCATCGGAAGAGCGTTCCCCATCACCAAAAACCCGACGGTAGTCGCCGGGCTTAACAAGTCTGCAACGACGGGGAAAAGTCCCTTCGGATGTTGGCAAGGAGCGTATATATTCAGAGTGCCAGGCGTGCACGTCCCTTGGCCCGACGTGCCTTCAGCACCTTGCGGCCGTTACGTGTTGCCATACGCGCACGGAAACCGTGGGTACGTGCCTTCTTCAGATTACTGGGTTGAAAGGTTCTTTTCATAGCTGCTTACCGGTAGATCCGCCAATAAATTGAAAAATAATTTATGGTCGAAAAAAAGACGCGTAGCCTAGTCCTAAACACCAGTCCCTGTCAATAGACAATCCACTAAAAAAAGTGGCCGCCTACTCCCATTCGGCTATAGATAACTGCTCCGACCGCAGGTAGACTTGACAGTTCGTAAGGGTATGGCCAGAGGGCGTCACAGAGCCGGTTAGCTGGTTATAGGAATCGATCTCAACTCATCCAACGCTGCTGGAGAGAGAACTTGAACCTTTGGCAACGATGTACAGAACATCTTGAGCAGGTATTATCACCTCAACAGTACAACACCTGGATACGCCCGCTGCAAATCGTTGAAGATCAAAACCATCTGAAACTTCTCGCACCCAACCGGTTCGTACTGGATTGGGTACGTAATCACTACCTGGATACAATTCAGGATCATCTGAATAGTTTGTGTGATGGCAATCCGCCGACCGTCAAAGTGGAGATCGGCAGCAAACGACGGCCTACACAGAAACAGAACAATCAGGTTAACTCCAACAAGCTTACCGCATCCGAGGAGAAGACCCCTTCGATCGACAGCAACCTCAATCAAAGCTTCGTATTCGATACATTTGTCGAAGGAAAATCGAACCAGATCGCACGCGCTGCCTCCATTCAGATCGGTGAAAATCCCGGAAAGGCCTATAACCCGCTCTTTATCTATGGGGGTGTGGGCCTGGGAAAGACCCATCTCATGCATGCGGTGGGCAATATGATGCTGAAGAAAAATCCGCAGGCACGTGTAGTCTATCTTCATTCGGAACGATTCGTCGCCGAGATGGTAAAGGCGTTACAACACAACACCATCGAACAATTTAAGAAGCACTATCGCTCAGTCAATGCCCTGTTGATCGACGATATACAATTTTTCGCCGGCAAGGAGCGCTCTCAGGAAGAATTTTTCCACACATTCAATGCACTGTTCGAATCCCAGCAACAGATCATCCTCTCCAGCGATCGCTTCCCGAAAGAGGTCAGCGGACTGGAAGAGAGGCTCAAGTCGCGATTCGGTTGGGGCTTGACCGTCGCCATCGAACCCCCTGATCTGGAGACACGGGTCGCCATCCTGCAAAGCAAAGCGCTGCAATTGAATGTGGAACTGCCAAATGAAGTCGCTTTTTTCATGGGCAAGCGGATCCGCTCCAATATCCGGGAGTTGGAAGGGGCACTACGCAGAGTCATTGCCAACGCCACCTTTACAGGACGTGAGATCAATCTCGACTTTGCCAAGAATGCCTTGCGCGACATGCTCGCAGCTCATGACAAACAGATCACGATTGAGAACATTCAAAAGACGGTTGCGGAGTATTTTCAAATCCGCACATCTGATCTAACCTCATCAAAACGCAGCAGATCCATAGCCAGGCCCAGACAGATCGCCATGACACTTGCCAAAGAGCTGACAAATCACAGTCTTCCGGAGATTGGCAATGCCTTTGGCGGAAGAGACCATACAACAGTCATTCACGCCAATCGCAAGGTCAAGGAATTGCGTGAGAGTGACCCCCGTATTTCTGAAGACTATTCAAATCTGTTGAGAACCCTCAGCAGTTAATGTGGATAAAATGTTGAGAAAATCGGGTAAGATTGAAATGCTGAGCTATCCACAAACCATCAACAGCTAATTGGCAAGAACAGAATACGGTAAATCACAAAAGAAAATGAAAAAATACTATAAAAAACAATCAGTTAAAAACTTACCCCCATGCTGACCCAAGGTCTAATAATAATAATAATAGTTCTACTTTCTTAAAAAGAATTAATTAAATGCTGAGTGGATAAACATGAAGATAAAGACAGATAGGGAAAACCTTCTAGAACCAATGCAGAAGATTGCCGGTGTCGTAGAAAGACGCCAAACACTACCTATACTCGCCAATATTCTTGTCAATGCCGGAAACGGTATGATCCAACTCACAGCCACTGACCTCGAAGTCGAATTGAGAACAGAGGCTCAAGCTGAATGTGAGGGAGAGGCTGATTTCACACTGCCTGCCCGAAAGCTTCTGGACATCTGCAAAGCACTCCCTGAATCTGCACCGATTACACTTGATGTCAGTGAAGACAAGGTTCACCTACAGTCGGGCAGAAGTCGTTTTTCACTTAGCCTGCTTCCAGCAAGAGACTATCCGGTCATAGAGCCAACACCCAGTAACAACATAATGACCATTAAAGAGGCGACACTCAATCGACTGATTGAAAAGACGCAATTTGCCATGGCTCAACAAGACGTACGTTATTACCTCAACGGAATGTTGTTCGAGATAAACAAGGGCGACTTAAGGACTGTGGCAACGGATGGGCACCGACTGGCTATGAGCCAGGCTATGAACGCTGCGCCAGAAGAGATAAACCAGCAGATCATTCTACCGAGAAAGGCGGTATTGGAATTAGGCCGTTTACTCACAAACAATGACAATGACATCAAAATAGAGTTGAGCAACAGCTATATTCGCGTATTACTTGATAATGCTGTTTTCACATCAAAACTGATTGACGGCAGATTTCCTGAATATCAACGGGTGATGCCTACTGGATCAGACAAAGAAGTCGAGGCAGACAAAAACAGTCTCCGACAATCACTTACCCGTGCATCGATTCTGTCTAATGAAAAATATCGCGGTATACGATTTGATTTAAGAGAAAACCTGTTGCAGCTTCAGGCCCACAATCCGGAGCAAGAAGAATCGGAAGAGGAGCTCGAAGTGCAATACAGTGGTGATGAATTGAAAATCGGATTCAATGTTGGATACCTGTTAGATGCAATCAACGCGATAGGAGAGGAGGCAATAATCATAGAACTCAAGGATACAAACAGCAGTGCCCTGATCTATGGTAAGGAAAACGAAGAAAGCAGATACGTTGTAATGCCTATGAGGATCTAGAAATAATTAAGGATTGAAAGGTAGTAACACAACAAATTGCACATAGAAACAATAAAGATCGAAAATCTGCGAAATATTGCAAACGCGGAACTATCCCCACATAAAAAAATAAATATCTTTGTCGGGTGCAATGGAGCTGGAAAGACAACCCTATTAGAGTCAATCTATCTGCTTGCCAGAGCACGTTCTTTCAGACAACACAAAACAGGACGTCTGATAAGAGAGGGCGAGGAGCACCTCAACCTATTTACGTCTTTACAGACGGCAACAAATAACAGACATCACATAGGCTTGCGAAAAACAGTCAGCGGCACTGTGATACGCAAAGATGGCGAGAATCTAAAAAAACGCTCAGATCTTGCTAAATCAATACCACTTTCAATCATTACACCCAATATACAACGCATTATTGAGGATGATCCTAAAAACAGGAGAAGACTCTTAAACTGGGGAATGTTCCACGTGGAACATGAATATGCAAACCTGGTAAATAGGTATAAGAAAGCACTGATTCAGAGAAACAATGCACTACGAGGATCGAGAGAACAGATAAAGGTTTGGGATAGGCAGCTGATCCAGTTGGGTAATGAGATAGATCGGAGAATGTCGGAATATACGAAAATCTGGAATGATACGCTCAATGCCTTAATCGATGTAACAGACTTAATTAAACCTATCTCACTGAAACTAAAACAGGGATGGAAAGAGGAATTCACATTAGCTGAGGCATTGGATAGAAACAGCAAAATAGACAAAGAACGCGGTTTTACCAGTTGTGGGCCTCATAGGTCTGATCTGAAAATATTGCAGGATGGAAAACCGATAAAAAATATATTTTCAAGAGGCGAGGCAAAAATAGCAGCAGCCATCATGCTGCTGTCTCAGACGAAAATATTAGAAGATAGAACAGGGGAAAGTCCGGTTCTGTTAGTCGATGATCTGCATTCAGAACTGGATAGTGAAAGATACGCAAATTTACTCAATTTGATAGAGGAGATGAATATTCAGAGTTTTGTCACGACACTCGATTCAGATAGGTCAAAAAATCTACTTTCTGCAGATGCTTGCCAAATGTTCCACGTGGAACATGGCGATATTTCTTTTCTGTATTGACCAAGCTTTCTCAAATGTAGAAATGGTTCGTAAGGATTGAGAATTTATAGGTATAATAGCGCGTTGTATCCCGTTTCCTGGGTTACTGATCTATTCATGGAATTTTTATGAGTTACGATTCGTCGAATATCAAGGTTTTGAAAGGTTTGGATGCTGTGCGCAAGCGTCCCGGTATGTATATTGGTGATACCGATGATGGTACAGGTCTTCATCACATGGTATTCGAGGTTGTCGATAACTCCATAGATGAAGCGCTTGCCGGTTACTGTAATGAAATCAAGGTCACTATCCACTCTGATCAAAGTGTGACTGTGAGTGATAATGGTCGTGGCATACCCGTTGACGAGCACCCCGAAGAGAAGAAATCCGCCGCAGAAGTCATCATGACTGTCCTCCATGCCGGTGGTAAATTCGATGATAACTCTTACAAGGTATCAGGTGGACTCCATGGTGTAGGTGTCTCTGTGGTCAATGCCTTATCCGAAGAGCTTAAACTGAAGATCCGTCGTCAAGGGAAGATCTGGCGACAGATCTACATACATGGTGTTCCTCAGTCCGACCTGGAAGTGATCGGCGAGACAGAGAGGACTGGCACCAGCGTTACCTTCATGCCGAGTAGTAAGACCTTCAGCAATATTGAATTTCATTACGATATCCTTGCAAAGCGCCTCAGGGAGCTCTCTTTTCTCAACTCCGGAATCAAGATAATCTTGAAAGAAGAGGCTTCCGGAAGAGAGGATATCTTTAAATACGTGGGCGGGATTCTCGCATTTGTTGAGCATCTCAATAGAAACAAATCACCGTTGCATGAAAAAGTCTTCAGTTTCTGTGATGAGCGCAACGATGTAACGGTCGAGATCGCAATGCAGTGGAATGAGTCATATCAGGAAAATATCTTCTGCTATACCAACAATATTCCACAACGGGATGGTGGTACCCATCTGGCCGGTTTTCGCGCAGCACTGACTCGTACCCTCAATCAATATATTGAGCAAACCGGATTGTCAAAAAAACAGAAGGTAAACACTTCAGGTGATGATGCCAGAGAAGGTCTGACAGCCGTGCTGTCCGTGAAGGTACCGGATCCCAAATTTTCATCTCAGACCAAGGACAAACTTGTCTCTTCAGAGGTGAAGGGTATTGTAGAGACACTCCTCGCTGAAAATCTTAATAATTTTCTTCTTGAGAATCCCGCTGAAGCCAAAAATGTCGCGGGTAAGATGCTGGAGGCTGCCCGCGCCAGGGAGGCCGCGAGGAAGGCAAGGGAGATGACGCGGCGTAAAGGAGCCCTGGACATAGCCGGTCTGCCAGGTAAATTGGCCGATTGCCAGGAGAAAGATCCCGCACTCTCCGAACTCTACCTGGTTGAGGGTGATTCAGCCGGGGGCTCCGCCAAACAGGGCAGGGACCGACGCTATCAGGCTATTTTGCCGTTGAAGGGAAAGATCCTGAATGTTGAGAAGGCCCGTTTCGACAAGATGCTCTCATCCGCAGAAGTGGGTACCCTGATCACCGCACTGGGATGTGGTATTGGCCGAGAGGAGTTCAACCCCGATAAGTTGCGTTACCATCGGGTCATTATCATGACGGATGCCGACGTGGACGGCGCCCATATTCGTACTCTGTTGTTGACCTTTTTCTATCGTCAGATGCCGGAGCTGATCGACAGGGGACATATCTATATTGCTCAGCCGCCGCTCTACAAAGTGAAAAAGGGTAAGCAGGAGCAGTATCTGAAAGATGATCAGGACTTGAACAACTATTTTCTGCAGAGTGCCCTCGACAATGCATCATTAGTGGTTACCAGTGGTGCACCTCCGTTGACGGGTGAGAGTCTTGAAACCCTGTCACGTGCCTTTCTTGCGGTGATGGCCAGTATTCAGCGTCTCTCGCTCAGATATGACGGTGTCTTGCTTGAAAAACTGATCTATATGCCGAAAATGGATGAGGCAATGATCGAAAGCGATAGTGAAATATCTATTTGGATCAATGAGTTAGAGTCTAGGCTCAATACAGATTTGGGAATCTCGGAATCTTGTACATTGAATCGGGTTGATGAAACGGTTGCCGATGAAGCGGGTATATTACTGACCCGAAAAGTACATGGAATCGGTAATGAACATCTGATCCCGTTCGATTTTTTCAGCAGTGTAGAATACCGTAAGATAGTCGAATTAGGTAGTCAGTTGAATGGGCTGCTAAGTGATGACGCCGTGGTCAAACGGGGTGAGAAGGAACGACCGATTTCAAGTTTCAAACAAGCCCTGGATTGGCTGATGGATGATGCTAAACGGGGGCAGCATGTTCAGCGTTACAAGGGTCTCGGCGAAATGAATCCTGACCAGTTGTGGGAGACTACCATGAATGCCGAGAGCCGACGTCTGTTGAAGGTCAGTATTGAAGATGCAGTGGCAGCCGATCAGATCTTTTCAACCCTCATGGGCGATCAGGTCGAGCCTCGACGTGACTTCATCGAGACACATGCATTGACCGTCGAAAATCTTGATGTTTGATTGTTTTGAAAGTCCGCAAATGAACACTAATAAACGCAAATTTCATTTTTGATATTTAAGCGCTTTATCCAAGCTAGCTAGAACTTTGCAGGACTTGTTTAATAGAAGCAATAATAAGATAAACGTGTTACTGCAAGCAGCACATTACACGCGCAATATGCCCTTATCTTTCTTTATTTGCGTTTATTAGCGTTCATTTGCGGACTCAGTATACCCATCAGCCTCGGCTCTGAGGCAGATGCTCAACCGTAGACTCGATCCATTCCTCAGCCGCTTGATTGATCTTCGCGGCGCTAAGACCCTTTGTCTGGATGAGAGGCCCTATGCGGACATCGATGGTACCGGGGTATTTTCTGATATCGCGCCGGCGCCAGAACACCCCTGCGTTATGCGCGACCGGCAGTACCGGATAACCTGAATTTTCTGCCAACAGCGCACCGCCTATTCCATAGCGTTTGCGTGTCCCCGGGGCAACCCTCGTACCTTCGGGAAATACGAATACGTTCTTTCCCGATTCGAGTCGTTCTGTACCCTGTTCGATGATCTGTTCGACGGCTTTGCGCCCCGATTTACGATCGATGGCGATGGGTTTGAAGTAGTACATTACCCAGCCCATAAAGGGTACGAAAAGTAGTTCTCGCTTCAATACCCATGACTTTGGGCCTGGTATAAGACTGATAAGTGCAATCGTCTCCCAGGCTGATTGGTGTTTGGCGAAGATTATGCAGCTCTCTTCGGGGATATTCTCTTCACCCTGCAGTCTGTATTTTAAACCGCAGATGTGTTCCAGTCCCCACAGATTGATCCGACTCCAGGCATGGTCGAACCAATGGATGCCGTTCTTCGGAAGCGCCCAACCAATCAGTGTACCGACGGTTGCAATTGTAATGGTGCTGGTCAACAGCAGGACAAAATAGAGAATGGATTTGAAAAGGATCATTGGTTAGTTCTTTGTTGTTCGATCAAATGCTCGGTTACGCTAAAGAGATCCTTAAATACAGGTACTTGAG
>QBVD01000084.1 GCA_003058525.1 gamma proteobacterium symbiont of Ctena orbiculata | reverse complement strand
CGCCATCATCATGACCACAAACTGCGACCATCGAGAGGCCGTTCTGAAGGAACGGCCTGTGTGGTGCTGTTTAGCGAGAGTTTCAAATTCATGTCTCGACACAAGTTTTAGTAATTGCAAGAAGATCGTATTACAATGAGCCATGGCCTGATTATCTTTTGTTTTTTCAATGTTTTATGGTGAAACTATTGTAACAAAAACAATTGATTATCAGGCCTCTTTTCTAATCCTTAACGGGACAGCAGTGATGCATTGAAAAAGGTCAATCCATGCTTGATTTTTCAATCACAGTTAATGAGTTATGAATGTCGTGTCATTCAGTAACAAACCCCTTTACAGTGAGTAAATAGCTCATTAACACATGGCAAATGGCATATGTACAAAACAGGCTACCCTGGCATGAGCAGTTCCAATTTCAGAACGATAGAAGGGATTCTGACGTGGGGACCGACAGATTTACGAAACTTTATGCCGGCGGGGTGTTAGCATCGAAAATATTGTTGAAGAAGGTCAACTCCGTTATATGTTGTTGTTTCACTCTCGGCGGGGTGAGAATAGAGATCTGAGATGGATACAAGAGATAGTTTTGAGCTTATAACAGATCTTCTTCCAATATTGTCATACACACACTCAAGGCCATGTAGTATAGAACCGTCAGGCCAGTCGTTGATTGATACTCCCCAGATATTCACATAATGCTTTTTTGATCCGGATAGCAGGTCGAATCGCCTGTCCGATTCGAATCCTCGATTATAGGTAACAAATGACTCTTTCTGTTGAGAATCAAATTGATTCAGTGTGTGGATTCTGCTGCCATTGACGAGACGGGTGTAAAAATAGACCCTTAGTCTATCGTTATCGTAGGTAAAGGTGGATCCGTCATCTCCGGTACGGGTACCTTCCATTTCACGATTGATTAAAAAGGTGTAACGGATCTTATCTCTAACCGTGAGACCGGCGAGAGTGAGAACTCCAGAGTTATCATCCAGACTGATTATCGGTCCTTCAAAAGTGTAATAGTTGAACATGTTTATGAGTACACGCTAGACACCCGATACGGCAGCATCGTGACCTCTTGAAACAAGAGATTATTAACCTTTTTGTTCGTCGTGGATGACCTGATATTTTAATAACAGCAATATTTATGCCTGATAATGAATGTATAATGAAATCAAGGCGATGGTGATTTTTATCGTAATGGACTGTTAAATTTCCCGACAAAAATTATCCTTAATATCCCCTCGTTTTTAATTCCACTCTATTCTGATTGTCGGATATGCCGGGATTTATACGGCGATAGTGTGACATTCCGGTTGGACAATGCCGTTTTAATAATGGAAGGAGCGATATCATTCGCAAGATAGTGTTTTTTAGGCTTGCCTAAAAACAAAAAGGCCTACATCATTGTAATGTAAGCCTTTGTTTTATATGGCTCCCCGGGACAGGCTCGAACTGCCGACCTAGTGATTAACAGTCACCCGCTCTACCGACTGAGCTACCGGGGAATTATTCAAGAGGGGCGCATAATAAAGAGACTGGGCCTTAGCGTCAATAGTTCGACCTTAAATTTCGCCGCTGCAGCTGAGTTGTGATCCGTCCGAGCGGGTCTTGGATACCCTGACGCGTCCCAGGTTGCTTACGATCACCGCTTTGGCAGGGATCAGGTTGTCGGGATCACAGAAAGTGAGGGTAAGATTGTAGCCGCTGGGCCGTCCATCTCCCCGGTAGACTACATATCTGCGGTGTCGGCTGGAGTCTATGTCGATACTCATACCCTGTATCGGCTGATGTACGCCTTGCAGCAGCTCGTTCTGATCCCGAGATCTGTTCCGGTTCAAATCCTCATACAGAATATACCCATCGCTCCAGTCCGCGACGTTTGTACAACTCTCACCATTACTGCTGGGGCAGAGTACATGGTGAGTCTCTCTGGAGATCGAGAGGGAGCGGGCGAGATGGCAATGGTGAACAAAGCTGTTGATCTCGCTTGCCTGAAGGTTCTTCACCATTAAGGTGCGAAAGGAGGGTATAACCGTGATAAGCAGGATCAGCGCGATACCCAGGGTGATGATCAACTCGATCAGGGTGAATCCGAAACCTTGGACATAAGAGCGGGTGACAGTGTGTGGCATGTTTTCTCCCTCCTTGGAGATCGGCAGGGCGCATCCAGCGCCCTTGATACTGTCTAGTCAGACAGGCGCGAGGATCAGGCCTTGAGTACGCCTTCAATCCGGTCCAGGGCCTTTTCCAGATTTTCCTGACTGGTCGCGATGGAGATGCGCACATGTCCGGAAAGCCCGAATGCAGTGCCTGGCACCAGCGCCACGCCTGCTTCCGTGATCAGGTACTCCGAGAGTTCCAGATCATTGCCGACACCCTTCAGAGAGGCCAGAGCGCCTTCCACGTTCGGGAAGCAATAGAAAGTGCCGTCGCTTGGCAGGCAGTCGATGCCAGGCATGCCGTTGAGGCGCTCGACCACGTAATCATGACGTGCCTTGAAGGCGGTCAACATCTCCTGTATACACTCCTGCGGTCCTTCGAGTGCCGCCTGCGCCGCCACTTGCGAAATGGAGGTTGGATTCGAAGTGCTCTGAGACTGGATCTTTTTCATGGCTTTGATGATATTTGCGGGACCACCGGCATATCCGATGCGCCATCCGGTCATGGAGTAGGCTTTGGAGACCCCGTTCAAGACCAGCGTGCGATCCTTGAGTTCCGGGCAGGCGTTGAGAATATTGACGAAGCTGTTTCCTGGCCAGAGGATATGTTCATACATATCATCGGTTGCGATCAATATTCTGGGGTGATCTTTCAGCACCTCACCCAGTGCGGCCAGCTCCTCCCGGCTGTAGGCCATGCCGGTGGGGTTGGAGGGGCTGTTGATGACGAATAGCTTGGTTTTTTCAGTGATCGCCGCTGCCAGTTGCTGGGCATTGATCTTGAAATTCTGAGAAGCACCGGCGGAAACCAGCACAGGCACACCACCCGCCAGAATCGACATATCGGGGTAGGAGACCCAATAGGGTGCGGGGATGATTACCTCATCGCCAGGATCGAGTACGGCCTGGGCCAGATTGTAAAAACTCTGCTTACCCCCGCAGGAGACAAGTATCTGATCGGCTGCGTAGTCAAATCCGTTGTCGCCCTGAAATTTGTCTCTGATTGCCTGCTTCAGGGCCGGTGTGCCATCGACCGCAGTATATTTCGTAAAGCCGTCGTTGATGGCATTGATGGCGGCGGATTTAATATGGTCAGGCGTGTCGAAATCCGGTTCTCCCGCACCCAGTCCGATGACATCCTTTCCTGCAGCCCGCATCTCGGCGGCACGGGCGGTAACTGCAAGGGTGGGAGAGGGTTTGACGGCTTGTACGCGACTGGAGAGTTGTGCATTCATTACTGTTTTTATCCCTGGTTCTCAAACATCAGCGAAGCGGCTGATCGACGGATTGATAAAAAAAGCCACTCGGTGATGGCGTTGTCGGGATGTCATAATAGCCAATTCAAGCACGATGAAGAATCCCCAAATGAGCAAAGCGTTCAAATTAATTGCAAATTTCTCTCCCGCAGGCGACCAACCGGAGGCAATCAGTCGTCTCGAGGAGGGTTTGCGGGATGGTGAAGCCGGCATGACCCTGTTGGGTGTCACCGGTTCGGGTAAAACCTTTACCATTGCCAATGTCATTCAAAGGCTGCAACGCCCAACCTTGATGCTGGCCCCCAACAAGACCCTGGCTGCCCAGTTGTATGGGGAATTCAAGGAGTTCTTTCCCGAAAATGCGGTCGAGTATTTTGTCTCCTACTACGACTACTATCAGCCAGAAGCCTATGTGCCCGCATCCGATACCTTTATCGAGAAGGACGCTTCCATCAATGACCATATTGAGCAGATGCGCCTGTCGGCAACCAAGGCCCTGCTGGAACGCCGGGATACGATTATCGTGGCCACGGTCTCTTCTATCTATGGTCTGGGCGACCCGCGTGCCTATCTGGGGATGATGTTACACCTGAGTCGTGGTGAGATCATCGATCAGCGGGCCATCCTGCGACGTTTGGCAGAGCTGCAATACAAGCGCAATGATGTGGAACTGCATCGAGCGACATTTCGTGTGCGGGGTGAAGTGATCGATATCTATCCGGCGGAATCGGACGCCGAGGCGGTACGGGTGGAGTTGTTCGATGATGAGATCGAGAGTCTCTCCGTGTTCGATCCACTCACCGGTGAGGTCAAACGCAAGGTGCCGCGCTACTCGGTCTATCCCAAGAGCCACTATGTGACACCGAGGGAGACCCTGTTGCAGGCGGTGGATCAGATTAAGTTGGAACTGCAGCGGCGACTGAAGCAGCTGGATTCGGCGAATAAGCTGGTGGAGGCGCAACGCCTCGATCAGCGCACCCGTTTTGACATCGAGATGATTACCGAGCTGGGTTACTGCTCAGGTATCGAAAACTACTCCCGCTATCTCTCCGGACGGGCTGCCGGCGAACCGCCTCCAACCCTGTTCGACTACCTGCCTGATGAGGCCTTGCTGGTGGTGGATGAGAGTCATGTCACCATACCGCAACTCGGCGGTATGTATCGTGGCGACAGATCGCGCAAGGAGACATTGGTTGAGTACGGCTTTCGTCTTCCCTCTGCACTCGACAACCGGCCGCTGCGGTTCGAGGAGTTCGAATATCGAGCCCCGCAGACCATCTATGTCAGCGCGACACCGCGCGATTATGAGATCGATCACTCGGGGGCCATTGTCGAGCAGGTGGTCCGTCCAACCGGTCTGGTCGATCCTCAACTCGAGGTCAGGCCGGCGAGCACGCAGGTCGACGACCTTCTCTCCGAGATACGGCTGCGGGTGGCGAGAAAAGAGCGTGTTTTGGTGACTACCCTTACCAAGCGTATGGCGGAGGATCTCACCGACTATCTCGGTGATCATGATGTGCGCGTGCGTTATCTCCATTCCGATATCGATACGGTGGAGCGGGTTGAGATCATTCGTGACCTGCGCCTGGGTGAGTTCGATGTTTTGGTCGGTATCAATCTGTTGCGCGAGGGCCTGGATATGCCGGAGGTCTCCCTGGTAGCCATCCTGGATGCGGATAAAGAGGGATTTCTGCGTTCTGAAGGGTCCTTGATCCAAACGATTGGCCGTGCCGCGCGCAATGCCAACGGCATGGCGATCCTTTACGCGGATCAGGTTACCGGCTCGATGGAACGGGCGATCGATGAGACCAATCGGCGGCGGGCAAGGCAGATTGACTATAACCGGGCCAATGGCATCACACCCCAGACCATCCTGAAATCGATTTCGGACGTCATGGAAACTGCCTATCCAGGGAGGCAGCTCAGCGCCAAGCGTTATGCCAGGGTGGCGGAGGAGGAGATAGAGTATGCCGGCCTGTCACCCTCACAGATGGCAAAACGTATCCAGCAATTGGAGCAGCAGATGTATCGCCATGCACAGGATCTTGAGTTTGAGGAGGCAGCAAAGATACGTGATCAGATTAAGCGTCTGCAGGATAGGGGATTGGTGGTGTAAGTATTTGAAAAATAGCTATACCCAGCGTGGTGCAACATTTGCAGGTATTTAGAAGGGAAATCATTGCTGTCCCGTTAACTTTCAAAGCAAAACCATCTGATAAAGATCGTGTTGATATTTGCAGGGTGGATCACCTCTCAGTAGTGCCATCAGATCTCGTTTTTCAAACAGGTTGAGCTGTAATAATCGTAATATTTGCTGTGTGCTTTTTTGCAACTTCGATTGAAACTTGAGGAAGGCTAGAAGCAAATAGATACACAGCGCGATCCAGATCTGTGTCATGACCGCATTTTTACTGGTGCCCACAA
>QBVD01000081.1 GCA_003058525.1 gamma proteobacterium symbiont of Ctena orbiculata | reverse complement strand
CCTGGTATCACGCAACCAAGCATGCTCTTGAGGGTTGGAGCGATTGTCTGCGTGTTGAAACTAGCCAATTTGGTATCAAGGTTTCCGTCGTCGAGCCCGGGGCGATTCAGACCGAGTTTAGCGATGTCATGAATCAACCCATGTTGGATCGATCCCGTGGTGGACCATATGAAGCCATGGCACATGCCATCGTCAAGACTGGTGCAGATGCTTATGACGGTACGCCTGCGACCAAACCTGAATTGATCGCCGAAACGATTGCCAAGGCGATCAATTCCAGGAACCCCAAAACCCGGTATCGGGCGGGGAAACTGGCCAAGCCATTACTGTTCTTCAGGTGGTTGTTCAGCGATCGCGTTTTCGACCGCATTATTCTTGGCATGGTCAAGCAGGCAGCCAAGCCAGCGGAAGACTCTGCCACCGCCGAAGCTCAGCGCTAGGAACCAGGAGAATTCACAATGATTGGAAGTATGATAGCAGATACCTTTATCAAGCCATTTCAGTCACCGGTCTTCGACAGTCCGGAAAACTATGATCTGGACTATGAAGATGTTGTTTTTGAGGCCAGGGACGGCGTTAGGCTGTCCGGGTGGTTGATCAAAGGGGACAATGACAAGGTCATTATCCAGTCTCACTTCGGGACACAATGCAGTCGCTCCGGTTATACGCCTGAGGGTAAAGGGTTCCTTAAAGGCTCAGACAAAGATATTCGCTTTCTGCGTCAGGCAAAATACCTGAACGAAGCTGGTTACAGCGTGCTCATGTACGACTTCAGGAACCATGGAAACAGCCAGGAGGGCATCTTGCCCTGGATTACCTGGGGGCCCACCGAAGCATTGGATGTCATCGCCGCGGTTGAGTTCATCTCCACTCATCATGACTATAAAAATGCCGATATTGGATTACTGAGCATTTGCATGGGACAGGGAGCGAGTATTGCGGCCTTCGCTGAAGATGGGGGGTTGAAAAACTATCCCAACATCAAAACCATGATTTCGGTACAGCCGATGGACTATGAATGTTTCGTTCATGCCATAGGACTGCCGAAGTTTATGGTCAATAGCACTACCAAGGCGATTGAAAAGCGTACCCATATGGATTTCAATAAGACCAGTTGGCGTCCCCTGGTAAAGGAAGTCACAGTCCCCACGCTGGTGATTCAGAATAGAAATGATGGGTACCTGGATGAAACATTTGTAAACGGTGTATTCAATGACCTTAAAGTGGAAAAGGAAATGCTGTGGATCGATCTGCCTAACATGGGAAATGCAGTAAACAACCGGTTTGCGGCGTATGATTGGCTCGGAGACCATCCTGAACCGATTCTGCAATGGTTCGGAAAGTACATGATGCCGCTCGCGGGGACTGATGGAGATTAATACGATGACCTTTCTGACATCAAAATGGCTTTATGTGTTGATCGTTCTGGTGATTGTACTCACGGTTCTCTACCTGGCTGGTCGCAAGACCTTCCATGCGGAGATTGTGATTCCCGCCAGCCCGGACAAGGTTTGGGAGGTATTATTGGATCATGAGGGCTACCAACAGTGGAACCCATTGTTGGTGCCAAAGGAGGGGAAATTTGCTGAAGGCAGCAAAATCGTTTATCAAATGACCCAGCCTAATGGCAAACAGAGCGAATTTCCCACCACCGTCATCAGTGTAGAACCGCAAAACCTGATCAAACAATACGCCGGTATACCGATGATACTGACCGCTGACCATGAGTACCGTCTGGTGGCGGTCGATGGCGGTACCCGGGTGATTCAACACGAGGTGGATAATGGTCTCGCAATGCTGTTCTGGGATTCGAGCTGGGTACAATCCAGTTATGAAAAAGTTAATGAGGCTTTAAAAGCCCGCGTCATGGAGTTGCAGGCGCAATGAGCAATATTATTCATATCGAAACCATTTCCGATATCCATGCTGCGCTCGGACTGGATAAGCCAAAGCATCCCCTTGTCACGGTGATTCCGATAGATGATCGCATCAAGAACTACGATTACGGTAATGCCACCTATGTGCTGGGTTTTTACCAGGTCAGTTTGAAAGCCGGTATTTGCGGAGAGATCACCTACGGTCGCAATACTTATGACTTCCAGGAAGGCACCATGGTATTCACCAAGCCGGGGCAAGCGCTGTCATTTAAGGCATCTGAAGAAGACCTTGCCAGCGAAGAGGGATGGACCTTGCTGTTTCATCCCGACCTGATACGAAAATCATCTCTCGGTAACAACATCGATCATTACTCGTTCTTCTCTTATGAGATCCACGAGGCCTTGCATTTGTCTGAAGACGAGCGGGTCAGTATTACCGGGCTGGTCAGGAAAATCGAAACCGAATACCAGCAGAGTATCGATCGTCATACGCAAAAGCTGATCGTGTCCAATATTGAGCTGCTGCTGGACTATTGCACTCGTTTTTACGATCGCCAGTTTTATGTGCGTACTAATCTGAATCAGGATTATGTAACTCGTTTTGAGAATTTGTTGAGGGACTATTTCAATTCTGAACAGCCGCTAGATCTGGGTGTGCCCAGTGTGAAATATTGCGGTGAGCGGTTAAACATGTCGCCGTCATATCTCAGTGACCTGCTGAAAAAGGAAACCGGCAGAACGGCACAACAGCATATCCAGGATACCGTCATCGACAAGGCCAAGAATTTGCTATTGAGCACGAACGAACAGGTCAGCCAGATTGCATATGGATTGGGGTTTGATTATCCGCAGCATTTCAGCAAGCTTTTCAAGAGCCGAACAGGAATGAGTCCCGCCGAATACCGCAGATTAAACTAGGGGTTTTGAAAGTCTCAAATGGGTCGTTTACAGTCTATTGCACTGCATTGATTGTAGGGCCGCTACTGGCCGATATCTGCCTATTGCAGTATCACATATCAATGACCGCTTTAGTATATACTTCTGTCTCCAACACAATGAGAAGATGCTCTGCAAACCCAGAAATAAGTACCAATCATCAGCAAAAAAAAGAGAAATCAAGTATATCTGCCAATGCAGAGCTCCATACTCGGTAAATCCACGTATAGATAATTAAGAATAATAAGGGATATCCACAAAACTCTGTCGCCCCGCTGGACGACAACCCTCACTGGAACACGCAAATATGCATAGACACTAATATACTATGAATATGGTCTATATTTATATATTTGGAGAGATGTCTTGAAGAATCTAATTTGCAAATCATGGATGCTACTACTGACAATTTTTATTATGCCATCTGAGAGCTTTGCGAATTCATGGACTTGTCACTATGCGGAACTGACAAGGAACGTGGTGATCTTTTATCCTAACGAACCCGCCACACTACCCTGCAAAGTCTATTATACAAAGCCAGATGAAAACGTAATGCCGCGTACATTATGGAGAGCTGAACACGATGATACCTATTGTGAGCGAAAAGCTGTTGAGTTCATTAAGACGTTAGAATCTAAGGGTTGGCAGTGTTCTAGTGACAGTGATCGCTAACCTGATCAATTGCATTTAATAATGATAATTCAAAAAAAGGACCAGAGAGAAATGATACTTTCTTATATAAGAATAACCGCATAAGATCACCAACCACCGTAAAATATTGCGAATACCGAGGCCCATATACCTTACGTAAGTACCATTTCTCAGTCCCGTTTTCGAGGGTAATAATTCACAACTACGCCACCGAATTTGCATCTATACTGAAAATTCCAAATACCCGGCAGGATCATTGAGGTCATTTGGTATGTTCCTGTGAAACACGCAATTCCAGAAGGATTTGACTGATGACAATTTCGAAACATGCCTACATCTTCAACAGCGTCTACCGGACTATCGCCAATCGTCTGCGGAATCGCCATAACATCAATATCAGTGATCATATCGACACCATGCTCGGAATCGGCGCTCGCGCCGGCCAGGGTATTACCTTCAGACCGGTTGACAGCAATAAGTTGAAAAGTCTGCTCAAGATGCCGGCGTTCGCTCATGATGACCGGCGCAATCTTTGCGAGCGGATCGCCGCAGCAGCCACCAAGGGCGAGGGTTACCGGGAAGTCGGAGCGCCCAGTCTGCATTGTCAGATTGCGGCGAACAGCTGCAACATCCATCTCGACAGCTATGGTTTTGTAGCCATAGCTCCGGATGGCACCAAATACTACAATCCCGATCTTGTGCAGCATATTGTGGATGAACTGGGATGGGCCACGGTCGTCGGCTGGCTGGATAAAAAACAACCCGTGTTGGGTGGGTTGGTTGGGCGCTTCCGCCCGATTCTCCCCAATTCCAGAAACAGATACACACCGGCCGTTGGCGGCCGGTTTGTGCTAGCCAAAGGAAAGGGTTGGGGTTTGGGGATCGATCATACGGTTGCGACCTCCGGCGAGAGGCAGACAAAAGCGAATTTAGAGATTTTGAACTGGTAAGGGTAACGCTAACCGGGTCGTAGAGTAGTACTTTCCAATCTATCTGTTTACTCTCTGTGCCTGTTTTTCATCTGCTTGGCCGCAGTTTCGAGAAGCACCAATGCCAGGGTTCATACACGTACCCGAACTCATTGCCCTGAGGAAACGACAGATTAAAACCGAATTGGTGCGCATGGTCATGTAACCACGTAAAGGCCGGCGTCAGTTCGAATTCCGCTTCCAGTGGCCTCACATCACCGCTACCGATATCAATCGCCCTGCCGGTGTGGTGTTCGCTGCAACCCGGCGGCGCAAGCACCTCGAGAATGTCTGTAAGAGGTTGTCCGGAGTCTAGCTTTCGTTGGATGAGTTCCAACTGCCGATCAACGCTGCGATAGGCGGAAACGATGTGGATCTCAATTCCCTCTTGACTGCAGGCGGATTTCATCGCCTTCCACGCGTCTGCCGCCGCCGGGATGAGGTGAAACAGCTGACCGCTTGCGGCAACTTCAGCGATCTCAAGTTCTTTCGCTTCTTCGAACAGGGAGAGGTTACGATCAGCCACGATTTGATCGGACAAACCGATGTCACGCCAAGAATCGCGATATCGTTCAGCGAGAGATCTTTTCATGCCGCATTCGCTCATGATACCCAACTCCAGTCTTGACCGGACCCATGGAAATGGAACGCTTGATATAGTATCGGATAAAGCTTGTGTAAAAAATCAGTCAACAAATGGGGCCGTGCCTCTGCTGCCCCATATCGATTAGCCAATATGCCTGTTATCATCCGTGAAACCAGACTGCATTGAGTATACCGACACCCGGTGAAACACCAAGAACCTTGACCCGCGACAACCGGAGCGGGCAATTGCCAATGGTAAAATGAAAAATCTGCACGAAGATACCACCATCACCTCCCTGATTATCGGAAGCACTGTTTCACTCGCGTTGTCACTGATCCTGCCCCGCATCATCGGTTGGTCCAATGACCTGGCAGGTGCCACCGCCGCCGCACTCACCTTCGCGGCCTTCTATATCCTGTCACTCAGCCTCTCGTTCTACCTGCTGGGACTTACCCTGCTGAGACTGAAGCGCCTGATCCACTGGCAGCGAATTCTGGGCATCATTCCGTTTCCGTTGGTCATTGCAGTTGGTGCAATGTTGCTTATGTTCCTGGAGTAGAGGGTCACCCATAATTCTGCCAATTTGTCAGTAAAAATGGCCAGAGCTGCCATTCTGTCCCGCACATAAAATGTGAAGTTTTCTCGCAGCAGTTTTACATCCACTCTCCGCAACCGGTTTTTCTTTTTGCAAAACATCTACAAAACAAAGATATAGAGTCATTGCCGTTATCCATTCACAGCCCGGCTCAAGCACTGGTGCGCTAATTGCAAGCAGGTTTTACTGATAAGGCTTAGATAAATCAAAAACCTGGAAATTAAAAATTATTTATTCGGAGATTGGATCATGAAAAAACTAGCCACAGTCATTACTTTTGCCCTGGCCC
>QBVD01000079.1 GCA_003058525.1 gamma proteobacterium symbiont of Ctena orbiculata | reverse complement strand
TTTACTCACACCCGAAAAGACACCTCGATATGGTGTTCGAGAAATCGACCATGATGCGCAACCGGGCCAAGACCTTTGATCGGGATGTCCGAGATGCTATCAACAAGGTGAAGGGCGACAAGCTCAAGGACAAGCTGGAGAAAACCTTTTTCTCTCACATCGGGTTCTTCGATCTGTCGGTATCCTTGCCCAGCTGGCTGGGGGCGTATGAGAAAGCGCTGGACGAAGGAAAGATCGAGAAGGACGCTATTGCCTTTGCTGACTCGATCGTGCGCATGAGCCAATCTGCCGGCGGCGCCAAGGATTTGGCCAGTGTCCAGCAGGGTAGCGAGTACAAGCGTATGTTCACCATGTTTTATAGCTACTTCTCGGTGCTCTATAACATGCTGCGGCGCCGCACCAAGGTGACCCAAAAAGAGGGTTTACCATCAACACCCCGGGCATTCATGTCATTCATGTACCTAGTGGTGTTGCCTGCGGTACTCTCAGAACTGATCGCTGGCCGCGGCCCTGATGATGACGAGGATGTGGCGGTATGGACGATGAAAACCGTGGCCGGATATCCTGCTTCGACTGTGGTGGGCGTCAGAGATTTGACGAACGGTATATTCAGTCCATATGGCTACAATATCACACCGGTGGCGGATGCCTTTGAGTCGATCGTCAAGGCCGGTAAAAGCACGATAGATATCGCGGTAGGTGAGGGTGATGAGGGTGATCTGAAAAACCTCACCATGGCCGCCGGCTACATTTTCGGGCTACCGGCTAGGCAGCTGTGGACACTTGGCGATAATCTGGACGCGATGATGTCAGGGGAAGAGCTTAGCCTCTTTGAGGCACTGATGATCAAAGAGGTCAGGGATTAGGCACTCAGGCTGAGTTTGGGGTTTAACTTGCTACCTTGAGACCATGCAAATTCATGGTAGCGAGCAATGACAGTCCACACAACTTCCAGTTCTGCGGGCCCGTTCTCGGGTAACGGTGTCTCAACTACTTTTCCTTTCACGTTTACCGTTCATGACGACGATCACCTGGTTGTCAAACTGACGCCCTCTGGTTGGACGGAAACCACTCTCACACAGGGAACACACTACACGGTTACATTAAATTCAGACCAGGACGACAACCCTGGCGGGTCTATTGAATTTCCAGGCATCGACAACAATCCGATGCCGACAGGCGACACGCTATTGATCGAGCGAGTTGTCGATCTCTTGCAGGAGACAGATCTACAGAACCAGGGTGGGTATTACCCTGAAGTTGTCGAGTCGGCACTCGACAAACTCACCATGATGATCCAGCAGCTGCAAGAAGAACTTGTATCATTGCCCACACCGTCGGGTGGAGACCCGTTGAAGATAGCTGTACTCAATGCATCTGAGAGCATCATCCCATACGGCCACACGTTCACTGATAATCTGCAAAAGCTGTTCGATTCGATCGGGATGAACGTCAATGTCTACAACACCGGCTACGCTGGGATGTCGATTTATCAGGCGAGAACCAATTCTGATACCTATGACAATCTGACTCCCGTCCAGCGGACGATCAACAGTGATCCCGATATCGTCCTCATGCCGCACGCAATCACTGACGCCATATTAAAAATAGACGGCAGGGATATTAACCAAGTACAGGCGGACGCAACGGCGCTTTATAACGATCTGCGCGCTGGTACTAGCGCGTATCTGGTCTATAACCGGATGACGCCCTACGACCACGAGACCTATTCGGCAACCGCGGTGTCCTCAATCAAGAGAAAATACTGCGCCCCATGGATGCATGAGACATCGACGGTGACTGGCGATACTGGTCTGTATACGTCCGAAGAGGCGCATATTGGCACGATACTCTCAACCGCTATGCAAACGCTCCTTGACGACTGGAGAACCCTGAACACGCACTTGGAGGGGCTGGCAGACGGTACGGTCGAGACAAGTTATTTTAGGGCCATGCGCTTGGGCTTTGTTGCCCATGATCGGTTGCATGCAACTGGCAATGGCCAATGGGTCTATACCTCCAAGATTTGGGATTACTTCCTGACAAACACTGCAATCAGAGCCGCAGTGCCAAAACTTACGCTGATGCACATGCTCAACAATATCAATCTGTATGAGGATGTTTGGAGAAGCCTGATGATTGGTGATGGTTCTGGTGGGTATAAGTTCGATCCAACCTTTGCGGATGGCTCAGAGGGCAAGGAGTGGCCGGACGATATCACTACCCAAGAGTTGGTGAGGGGTATCGCTTACTGGGGCAATGAGCAGCGCCCGCAGGTCAATCATACGAGATACATAAAACTCTCCCTCAACGAAGACTTCACCATGACCATTGATGGTCTGTGGCCAGGGTTGGAGATTAGAACCAAGATCTGGTTAAGCACAGACCCTGAACCAATCGTTTGGAGCCAGTTTCCTGATCCTCGATTCACGAATATAGATGGCGGTTATGGAAACATCACAATGGCGGCGACGGTCGCTTCTCTTTTCGGTACGCCCGGGACTTATAACTTTAAATTCACAATCGGCAATGATGCGTTTGGCCCATTCCCAGTCAAAGTTACTGCCTAAAAGGAGATCGCCATGAAACTTCTCTTTATTCTACTTCTCCCCCTCTCCGCCATGGCCCTCGATCTGGCCCCAGGAGAGTCTATCGACATTACCTGCGGTGTAGGTGATTGCCCGGAACCGGAGTTTATCGTCAAGCCCGTGAACGAACATGCAGTACTTCACAGTCATCTTGGTGGAACCTACGGCCCTGGCGAGTGCCTTGAATGCCATTCTGAGGACTCCGATACCCCGGCACTCACTGAGAAAAACGTAGGGCTCTGCTCTGAGTACGACTTTCAGTATCCCGGCATTCCCGCTGTCCACCCTGTTACCGGCGAGATCATGACGGACCCTGTTACGGATACGCAGATTATCTCCGGCGGCAAGGTCGCCATTTACAATCCAGGCATGCTGGTTGAGTGTCAGAACTGCCATTTCCCTCACGGTGGTACCAGGGAAGATCCAGAGAAAGAGGACGGGCATAAGGTCGAGGACTTCATGGTTCATGCCGGTTGCCTCGGTGCCGGGTGCCATCGTCGTGTAGGCAGTGGTGACGAGTGGGAAGAGGACGAGGATTAAACTGCCCCAATCCCCTTCTTCTCTGGGTTGTCATCGACCCAGTCAAATATATGATTGACTTGGTCATCAGATCCAGAAAAGAAAATATGGGCTTCGGTTATGTCGTTACATAGGCGCGTGAAGGAATCTGAAATTTCGCTGCTTTGGCTGGCGGCTGGATACTGATTGTCTCTAGTTGTGTGTCCCAGTGCCTTAGCAGCTCTCATGTAATCGGCATGTGTAATTTCACGGTCCTGGATCTTATAGAAAACTTTACCTAGGCTGTACCTCACACTGAATCTAAAGCGGCGGTCACTAGTCCTAAAGCAACCCGATGCAAATTGCCCTCCGGAACTGTCTCCGCTATCCAACTCAACATATTTGAATTTGTGTTTCGTCATTAACGGTTTAAGAATTTCTACACCCCTATTAAGGGTGTTTTGTTTAGGATTCATTTTCTAATCCTTCAACTAGAGTTTGTTCGTAGAAAGTCATTACGGTTTAGTCCACGTATAGATTATTCTGCCGTTGCTTAGTCTTCCGGCGTCATGCTGCCAACCTCTATCACTTAATACCATACGTTCTGATCTTAACCAACTTGATGTATTATTGTCGAGATCCATTGGAGAAACATCTCTAATTTTTCCTGAGCCGATCCTCATAGCAGTTCTCAAAGCGGTCATATTTCGAGTGAAGGTTGCGGCTGGATGAGGTGAACGAAGCCGCAAGGCATCCATCAGGAAAACCTCATCATTGGATTTCATGCCTCTGTAAGAGGTAAGATCAGTAGTGGTGCCAATCACAGCCGTTTTGCCTCTGAAAAACTGTATGTAAAGAGCACTAAGTAAACGCCCTATTGAACGAGGGAGTACATGGTTTAAATTTTCTGCCCCATGAACAATGCCATGAAAGCCAGGTTGATTGCCTTGCGAAAGCGATCCTTGGCTTGCAATTAAAATCACAAGCAACAGTAGAAACTGATATTTTCTCATCGTCCCCCCAAACAATAAAAAAGCCAAACCAAGCTATCGCAACTGCTTAAAAACGGTCAAATATTAGTAGTTAATCATTCTGTTGAAATAATAAAATATCGCAATTTGTACAGGACGTTAATTTCTAGTATTCTATGACACAACAGCATGACAAAATGTCAGTTACCCTACCGGGCCTGGCTATTTTTGTATCAAGCACAACCTTCTCCTGTTCGTTATGGGGGTCTCTCCAATTGGTCGATTAGTCAGGGGTTAACTTCTCTTCCTACCTTTGCTCCATGCAAATCCATTCCAACTAAATCCAAGTTTGTGTAGATGGTCGCGCTGTTTTTTTGAGGAGGGACATAGTGGCCTTAAGCCAGTACCGACTACTTTGAAGTGTCCAGGATCAGGGATTCTCGGCGCCATATCCAACACAGCAAAAATCCTGTCTCTTTCTCTCTGTGCCTGGGTGGATTTATTCATAGCTACTTACCTCAATGCGTTATTGCCCTTCAGGCCACCTCACCAGATCGACTTGACCGGTAAATGCAAGCCATGCACATTCAAAACGATGCCAGATTGAGAAAAAGCCAAGCGGTCTTGCTGGCACCCACTTCCCATTAATCTCTGCCATTGAATTGTGAGGACCATTCAGATCCAAAAGGTTATATATCATCGGTGCTTTCATCTTTCTCTCCCATGCCTCAATGCGCTATGTGCTGAGCCGTTTCTGCTCTTCCGGACTGTCTATGGTCATCGTGTAGCCGCAGCACTTAGGCCAGCCATGCTGTAGGGCGTGGGAGGAATTAACCCTCTGCGACCTTCCGCACTGTCTACACCAGACTATTCCACGTTGGAGGCTCGGGTGGCTGTTTGCTAGTTTGTTGTGTAGAGACATCTTTCTCTCCTGTGGGGTTAGGCTGCTTGTCGTAGCTCCTCGGTAAATGCCTCCTTAATGGCGTTTACTATCCGGCCTAGATAGACATACTCAGAGGTATTACAGGTCGGCAAGTCCATAAACCAGTCAGGACCAAAAAGGTTGCTCATTTCGTCTGCCGCCAATGCCACCTCGATATCGCTGGATACACAGAGCAGGGAACCGTTTTTATGTGCAATATTGTTGATTTCTTCAAAATCTGTCTGTCTGGTGTCCTCGAGCAATTTATTTAGGATGTAATCGTTATTACATGACACAAAAAACTGCTGTAAGGTAAGCTCGCCCATAGAACCCCAGAAGTAGGCCCATGCTTTACCGAAGCACTCCACCACGACTTTCCCTCGTCCCGGCTCATAGTTCGTTACATAGACTGTTACAGGATCAAGGCTATCTAGGTCCGTAAGAATGTAAGTCTTGGTTTGTCTGTTTTCGATATTCATGATTTTCTCCAAAATAGTTATCCGCCATCAGGCGGGTTGGGGGGTGCTACGAACTAGGTGCTTGACCATGGCCTTCTTGGCTGGCTTCCCATTCGAGATAGGCAACTTCCCTTAGTTCATTCATGGAAGCGGCAGCGCCATCCCATTCATCCCCGAAATCAAGTGATCGTGCAGAGAGTTCAATATCTTCCAGAATTGCCAGAATATATTTGACTGCGTGGTATATTTCTTGTGGTTGATCGACTACCGGCATCGTCTTTCTCCTGTCTATTTCATTGGGTGGAAAAACCTAAATACAGACAAGCGCGAAGGATAACCCATGTGGGTTAATTACGGGATGACGGATAGAGATCAATATGCCTTAGTGCGGTAGGTGTTGCGGACGCCCACCTAAGTTATTGAAATTAAAGGGCTAGGATTCGACAATACCCCTCATAATGCTGGGGTCGGCAGTTCGAATCTGCCCCTTGCTACCA
>QBVD01000059.1 GCA_003058525.1 gamma proteobacterium symbiont of Ctena orbiculata | reverse complement strand
CAAAGTGTCCAGTATTCGTGCTTCAAATGGGTAAACACGATGTTGGGTAATGTCAAAAACAGTCTGTTGGGTACTTTTCATGCGATTCGAGATAAACATGTGTCGCGTTATCTTGCTGAGTTCGAATATCGGTTTAACCGCCGTTTCGATTTACCCGCCATGATTGAACGATTGCTTTTTGCCGCTCTCCGCACTCCACCTATGCCATATCGCCTCTTGAGAATGGCTGAGGTTTAGGGGTAATCAGGATGATATATCTGCTTAGATGTCGTCATGATCTCTTTGTGTAGCTAACATTTAAGTAGCAGGCAACTTGCCTCCAATCCCACTTATATCCGTATTCAACAGGCAACCTGCCTTATAACCAGCCTAAAAAGGCTGGATATAAGGCGATCTGCATGGAAATAATCGTGCAATCTGCCTGCAAGTTGTATTAAAGGGAGGTGTTGGAATAGAAAAAACCTCCCTGTTGGATACTATTTTTACTCTTTTTCTCATGTTCTTACCAGTCCTCTATCGAGGCTTTATATATATGACGAAAGCAGCCTGTATGTAGGAGTCGGGCAACTTGCCAGCTATCTCCGGATTGTTCGCATGTTGGTTGTTTATTAATCGGTTGATGCTATTAGTCGAGGAGAATAACAGGGAGAAATATTGCATCGATGAAAACACAGGGTTCATTGATGACATGGGGTCGGGGATGTAAATGAAATTTTCCGTTCTCTTGATGTGTTGGTGTTAAGGAAGTAGTTTCTGTTTTCGCAGGGTGTTTAGTGTTGCAGGGCCACACCCTATGTAATGCATATTGATAGAGTGAAGTAGCTAGCTGGATGGGTGGACTGTCGATCGTTGGGAACGGCGACAGTATGACGGGGACCTCGCTGCCGGTATCCTGGTTTTGACTTGCCGCGTGGGACTGTATTAGACTTCGCCTGCAATAGGCATTGCCCGATAAGCCTTTGATTTCATAATAACTAACATGGATATGAATCGAATGGCCTGGTGATGGGCAGTGCCGAACTGCACAATCCGTCCATTTGGATTGTCTGACATCATAGGGCCGGCCCCAAGGCGCCGGCTTTTTTAATTTTCAAGTGGCCTCTCGTATGGGCCACCACTGATGAGGAAGTAATATGCCCGTTATCTCGCTCCCCGATGGTTCCCAACGTGAATTCGATCAAGCGCTGACAGTCTATGAGATCGCCGCGGATATCGGTCCCGGACTCGCCAAGGCCGCCCTGGCCGGTCGGGTCGACGGACGCCTGGTCGATACCTCTTTTCTTGTCGAGAAGGATTGCGAAGTTGCCATCGTCACCAGTCGTGACGATGAGGCGCTGGAACTGATCCGGCACGACGCCGCCCATGCCATGGCGCAGGCGGTACAGGAACTCTATCCCGGTACCCAGGTTACCATCGGTCCTGCCATTGAGGATGGATTCTATTATGATTTTGCCCGCGATGAGGCCTTCACCCCGGATGATCTGAAGAAGATCGAACAGCGCATGCACGAGATCGTCAAGCGCAATCTGCCGCTGCAGCGGGAGGTGTGGGACAGGGAAGAGGCGATGCGGACATTCGATTCCATCGGTGAGAAATACAAGGTGGAGATCATCAAGGAGTTCATCCCGGAAGGCGAGGAGGTTTCGGTCTACCGCCAGGGTGACTGGTTCGATGTCTGCCGTGGACCCCATCTGCCCAGTACAGGAATGCTGGGCAAGGGATTCAAACTGATGAAGGTGGCGGGTGCCTATTGGCGGGGCGATTCCAACAACGAGATGTTACAGCGCATCTACGGCACCGCCTGGCGCGACAAAAAGGAGCTGAAGACCTATCTGCACCGCCTGGAAGAGGCGGAGAAGCGGGATCACCGCAAGATAGGCAAGGCCCAGGATCTCTTCCACACCCAGGAAGAGGCCCCCGGCATGGCCTTCTGGCACGACAAAGGCTGGCGCATCTACCTCGTGATTCAGCAATATATCCGCGATAAGTTGAATGATCACGGTTACCAGGAGGTGCATACACCCCAGGTGATCGACCGTACTCTGTGGGAGAAATCGGGCCATTGGGAGAAGTTTCGCGACGATATCTTCACTACCGAGACCGATGACCGGACCTACGCCATCAAACCGATGAACTGTCCGGCGCATATTCAGATCTACAACCACGGTCTGAAGAGCTACCGGGATCTGCCCCTTCGGCTGGCGGAGTTCGGTTCCTGCCATCGCAACGAGCCTTCGGGTACCCTGCATGGCCTGATGCGGGTGCGTAACTTCGTACAGGACGACGCGCATATCTTCTGTAGCGAAGAACAGATACTCGGTGAAGTGCAGGCCTTCAATGATCTGCTGCTGGATGTCTACAAGGATTTCGGTTTTGATGAGGTTATGGTGATACTGTCCACCCGCCCTGAAAAACGTGTTGGATCAGATGAGGTATGGGATAAAGCTGAGAAAGCACTTGAAGAGGCGTTGAACCAACAGGGGCTGGATTGGGAGCTGCATCCGGGGGAGGGCGCCTTCTACGGCCCGAAGATCGAGTTCTCCCTGCGTGACTGTCTCGGCCGGATCTGGCAGTTGGGTACTATCCAGCTCGATTTCTCCATGCCTGAGCGTCTTGGGGCCAGTTATATCGCTGAAGACAACAGTAAAAAGGTGCCTGTGATGCTGCATCGGGCGATCCTCGGATCGCTGGAGCGTTTCATCGGAATCCTGATCGAACACTATGCCGGCGCGCTGCCGCTCTGGCTCGCGCCGGTGCAGGCGGTTTTGATGAATATCACCGATCGGCAGGGCGAATATGTGAAAAAATGCCACAAATCCTTGCATGATAACGGTTTTCGAGTCGAATCGGACTTGAGAAATGAGAAAATTGGCTTTAAAATCCGCGAGCACACGTTGATGCGCGTGCCCTATCTGCTGGTCATTGGTGATCGGGAGATGGAAGAGGGTACGGTAGCTGTTCGTACGCGAGGGGGTGAAGATCTTGGCGCTATGCCAATCGAAGCTTTTATCGATCGTATGAAATCTGAAGTTACACAACGTGTGAGCTGAGTGTAAAGCACCGGTCAATCCGGTGCTTTTCTACTTTTCGGGTTTGGACTTTTTGGAGGAACCGGTTATCGCTGCTGTAAAAAAGCACCGTCTTAATGATGACATAACAGCTGTTGAGGTAAGACTCATAGGAGCTGATGGTGAACAGGTAGGTGTTGTCTCTATAGAACAGGCTCAACAAGCCGCTCAGGAGGCTGCACTGGATTTGGTGGAGATCGTGCCGAATGGGGAGCCCCCCGTTTGTCGCGTCATGGACTATGGTAAGTTTCTTTTTGAACTGAAGAAGCAGAAGCAGGCCGCCAAAAAGAAGCAGAAACAGGTACACATCAAAGAGATCAAATTCAGGCCAGGGACAGGCGAAGGGGATTATCAGGTAAAACTGCGCAACCTGATACGTTTCCTTGAAGATGGGGACAAGACCAAGGTAACCATGCGTTTCCGCGGTCGTGAGCATGCTCACCGCGAGTTGGGTTTGGAACTTCTTGAACGGGTTGAACGGGATTTGTCCGATTACGGCCAAATCGAACAGAAACCCATCATGGAGGGCCGCCAGATGGTGATGGTGCTGGGCCCTAAGAAAAAGTAACTTTCTGACGCCGATGAGCGTCACAAATAGCGGAGTTTAAAGACAATGCCTAAGATTAAGACAAATCGGGGTGCGGCCAAGCGGTTTAAACGCACCTCATCCGGTTCATTCAAACGCAACTGCTCCCATCGGCGTCATATCCTGACCAAGAAGAGCACCAAGCGGAAACGCCAGTTGCGTGCCCCCAATGCCATCGCAAAATCCGATGTGGCTATCGCCCGTCGCATGTTGCCATACGCCTAAGTTAGCGAATCGGATCTGAACAATGTCAAGAGTAAAACGTGGTGTACAAGCACGCACCCGCCATAAAAAGGTGCTTGATGAGGCGAAAGGCTATTATGGAGCCCGGAGCAAGGTTTACCGTGTCGCCAAACAGGCGGTCATCAAGGCAGGCCAATATGCTTACCGTGACCGTCGCCAGAAAAAACGCCAGTTTCGCGCACTCTGGATTGCCCGCATCAATGCCGGCGCACGTGAAAACGGTCTCTCCTACAGCCGCATGATCAATGGTTTGCATATGGCCAATATCGAGGTCGACCGTAAGATGCTTGCCGATCTGGCTGTTAACGACAAAACGGCATTTAGTGCGCTGGCAGAACAGGCCAAGGCCGCTCTTTCCAGCTAAGTGCATGTCGTGAGGCCGGGTTGAATCCGGCCTGATTGTGAACACAGAAAAGGGAAAGGCCTTGGGGCTTTTCCCTTTTTTTATCGCTAACATGAATGGATGAGTGTTTAGTGCGAGGTCACCTTGATAGTTTGTGGGTTATGAGTTTTTGGTTTTAAGTTACCAAAATAGCATTGCGAGTGTAGCGAGTGCAGAAACTAAAAACTCATAACTCAAAACTTAAAACAATTATTCGTTTGAGGTTATTAGATGGATGATTCCACGCTGGATATAGATACGCTTGTCGAGGCGGCTGAGACTGCGATCGCGGGTGCTGACAGCCTTTCTCTGCTGGATGAGGTACGTGTCAGCTACCTGGGTAAGAACGGTCAGTTGACATCGCAGCTGAAAAAACTCGGCGCACTGCCCCCCGAGCAGCGGCCACAGGCGGGACAGGCGATCAACAAGGCCAAGCAGGCGCTGCAGCAGGCCATCGAGTCCCGCAAGATCGAGTTGGAGAGCGAGGCACTCAGTAAACGGCTTGCCGATGAGAGGATCGATGTCACACTGCCCGGCCGTGGCGTGCAACGGGGTGGCCTGCACCCGGTTTCGCGCACATTGGAGCGTATGGAGCGGTTATTCGAGCATGCGGGTTTCGAAACGGTGGAGGGACCTGAGATAGAGGATGACTACCACAACTTCGAAGCCTTGAATATCCCGGCGCACCATCCAGCGCGTGCGATGCATGACACCTTCTATTTCGATGCCCACCTGTTGTTGCGCACCCATACCTCTCCGGTGCAGATTCGCACCATGGAGAAGGGTGAGCCACCGCTGAAAATCATCGCTCCGGGACGGGTCTACCGTTGTGATTCGGACCTTACCCATACACCGATGTTTCATCAGGTAGAGGGCTTTCTGGTTGACCGGGATGTCTCTTTCGCGGATCTTAAAGGCGTACTCTACGATTTCTTCAGCAGCTTTTTCGAGCGCGAGCTGAAATTACGTTTTCGTCCCTCCTATTTCCCCTTTACAGAGCCGTCCGCGGAGGTCGATATCGAGTGTGTGATGTGTGGCGGTGATGGGTGCCGGGTATGTGGCCAAACCGGATGGATAGAGGTATTGGGCTGCGGCATGATTCATCCTGAAGTGTTTAGGCATGTTGGTATCGACAGTGAAACCTATACCGGTTACGCCTTCGGCATGGGCGTCGAGCGGATGACCATGTTGCGTTACGGCGTCAACGATCTGCGGTTGTTCTTTGAAAACGATCTGCGCTTTCTGAAACAGTTTGCATAGGGTGAATAGAGCGTCATGAAATTCAGTGAAGCATGGTTGCGCGAGTGGGTCGATCCTTCGGTAAACACTCAGGAGTTAGCCGATCAATTAAGTATGGCGGGACTGGAGGTCGATTCTGTTGAACCTGTGGCCGCCGAATTCAACGGTGTGGTTGTCGGTGAGGTGCTCAGTCGCGATCAACATCCCGATGCGGACAAGCTCAGTGTTTGCGCGGTGAATGTGGGAGAGGGCGAGCCGCTGCAAATTGTCTGTGGTGCAAAAAATGTGGCAGCGGGCATGCGCGTGCCTGTCGCGACCGTCGGGGCACTGTTGCCTGGCGATTTCAAGATCAAGAAAGCGAAACTACGCGGTGTGGCGTCGTTCGGTATGATCTGTTCCGCCAGTGAGTTGGGTCTGGCCGATAGTTCCGATGGGATTATGCCGTTACCCGCCGATGCGCCTGTCGGCGAGGATTTCAGGCGCTTTCTGCAGCTTGAGGATAGCGCCATCGATGTCGATCTGACGCCTGACCGGGGTGATTGTCTCGGTATGGCAGGGATTGCCAGGGAGGTTGGTGTGATCAATCGATGCCCGGTGACGCCCCCCGTCATGCAGGTGGTTACACCGGCTATCGATGATCGGGTCGCAGTCGATCTGGAAGCGGATGCCGCCTGTCCCCGGTATCTCTGCCGTGTTGTGCGTGATGTGGATGTCAATGCGGAGACCCCCCTGTGGATGCAGGAACGACTGCGCCGCAGCGATATCCGGAGCCTGGGGCCCGTGGTGGATGTCACCAACTATGTGCTGCTTGAACTGGGCCAGCCGATGCACGGATTTGACCTGGAACGGATAGACGGGAAAATCCGCGTCCGCATGGCGGAACAGGGTGAAAAACTGGTTCTGATCGGTGGTCAGGAGATCGAACTGGATGAGCAGACGCTGGTGATCGCTGATGCGCAACAGCCGGTGGCGTTGGCAGGGATTATGGGAGGGGATGACTCTGCAGTGTGTGATACGACCCGTCATATCCTGTTGGAGAGTGCTTTCTTCGCCCCTATAGCCGTCAGCGGCAAGGCCCGAAGCTATGGCCTGCATACGGATTCATCCCATCGCTTTGAGCGCGGTGTCGATCCGCAACTTCAGGCCAAGGCCATGGAGCGTGCGACCGAACTGCTGCTCGAAATTGCCGGTGGCAAACCTGGACCGGTGGTGGAAGTGGCGAACGAGGAGCAGATCGAGCAGCGCCCACTTATCGAGCTGAGAGCCCAGCGGGTCAATAAGGTTCTGGGAGTCGAGATAGCAGCCAACGAAGTGAGCGACATCCTTGCCCGTCTTGAAATGGGACTAGAGAGGACGGATCAGGGATGGCGCGTGAAGGCCCCCAGCTGCCGTTTCGATATCGCCATCGAGGAGGACCTGATTGAAGAGATTGGGCGTATCTACGGTTATGCGCGCATCCCGACCAATCGCGGACTCTCCGCAATGGAGATGCATGACCGGCCCGAAGTCGATTTCGATCTGCACCGGGCAAAGCTGCTGTTGGTCGGTCGTGACTACCAGGAGGTGATTACCTACAGCTTTGTCAGCCCCGAGATTGAAGCCCTGGTCGATCCGCAAAAGAGCGGCATCCGTCTGGCCAATCCGATCTCCGCCGAGATGTCGGTGATGCGCACCTCAACCTGGCCTGGTTTGTTGCAAACGGCGCGTTATAACCAGTCACGGCAACAGCAGCGGGTGCGAATCTTTGAAACCGGGCTCTGTTTCTACCGGCAGGATGGCGAAATAAGGCAGGAACGCGTGTTGGGTGGCCTGGTCTCGGGAGACGCTATCCCGGAGCAGTGGGGAGGCAAAAACCGGCGTAGCGATTTCTATGACGTCAAAGCGGATATCGAGGCGCTTGTTTCACTCACCGGACAGCAGGATGGGATCAGTTTTTCAGCAGCCGAACATGCGGCGCTTCACCCAGGCCAGACCGCTGAAATTGCCATATTGGGTGAAAAAGTGGGCATGATTGGGATGTTACATCCTGAAATCGAGAAACAGCTCGATCTCAACGGCACCACCTTTGTATTCGAAATCAAACTGGATAATCTGGCGCAAGGGAGGCTCCCGGCCTTTGAAAGTCTCTCAAAATATCCCTCGATCAGGCGGGATATCGCCATTGTTGTCGATAAATCGGTCACTTTCGAGTCAATTAGGAATCTCGTTCGTGACGTATCCGGCAAAAAAATTACAGACATACTGTTATTTGATGTCTATACTGGGGAAAACATAGATTCGGGACGAAAAAGTCTCGCATTGGGATTGATTTTACAGGAAAAATCACACACCCTTACTGATAAAGAAGTTGATGATGTGGTCGCTACGGTGTTAAGCCGTCTGGGCGATGATTTAGGTGCAAATCTTAGAGAGTAGGGTAGACGGAGATGGCATTAACAAAAGCAGACATGGCCGCCAGGCTCTTCGATGAGCTTGGTCTGAACAAACGTGAGGCCAAAGAGATGGTGGAGATGTTCTTCGAGGAGATCCGACAATCTCTTGAAAGAGGGGGACAGGTCAAACTTTCCGGATTCGGAAACTTCGATCTGCGTGAGAAAAAACAACGACCCGGGCGTAATCCCAAAACCGGAAAGGAGATCCCCATCTCCGCACGTAGAGTGGTTACTTTCAGACCCGGTCAAAAATTAAAGGCACGAGTGGAAGCCTATGCTGGATCCGAGCAGCAGTAATCTAGATCTACCCGCAATTCCGGGTAAAAGGTATTTTACCATTGGTGAGGTCAGTGACCTCTGTCAGGTGAAACCCCATGTATTGCGTTACTGGGAACAGGAGTTCCCGCAACTGAAACCTGTCAAGCGGCGCGGTAACAGACGTTACTATCAACGCCATGATGTGCTTATGATCAGGCAGATTCGCAGTCTCCTGTATGAGCAGGGGTTTACCATCGGTGGTGCGCGACAGCAGCTCTCCGGCGATACAGCGAAGGAGGATCTGCAGCAGAGCCAGCAGATCGTCAAGCAGTTACGTAGTGAACTCGAAGAAGTTCTGCAAATCCTTAAAAGATAAAGCCCGTCTCAGATTGACATAGGCCGATTAACTGCCTAGTATTGCCGCTCTTTCCGGGCGTAGCGCAGTCTGGTAGCGCACTACAATGGGGTTGTAGGGGTCGGGTGTTCGAATCACCCCGCCCGGACCAAATAATTAGGGTTACCTGTCTCAGGTAGCCCTTTTTTCTGCCCTTCCGCTCCCGGATTGGGGTGAACGATCAACATCAATCCACTATCAGGACGCCATTGTTTCTTAACCGCGAATGAACGCGAATCACCGCAAATTTACGCAAATTGATTTCGACGAAATTTCGCAGAGTATTGAGAAGCAACCATTCACATTCTCATACCATTAGCGAAAAATTGCGGTGATTCGCGTCCATTTGCGGCTTGCATAAAAAAGGCTGCCTTGCGGCAGCCTCATTACCTAGAATGACAAAACAACAGGTCTATTTATTGATGGTTGTAAGTCCCAGGCTGACCCAATCCTGCATACCGCCGCGATACCACTTTAGTTTATAGGTAGGGTATCCCAGCTTGATCAGGGTTTTGATATTGGTGGACGACTGCGGGCACCAGCTGCCGTTACAGAACATCACCAGGGTCTTGGCGTTGCGGAAGTCGAGAGTGCCGTTGATCTCTTGAACCCCAAGTTGATTGACCAATATGTCATGTACGCCTTCCGCTTCTGCAGCGACTTCAAAGGTGCCTTGAAGATCCACGTTGATCTTATTCCAGGGGATGTTGACCGACCCGGGAATAGTACCGCGGATAATCCAGTCGGGAGTACGCGAATCGATGACCAGAACCTTACGGTCACCGTCACCGATTCTCTTCAGGTAACCGAGAACCTCCAGTTCGCCAACTGTTTCCACACCGGCGGCAACGGTCGCGGGTTGGATACAGAAAGGAGGGCAGTGACGGGAAACCTTGGCGAATGTACCCGGGATTTTCGCCCCTTTGTCGGACGCTCGTGTGATGATCACCTTTTCGCCGCTATGTGTCACTTCAACGGATTGCAGACCGGGAGTGATCTGATTGCCATCGGCCGCAAGTAGTTGGGACGAGAATGCAACGCCACTGACAAGTGCGGTAAGCATGAGTGCTTTGACAAACTTCATTATGTCTTCCTCCAGGCGTTAGCCATTATTCGTAGTGTAGGTAAGAGGGCATTTTCAGATCTTTCTGGGACATTGCCTGTTCATAACCCAAGTGTCCCTGTTTGGCGGCCTTGTTGGCAAGCTTGGCGGCTGCCACAAAATCGCCTTTCTTCAACAATTCCTTTGCCTTCTTGATCATTTTACCCGTGTCACGCCATTCACCGTTAACACTGGCGGCCTGTTTTCTGGCTTCATCCGCGGCTTCAATCAATTGTTTTACTTTTTCGGCAGAGACTTCATCCGCCATCGATGTGGTTGCAAGGCCTGAACCTAATACCCAGACCAGCAAACTTGAAAAGAGAACTGATTTTTTGTGCATCGTTTTTACTCCGATCGCGTAAATCTTTTTTTAGCAGTTAGCTGATTGCGGTTGCTATTTTCTGGCGCCAGGTCCGTTTAACGGCAGTCCGTTGCTCATGTAGGTAAGGAAGTATTCGAGATTGCGATACTCTTCACCATGGGCTTTGAAAGGCTTTGCACGGACCTGCTTGTTACAGCCAGTGAAACGACGATGCAGTGTGCCTACGGTACCCCATTTGGAACGATAGACGGGGAAGTGAGTGGTGTGCCCGAGCGCGGGGCTGAGGATCTCTGTTCGCAGAATCATGCCGGCGTTCTGCAGATGGCAGTGAGCGCAGGCGAAATTGAGCTGACCGCGACGGGTATAGTAGAACTTCTTACCTGCCTCATAGGCCGCAAGGGCGCCGGGATCATCAGTGGGAATCTCCACATTGGTGATCTGACCACGCGATTCAAAGGATATATAGGAGAGGATATCATTGATTGGCCCCTTCTTATATTTCATGGGCTTCTCACCGTTAGCCTCGAGACAGTTGTTGAGTGCCAAAGGCAGGGTCATGACCATGCTTTTTTCCTTGTCCCAGCGCGGGTACTTGCCGCCAAGGGCAGGACCATCCGGAAAGCAGTCCTTGAAAGTCTTGCCGTTGGCAAAAGGTTTTTCCCATATGGCCTGGCCTTCATCGATGAATGGCTCATAGGGTGGAAATTCTTCGATGGCCTCCCAGTTTTCCCGGCCCACCGGATCGATAGCATAGGCGCCATTGATGTAGTCGGCAGTCTCTACATTGGGAAAACGTTTTTCATAAAATTTCTGGAAGGCCTTAAGGTCCTCCTCAGGGGTTGTTGCCTGTGCTGCAGTGATAAAGCAACAGCTTATAACCATCGCGGTTAATTGACGAAATAGTTGTTTCATGATCTTTCAATCCTCAAAGGAGTTGCTGTCTGGAGTAAAAATCGCGGAAACACTCAGAGTGTCCAGATGTACTCGACGACTTTTTCGAAATCAGCTTCGGAGAGGATTCCGTGTTTGCCGAAAGGGGGCATGGCTGATTCGGGATTCTTGATAGTTGCATCCCAAATCTGCATGCGCAGATCTTCCTTTTTCGGAAAGCGGGATTTCATTGCGACCAGTGCGGGTGCGATGTTACCCGGTGAAGGCGCGCCAATAATATTATGGCATGCGAGGCAATTCCCTTTTTTTCTGTCAAATGAGATCTTCTTTCCCTCCGCGACAGCATTGCCTCCTTCGGCGAAGATTGCAGGGGAGACCAGAAACTGACCGGCTAGGACGCTGATCGCGCCGGCCATTCCTATCCACTTTTTGGTATTACCAATCATCGTATCCTCCAGATGGGGGTGAATGTGGTTCTAACCTGTTGTTATTTAGGCGGTAATGCCTGATATCTCGTGTAAGTATGGTACAACAAGTCGCTTGATTGCCTGTGCCTCTTTAGGACGTTTTTTAGGCATTGAGCATTGTTATCTTTATAACAATGCCGTGTAAAGTCCAGAAAATGGTGAAAAAGGTTGTGGTTTACCCCGGTATCACCTGTGGAAAAACAGGTTTTTTGTATAATATGAATGCAATTACCACTCCTAACGGGCCCAATTTCATCCGATGACGCAGAGGAATGACCCTCAATCCTGGTATGTCTACATACTGCAATGCTCTGATCGATCCCTCTATACGGGCATCGCCAAGGATCTTGAGAAACGCGTGGCGCAGCACAACAGCGGCACTGGTGCTAAATATACCCGAGGACGCACCCCGGTTGAACTTGTCTTTGTGGAGGGGATGAGATGTCATGGCGATGCACTACGCCGCGAATGCCAGATTAAGCGAATGAGTCTGGCGCAGAAAAGAAAAATAATCGAAGCGGCAACATTTTGAGAGGAGAGGTGTCGGTCTGACAACAATCCTGTGGTAAGTCAGATTTGAGTTCATCTTAACTGAGAACCACAATGTCTACAGAGGTAGATGGTGCCTTGTATGAGCCTGTTGTGACGAATGGCGCTCAAGCGATGGTCCCGGCAGTCGCAACGGTAATCGAAATAGCGTAGCTTCTTTCCCCCCGCCTGTTCCGTATCGAAATTATGACAGCGTTTCGGTGAAGCGTGGAACAGCTTCATGATCATTTTCCACTCTGTGCCATGGGGTTTGATTCGTGGCCCGTGCAATGCGTGGGCGATCAGGTGTGAGACCTCGTGGGGTACAGTGGCTTCGATGAACGCCTCCCGGTATCTCATGAGCAGTGGCAAGTTGTAACGAATGATGCTACGGCCCTTTGCCGGAAACAACACCATGCCGGCGGTCTTGCCAATCAGGTCAAACCGGACCTCGGGATACTCGATGCCGAGGCCGAATTGTCGGCAGCCGGTCCGCAGCAGTTCTCCGGTTTTCTTTCTCACAAGAGATTGCAGTTGATCGCTCTGCATTGAGGCGTATTCCAAATTACCCCAAAAGATACAGGAATCAGCGTATCCAACAGGGGAAAGGTTAATGACTGAAGAGGGGTGAATGCCCCTGGATTCAGAGGCAGAGCGTATCACATAAGATGTATGGCTTCTTCAACAGGGCTTGGGAGCCGCAGACGCGCCAACACGCCAGGCAATTCCCTATCAGGCTTCATTGCTGGTTTCTGTCATCAGCGCCTTTCCCAGTCTCTGTGCCAACATTGTCGGGCCGCTGGGTGTTAAGGCAATTAAGACAACGCAACAGACAAGGAGATCGGAGCGTGCCGTAGTGGAAGCTGGGAGTGGTGATCTGAGATCCGAACACTAGGGCCTGATAGCATGAATGCATGTTGCCACTATCGCGCCTGAAAATGCGCCAATAAAAACGGCTTTAACAGGAAACCGGCTTTAGGATCAAGTATCAACGACTGCTTTGAATCCATATTAATCCTATGGACGTAGACATAAGATCAGTCTCTGTTTTATTCATAAATAACTGAATACACTTCCAAGCCGGAATTACTGATTCGAGACGATTTCAACGGGAGCTTAAATGGAATACGTACTGCCTGTATTGATTGCCGTTGTGGCAACGGTATCTATCATCATCACTCCGAAAGCTGATAATGGCGGTACTTTTTTTCAGGGTCTTTCACCGGCTGGCGGGGTACCGGGCCTGTTGACCTTGACCTTTTCTCAAGTGACAACATGGATCTTCGCGCGATCCTTGATGAATGCCGCGATACTGGGTTTTTACTATGGGCTGTGGGGTACGCTTGCCTACGCCTTTTATTATCTGTCGTTTCTCACCGGCGGCCTGATTATCGACGATCTGCGCTTTCGTAAGGGTTATACCAGTATTCAGGGATTTTTATACGACCGTTTCGGGGATTGGGGGACTCGCTGCTACAACCTGGTGATCGGGATCCGTCTGAGCAGTGAGGTATTCGCCAACTTGCTGGTGATTGGCATACTCTTCGGCGCCGCCGGGAGTGGCTCCTATGCGCTGGCGGTGATCGGCCTGGCAGCCGTGACATTGCTCTATTCCATGCTGGGCGGTCTGCATGCGTCACTCAGGACCGATCTGTTCCAGATGCTGATCTTCATTTTGATTCTGGGTATTCTGATCACTCTGGTGATGGGCGGAGGACATCTCACCTTGCAGAACATTCTGTTCATACCGTTCCAGTTCGATCAACCGGGTCCGGTATTGATGCTGGTTGCCTTGCTCCAGATCTGGAGTTATCCCATGCATGATCCGGTGATGATGGACCGGGGGTTTCTTGCCGATCGCCAGACAACTCGAAGGAGTTTTCTGCATGCTGCCTGGATCAGTATCATTTGTATTCTGCTGTTTGGCAGTCTGGGTGTATTGGCGGGTGCCCAGGCAGCGAGCGGTTGTCGGCGAGTTCACCCGGCAATGGGGACCAGCAATGCAGGAATGGGAGTTGCTTCAGGCTATGCAATGCCTCCCCCTGTGGGGCATTGTTATAGAGAGCGTCAAACGGGGTGCCGGATTGCCCCTGATAGAGCGGCAGCGGAACCAGCTGCAGGTGTTTATGTCGTTGGCTGGCGCCGGCTGCGGCACCACCATTATAGAAACCGAGTGAAGGGTACTCCCTCAGGCAGATCCAAAGCGCTTCGAAGTCATCAAGGGTCAGCAATTGCTCCTGATGCTGAAAATCACGGGTCACAATCAGTAGATGGTTCTCTACAACGTTGAATTTATTCAGTACCGAGAGATGGGTCGCTGTAATATCCGCAACCGTCATCTCAGGTTCCGGTGGCAGGAAAGGATTGGAAGGGACACTTGAAGGAATGGCGGTTTGTTTTACTTTATCCCGTGTTTTGCGATTCAGGTTATGCGCAACGCGCACCATAAACTCGAGTCCACCCTGTTGCACGATATTGAAATCTGTCGGAATGGGGTGAAGCGCGCCTCTGGCGATGGCTGACTCTGTACGTGTGCGAATCTTCTTCCACAAGCTCCCGGATTCCAGTAACTGTGTCATCAGTTTATAGCGGCCTTCGTCTGTTATGTTCCCGTTTTTACCGTATCGATACTGATCACCGGCCGGTTGCCAAAGAGTTCGGCGGATTTGCATCAATTTTGCGGTGATTGGCGTTTATTTGCGGCCTGCATAAATTCCGGATTTAGCACACCTGTTCTGGGGAAGCGCCAAGAAAACCGCAAGTCAATGGTTTGGCAGATTGAGCCGTTGTAAAAAATCCGGTAGTAAGTTGGTCACAGTATCGACAATCGCCTGTGTCTGGGGATCAATTTCGATATTCACATGATCACCGATCTTGCGTGTGCCGATGTTGGTGCGTTGCAGGGTTTCCGGAATCAGATTGACATCGAATTGATCACCCTCTACCCGAGCGATTGTCAGGCTGATGCCATCGATGCCGATATAACCCTTGGTAAAGATGTAGTGACGCCATTGGGGCGGTAGTTTGAACCGTACACGGTAATTGTTTTCACTGCGCTCAATATTGACGACTTCCGCTGTGCATAGGATATGTCCGGACATGGCATGTCCGCCGATCTCATCGCCAAAACGCGCGGCCCGTTCAAAATTGACCCGATCCCCGATATCAACCGCCCCGAGGTTGGTGACGCGCAGCGTCTCCTGCATCAGGTCGAAATCTACCAGGTCATCCTCGATGCGGGTCACTGTCAGGCAACAGCCATTGTGCGCCACCGAGGCTCCCGGCTTTAGACCCTGCAGCGCGGTCGGAGGCAGGCGTATCCGATAGGTACGGAATGCCTCTTTGCTTTTGATGTCGACAACCTCTGCGGTCCCTTGAACAATACCTGTAAACATAAATTTAGTTACTACCCACGATTAAGAAAATATTATCTAACGGCATGAAGAGGGCGTGTCGCCCGCCAAGATTACCGGTGTACCCAGGATAAGCTATAAGTATACCAACCCTCTATCCCGGATTGTGCAGTTCAAAGCGGCTTAGGGCGAAGTAGAATCTAAACTACCATATCGCCAGACAGATGTGATTGCATCAGACTGCCTGAGAAGATCATTGCGGCATGTGGTGTTTCATGTCTTTGGTTTGGCTTAGAATAAAGTCGATAAATGCCTGGTTCGCCCTTGACAGATACCCCCCTTTTTTCCACGCCAACGAGAGATCGAGAAATACCGGTTCGTCGAATGGAACCGCCACCAGATCGTTCTGTGTATCCTGCTCGACCACCATGCGTAAAAAGGTGGTAATGCCAAAGCCTTGGCGCACGATCGCCTTGGTGAGGGGAATCAGATTGGTTTCAAAGGCTATTTTCGGTGGCAGACTACGTTTCCGGCTGTAGCGATCGATAAACTCGCGCAGGAAATAGCCCGTCTTGAAGACCACCAGTTCATGGCTGAAGAACTCCTCCATGCATATACTGTTGCGTGCCGCGAGCGGATGTTCTCTGGGTACACAGACAACCATCTCTTCACGGGTCAGCAGGCGGGTTTCCAGATCCTCCGGGGGTGGATCCGCAACCACCACGCCAAGGTCGAGTTCGCCTGTCCTGATCATATCCTGAAGACGGCGGGTGCCCTGTTCGTAGACAGAGAGACTCAACGCCGGATAGCGATGCTTGAACCCCATGAGTATCGGGGGGAAATAGTAGGAACCCAGCATGCTGGGGATCCCGATGCGCATCTCTCCCTTTGCCAGCCCTCTGAGTTCGCGCATCTCCAGTTCAGCGGTCTCTGTCATTTCGATGATGCGGACGGCATGGCCCAGCAACACCTCACCCTCTACCGTCGGGGTGATCCGGCGATCGCTGCGATGCAGCAGGGTAAGATTCAGCTCTGCCTCGAGTTTGCGCATAGCGATGCTGATGGCGGGCTGAGCGATGTGCAGTCGACGGGCTGCTGCGCTAAATCCGCCATACTGGCATACGGCTTTGAAATAGGTCAGTTGCTTAATGTCCATATACAAATCGAATGAAAACTATATAAATTATATATTTTTATTATAGTTAAATCGGGGTTAGGCTCAATATACTCCAGTCATAACCGTTTCAAGCGAACATGATTCAATCCAATTCACCGAAATTCTGGTATGCCACACTGGCACTCTGTATCGGTTCGGTGATGGTTTTCAGCAATCTCTATATCACTCAGCCGTTATTACCGGTATTAAGTGATGCCTTCGACATAAACTCCCTCGAGGCGTCCCTGAGCCTCTCTGTGGCGACCCTGTCGATGGGGGTCTGCCTGCTCTTCTTCGGACCTCTTTCCGATGCCATAGGCCGCAGAGTGGTCATTCTTGCCACTCTGCTGTTGCTGTGTCTGGTGACGGTCGCAACCGCATTCGCCGCCGATTACGCCAGTTTGTTGATATTGCGATGCATTCAGGGGGCTTTGATTGCCGGGTTGCCTGCCGCCGCGCTTGCCTATATGGGTGAGGAGTTTGAATCAAAGGCCTTGTTGCTGGCCGTCGGAATCTATATCGGTGCAAACACCCTGGGAGGCGTTGCAGGCCGACTGATCAGTGGCCTGGTTGCGGTGGAGTGGGGGTGGCGGAGCAGTTTTCTGTTCCTCGGCGCCTTCGATCTGATTTGTCTGCTTGTGGTGTTTCGCATGATGCCGGCATCGCAGCGTTTTGTAGCGAGGCCGTTTCGGTTCCACCAGGTTATAAGCGACCTCATGCTGCATCTGCGCAATCCGATGATTCTTGCCGCCTGCTTCATCGGAGGGTTGAATTTCTTTATCTTTGTCAACCAATACAGTTATATCACGTTTGTTCTGGCGGATGAGCCCTATGGTCTATCCTCTGACTGGCTGGGCCTGTTTTTCCTGACCTATCTTACAGGCACCTTGGCGGCTTCAATATCCGGCCGCCTGGTGAAAAACCGATCTCAAACCGGAGCAATGGGCGTGGGTATCGTGATTTTTATGGCCGGTACATTATTGACCCTGATACCCAATCTGATTGTCATCATCGCCGGTTTTTTTATCAATGCCCTTGGCTTTTTCTTTACCCACTCCCTGGCGGCCGGCTGGGTTACCGGCCATGCTCAATGGGCACGTGCCAGCGCAACCTCACTCTATTTAATGTTCTATTATGCCGGAGCCACCCTGGGGGGATTTTATCTGGAGCCGTTTTGGCGCTGGGCTGAATGGGAGGGGGTGGTGACCGGCTCATTACTTGTACTGAGTATCACCTTCAGCATCACCCTGTGGTTGGGCAGACGCAAGCCGCTGTTTGACGGCTATTCTTCCGTCGTCGAGACCATGCCGGAATGAATACTGAATGCAGAAGTTTGGCGTAATCTAAACGTGTCTCTAAGTGATTAATGTAACAATTAGAAATTATTGAAAATATCCGTTGTACCTAAGATTTCTCTTGAGCCTCTGAAGGACTAAAAACCCTGTGCATCGACTCATGACGTGAGCCTTTGGCTGTGTGATAATTTCATCCGATCATGACAGATCGCCGGACTCGGATGTCCGGCGCATTACTTAATTTCAACAGATGAGGATTGACCGAATGGATGAAAACCGTGCAAAAGCGCTGAGTGCCGCTCTGGGGCAGATTGAAAAACAGTTCGGCAAGGGATCTGTGATGCGGATGGGTGACAGCAGTGCAGTCCGTAACATCGATGCGATCTCGACCGGTTCCCTGAGCCTGGATATTGCGCTGGGTATCGGTGGGCTGCCCAAAGGTCGTGTCGTGGAGATCTACGGACCGGAATCGTCAGGCAAGACCACATTGACCCTGCAGGTGGTGGCCGAAGCGCAGAAGATGGGGGGTACCGCCGCTTTCATAGATGCGGAGCATGCACTCGATCCGCAGTACGCTGAGAAATTGGGCGTCAATGTGGATGAGTTGCTGGTGTCACAGCCGGATACCGGTGAGCAGGCCCTGGAGATCACCGATATGCTGGTGCGCTCCGGTGCAGTGGATCTGGTTGTCATCGATTCCGTGGCTGCCCTGACCCCCAAGGCGGAGATCGAAGGCGATATGGGGGATTCCCATGTCGGTTTGCAGGCTCGATTGATGTCCCAGGCGCTGCGGAAACTGACCGCCAATATCAAACGCACCAATTGCCTGGTGATCTTCATCAATCAGATTCGCATGAAGATTGGTGTGATGTTCGGCAATCCGGAAACGACCACCGGCGGTAATGCGCTGAAATTCTACTCCTCAGTACGTCTCGATATCCGCCGCACAGGCGCGATCAAGAAAGGCGATGAAGTGGTGGGCAATGATACCCGGGTCAAGGTGGTGAAAAACAAGGTCGCGCCTCCCTTCAAACAGGTACAGTTTGAGATCCTCTATGGTGAGGGGATCTCCCATGAGGGTGAGATCATCGAACTGGGTGTTCAACGGAGCATCATCGATAAATCCGGTGCCTGGTATAGTTATAATGGCGACCGTATCGGCCAGGGCAAGGAGAATGTGCGTAACTTTCTTAAAGAGAATCCCGATATCTCAGAGGCGATCGAATCCCGTATCCGGGAGGAGTTGCTGCCATCGCAAGACAGTGAAGAAGAACTTGCCGAGGCCGAAGTCTGAACGAGGCGGGCTATACGGAGATAGAGGCGGCGGCGATCCGCTTGCTGACTCAGCGTGAACACTCGTTGCAGGAGTTGCGGTTCAAACTGCAATCCCGTGATTTCGAGGAGCACAAAATCGATACAATCCTGCAGCGTTTGAGCAAGTCCGGTCTGCAGAGTGATGACCGTTACACCGAAAGCTATATCGCCAGCAGGACAGAGAGAGGCAGCGGACCTGTGCGCATCAGGGCTGAATTGCGTGAGCGTGGTATCGATGAGGCGCTGATTGAAACCTATCTCGAGGGATATGCCGAGCTATGGCCATCCTTGTTGCAACGGGTACACGATGCCAAGTTCGGCACCGAATCCTGCACGGATCGAAAGACACTGGTCAGAAAGGCGAGATTTCTTCAACATCGGGGTTTCCCTGGCGAGCTGATCCGTCAATTCCTTTTCGATTGATTACCGGCGTGCCCCAGCTGAGGGGGTATCCAATATCCCCTCATCGCGCCGACCCATATTGGTGACTGACATTCCGCATGCGTGGCTTTTCCACCCGCTACCGCTCCCGGCGAGGCGGTGATAGCTGGAGTATGTAACTTTTAATGTAACCTGTACGGGCTTTTTATCTCCGTTCCTGTTATCTTTTAGGGTTTATTTCCCGGTTAATTTTTTCCTTCATGATGAAAACCAGCGCCGACATACGTAAAGCTTTTCTGGACTATTTTGCCGATCGCGAACATGAGGTGGTCGCCAGCAGCCCCTTGGTACCACAGAATGATCCCACCCTGCTTTTTACCAATGCGGGCATGGTGCAGTTCAAGGATCTGTTTCTCGGTCGGGAAAAGCGCAACTACCAAAGAGCAGCGAGTTCTCAACGTTGTGTACGCGCAGGCGGAAAGCACAATGACCTTGAGAATGTCGGTTATACCGCTCGCCACCATACCTTTTTCGAAATGCTGGGTAATTTCAGTTTCGGAGACTACTTCAAACGCGACGCCATCAACTATGCCTGGGAGTTTCTCACTGAAACCACCGGCCTGCCGGCGGAAAAGCTGTGGGTGACCGTCTATGAAGAGGATGACGAAGCAGCAAAAATCTGGCTCGACGAGATCGGAATCGATCCCGCCCGTTTCACCAGAATCGGTGACAAGCCGGGGGGCAAGCGCTATGAGAGCGACAATTTCTGGTCAATGGGTGATAGCGGACCTTGCGGCCCCTGTTCGGAGATCTTTTTCGACCACGGAGAGGGTATATGGGGTGGTCCTCCCGGCACTGCTGAAGAGGAAGGTGATCGCTATATCGAGATCTGGAACCTGGTATTCATGCAATACAATCGTGATGCCGATGGCGTGTTGACACCGCTACCCAAGCCGTCTGTGGATACGGGTATGGGACTGGAGCGTCTGGCTGCCGTCTTGCAGAACGTGCACAGCAATTATGAAATCGATCTGTTCGCCCACCTCATTCAGGCCGCTGCAGAGTTGACCGGCTGCAGTAACCTGGAAGAGAAGTCCCTACGGGTCATCGCCGACCATATACGCTCCTGCGCCTTTCTCATCACCGATGGTGTCCTGCCGTCCAATGAAGGCCGTGGATATGTATTGCGGCGGATAATTCGCCGTGCCATTCGTCACGGCTATATGCTGGGCGTGAAGGAGCCGTTTTTCCACAAGCTTGTAGGTTGTTTGTGTGATGAGATGGGAGAGGCCTATCCCGAGTTGCTGTCGCAACGTGGCCAGGTAGAAAAGGTACTGCGCCTGGAGGAGGAGCGGTTTGCCCAGACCCTGGAACAGGGGATGAAGATTCTCGAAGAGACCATTGATGAGCTTGACGGCAAGGTTATACCCGGCGAGCTTGTATTCAAGCTTTACGATACCTATGGGTTTCCCAGGGATCTGACTGCCGATATCGCCCGTGAGCGCGAACTGACCATCGATCAGTCAGGTTTCGACGAGGCTATGTCGGCTCAACGAGAACGAGCCCAGGCCGCGAGTCAATTCGACGTAGTGGCGGATGTCGACCTGGGGTTGGAAGAGGAGACCCGGTTTTCCGGTTATGATCACCTTGAGGATCAGGCGAGGGTCGTGGCTCTCCTGCGTGATGGCGAGTCGGTCAGTTCTCTGCAGCAGGGGGAGTCCGGCATGGTGTTTCTGGATAATACGTCATTCTATGCCGAATCCGGTGGTCAGGTGGGAGATCAAGGTGTCCTCGAAGGAGATGGCCTGCTGTTCGAAGTGGACGATACACAAAAACAGGGTGGTGAGCTCTTTGCTCACATCGGCAAGCTTGAGGAAGGCACCCTCGCTGTTGGCGACAAGGTGACTGCACAGGTCAATGCCTATACCCGCCAGGCCACTGCGCTCAATCACTCGGCAACCCATCTGTTACATGCAGCGCTGCGCCGGGAACTGGGCGAGCATGTCACTCAGAAGGGTTCGCTGGTCGATGCGGACAGGCTTCGTTTCGATTTTTCCCATTTCGAACCCATTACTCGTGAACAATTGCAGACGATCGAGCAACTGGTGAATCTTCAGATACGCCACAATCACCTGGTTGCAACTCAACTCATGTCCCTGGATCAGGCAAAGGCATCCGGTGCCATGGCGCTCTTCGGCGAGAAGTATGCGGATCAGGTACGGGTGTTGAGCATGGGTGATTTTTCCACCGAGCTTTGCGGTGGAACCCACGTCAATGCGGTGGGGGATATCGGGCTTTTCAAGATTACCGCAGAGAGTGGCATTGCCGCCGGTGTACGCCGAATCGAAGCGATAACCGGTCAACGAGCTGTTGAATGGATGGAAGCGGACGAAGAGCGGGTGCAGCGGATCGCCGAAATGATCAAATCAGGGCGCGATGAGATCGAGGATAAGCTGGAGCAGATCCTGGTTCGCAACCGTAAACTGGAGAAGGAATTGGAGCAGCTGAAGGGGAAACTCGCCAGTGCCGCAGGCACTGATCTGGCAGCAGGCGCTGTTTCAGTGGGTGAGGTGAAGGTGCTTGCGGCCAACCTGGATGGTGCCGATGCCAAATCACTGCGCGAGACCATGGATCAGCTGAAAAACAAGCTTGGCACTGCGGTTATTCTGTTGGCTGCGACAGCAGGGGGCAAGGTTTCATTGGTGGCAGGTGTGACCAAGGATCTTACCGCCCAGATGAAGGCGGGGGATCTGGTGAAGCTGGCTGCAGAAAAGGTTGACGGCAAGGGTGGTGGAAGGCCTGATATGGCGCAGGCGGGAGGCAGTAATCCCGCTGCACTTCCACAGGCCCTGGAAATTGTCGAACCCTGGGTCAGGAAACAACTGGGCCTGGAATAAAAGTCTCAACGTTAAATCGGATTCAATATATGGTTCCGTTGTGGGCCGGTTTGGTGTTTAATGTGCAGCTTTTTTAGGCGCTTGGATATTTGGGGTTTAAAACTGTCATGGCAATGATTGTGCAGAAGTATGGCGGCACCTCTGTCGGCTCGATTGAGCGAATCATGGCCGTTGCGAACAAGGTCAGGGGATGCATAGACAGAGGTGATCAGGTTGTGGTGGTTGTCTCCGCAATGTCGGGTGAGACCAACCGGCTGATCTCACTCGCCGGAGAGATCGATAACGCACCTGATCCCAGGGAGATGGATGTATTGGTCTCCACAGGCGAGCAGGTCACGATCGCGCTGCTTTCCATGGCCTTGCACAAGGTTGGATGTCCTGCCCGTTCCTATACCGGTGGACAGGTGCACATTCTCACTGACAGCGCATACAGCAAGGCACGCATACGCGATATCGATGCCGCCCGTGTTCGTGCGGATCTTGAGGCGGGCCGGGTGGTTGTGGTCGCCGGCTTTCAGGGTGTCGATGAACACGGCAGCATAACCACACTTGGCCGAGGCGGATCGGATACGACGGCAGTTGCCATGGCCGCCGCCCTTAAGGCTGACGAGTGTCAGATCTATACCGATGTGGATGGTGTCTACACAACCGATCCCAGAGTTGAACCCAAGGCCAGGCGGCTGGAGCGCATCACCTTCGAAGAGATGCTGGAGATGGCCAGCCTCGGTTCCAAGGTGCTGCAGATACGCGCCGTCGAATTTGCAGGCAAATACAATGTTCCCCTACGTGTCCTGTCCAGCTTCGAAGAGGGCGACGGCACACTGATTACCTTTGAGGAAGAGAACATGGAACAGGCGAAGATTTCCGGTATTGCATTCAATCGCGACGAAGCGAAGCTGACCATTCTGGGGGTTCCGGATCAACCGGGTGTGGCATATAAGATAATTGGCCCAATATCGAGCCAGAATATCGAAGTCGACATGATAATTCAGAACATCTCTCACGATACCGGGCGCACGGATTTCACTTTCACCGTGAATCGGGTCGACTTTAAACGTGCCAGGGAGATTCTTCAGCAGACAGCCGATGAAATGGGTGCACGCGAAGTGTTGGCAGATGACAAGATCGTCAAGATCTCCCTGGTCGGTGTCGGTATGCGTTCCCATGCGGGGATCGCCAGCAAGATGTTTGAGGCACTTGCTGGCGAAGGTATCAACATCCGTATGATATCCACATCTGAAATCAAGATTTCTGTGGTGGTTGATGAAAAATATCTCGAACTGGGTGTCCGGGCGCTGCACGACGCATTTGAGCTGGAGAAAGAAGTACAATCCTAAAAATCGGGATTAAGGGCATTTAGGCCCTATAAACAGGTCTTTTGAGTCGTATTTTCCCTTTTTTACCCATTATCCAGTTGCTAAAATAGAGCTACCAGTCCCGTATTATACGGAGGCTTGGTTGGCAATGGTGGTGCTGAGATTGAACTGTTACAGAATCGAAGCCCGCCAAAAACTCAAGGAACAACATGGAGACTGGACATGTTAATACTTACTCGCCGTGTCGGCGAAACCCTGATGATTGGAGATGAGGTTACGGTTACTGTATTAGGTGTTAAAGGAAATCAAGTACGTATTGGTGTCAATGCGCCGCGTGATGTGACCGTACACCGGGAAGAGATCTATGAACGTATAAAAAGAGAGCAGTCGGAAGAGTCGTCCTAGAGGCGTCTGGTCTGAATAAAAACGACAAGCCTTAACCCCAATAAATAACTTTGCCATGGAAGGTAAAGTTTTTTTGTTTGTGGAAGAAGAAATCTGTACAATCTCAGCACCTTGAAGGATCAGGGGAACCAGGGTCCCAAACCTTGAGACCGCCTCAATCCTGAAAAGATGTAAAAGTCACCCATACGGGTTTGACTGCATCCAAAATCAACTACACCCGGAGAGATGGCCGAGCGGCTGAAGGCGCTCCCCTGCTAAGGGAGTATGGGGTTAATAGCTCCATCGAGGGTTCGAATCCCTCTCTCTCCGCCATATAAAAAGGGGTCCACTGGGCCCCTTTTTATATGGCGGATAGGGAGGATTTGATTCGAACCCTTCGTTCGACCAGACGCGAAGCGTCGCAGGACGCCGAGCGTAGCGAGAGCGCCCCGAAGGGGTGAGCCGCAGGCGAATCAATCCCTCCCATCAGCTGGCAGCCAAGCCAGGGAGACCCTCAGCCCCTTTTTATATGGCGGATAGGGAGGATTTGATTCGAACCCTTCGTTCGACCAGACGCGAAGCGTCGCAGGACACATAAATATCTACTTACAAATGGCTAAATGGCCATACCCCCTAAGCTCAGCCAGGTGTGCATTTTCCACTGTCTTCCAGTGTCATATATCACTTTCTGTTTAAAATTAAAGGGTTATAGTTAATTTAGAGATACGCTTTTACCTGGTGCAGTAGTATCGAAGACAACAAGATTGTGAAAACAACCTAAATCGGTGGCCGATATGCTGAATGAGAACGGAAATCCTTATATACATACAGCCGATGATCTTGTCAGGCAGATCAAAATGGGTGCGGCGATCAATCATCGTAATCGTAAACGGGTTAAAGGCAGCATCCGGGAACTTGAGCGCTTGGCAGCAAATCTTCGTCGCGACGGTGATTGCAGCAGAGCAGATGTAATAGATCTGGAGATCATGGCGCTTTTGGACAAGAAAATCTGCAGAAAAATCATCAAACGGAGCAGAAAAGAACAGAAGCTGCTTCAGCTGGGACCCAGTTGAGGTTTGGTCACTGCTTTCATTAAGGTGGATTAACAGGATTGGACTAGGATATGTTTAATAAACCCCTTATAAATAGTAGGATTGGGGTTATGGATTAAGGTAACTATAAAAACCTGAACCCGGGATCGGGAGCGCATGCAAAAGGTACTAAGGAGCAGACAGGAGATAGGGCGGCTAGTTCGAATAGCCGCCGTCTTCTTTGTCTGTATTTCTACCACAGCTCATAGTACAGATTCACTGATTCTCGGCATCCATCCCTATCGTTCCCATGATGAAATCCGTGAGATGTTCACGCCATTAGCGGAGTTTTTGAGCCAACGCATAGGGCAACCTGTCGAGGTGCGAATCGGGGAGTCCTATGAATCCCACATAAATGCAATTATTCAGGGGCAGTTGGATCTGGCATACATCGGTCCGGCGCTCCTCGTTCAATTAAAGGATATGGATTTTGTTCCATATCTGTTGGCTAGATTGGAGATCGACGGGAAATCCACATTTACCGGAAAGATTTTTACCAGAGAGGGTAGCGATATACGTACCCTTATGGACCTCAAAGGACGCCATTTCGCATTCGGCAGTTCATCCTCCACGATGAGTCATCTTGTACCTAGACAGGTGATATTTGAAGCGGGTATCGATGTCGAAGATTTCGCGAGTTATAATTTTTACAGTAGCCATGACAATGTTGCGCTAGCTGTGCTTGCTGGTGATGCCGATGCGGGCGCTGTAAAAGAGGCGGTGTTTGATAAATATCATCACAAAGGGATTGTCGCTATCGCTACTACACCTGAGATATCGGAACATCTCTTCATTGCTCCAGCCGATACAAATCCCGATAAGGTTAGGTTGCTGCGGCAGCAATTGCTCAGCCTATCCACCGACAGTCCTGAAACCAATCAGGTACTCTATCCCATCAAAAAAACTGCGACAGCCCTGGTTAGTGTTGAAGAGGATGATTATCAAAAACTCAGAGATGTAATTGCTGAATTACGAGCCAGGGGAGTGGTCAAGTGAGCAAGGATCAGCATGCGCCAACCCTGGTGTGGGTAGTGCTGGTGAGCATTATATTTTTCCTGGTTCTGGCACTGGCATCAGGGATTGTGTTAAGGAATGAGCATCACCAGCATGTGCAGTTCACTGAAGAACTGGCAAAGGGTCAAATGGAGATCATTGCTTCGATTGCAGAGGCAGAACTCCAGAAAGGCAATTATGAATCCTTATCCAAAATCATCAATCAATGGGCTGCCAAGTATAGCGAAGTCGATGAGATAAAGTTGGTATCACGAAACGGATTCATCATAGCGGGCTATGGTCCTGTTCAATCATCTGTACGACGGTATATTCTTGAACAGGATGTACCATACTCATACCGTGGCCTTGCAAAATTGACACTGGCCATCAGTCTCGAAGGCGCATACAAGCATACCCTGAAACAGGGGTTAAGGGTCGCAGTGGCGGTTTTTTCACTGACCGGTCTGTTTGCACTTCTAATTTATCTTTTCCTGACTCGCCGTCACAAGGCAAACCTGCTCTCTTTGATGGTTGAAGAGTTAAAGGATACAGAATCCCGAAATATGCAACTGGCTGCCTATCCTCGTGAAAACCCAAATCCTATTATCGCATTCGATCTAAATGGGAAATTAACTTTTAAAAATCCAGCACTCAGAAGATTACTTGTCAGGCTTAACATCACAGATCCAATCAGCATACTGCCGGACAGCCACAAAATGTTCATCGATCGTCTCGCTAACGGAGAGCGTCAGATATATGGAGAAAAAAAGATTGGTGAAATACATATGCTTGCGCATTATCAGATGATCGATGTTGCTGATGAGGTCTACGTCTATATCCAGGATATAACGGCTCAGCGGAAGGCAGAGAAGGAATTACGCAAGGAGCGCAATCAGGCTCATATAACGTTGGCGTCGATTGGTGACAGTGTGATTACTGTCAATATGGACGGATTGATCAGCTATCTGAACAATAAGGCGATGAAGCTGTTCAACACAGATGCTGAACAGGCAATTGGCCGGCATTTTTCTGACATGGTAAGGCTGGTGGATGATGGCGAGGACTGGGATATTGACAGCCTGTTAGCACAATGTCGCACCAGCAAGCCAAATCAGAATGTCAACGAACAGCTCTCGCTGTTAACAGATGAGAAAGAGGCGCTGCAGGTTCAGGTTACTGCGGCTCGGATCTTTAGCCAGGATATAGAGACTGATGGTGTGGTTATCGTATTGCGTGATATTACACGTGAATACCGACTGCAGGAAGAACTGCATCGTCAGGCAAATCATGACAGTCTCACCGATTTGATGAATCGCAGTGCATTTGAGACCCATCTGGAGAACGCTTTGGACTCGGCGCGACATCGGGGTCGCGAGCATATCCTGTGCTTCATGGATTTGGATCAATTCAAGGTGGTTAACGATACCTGTGGACACGTTGCAGGAGACGAGCTTTTGCGACAGCTGGGGCGCCTCATGCGTAAACATTTCAGAGGGAGTGATGTGTTGGCGCGGGTGGGAGGCGATGAATTCAGTGCAATATTGATAGACTGTCCGCTAGTGCAGGCCATAGAGCGAATAGATTCCTTGAGGGAGGACGTTCAACAGCACCATTTTTACTGGGAAAATCAAACTTTCAGGATCAGTCTCAGTATCGGCATCTCTCCTATAAATATGTATAGCGAGAATATCGCCAAGTTGATGAGTGCAGCGGATGCCGCTTGCTATTCAGCGAAGGATTCAGGCCGCAACCGTATAATAGTCTATGAAAAGGACAGCGTGACAACTAAACGCAGATTGGGAGAGATGCAATGGGTTTCACGCATTAACAGTGCAATGGATGAAGGGCGCCTGGTTCTCTATGCTCAGCCAATTGTAAAATTTGACAGCGATGAACAACTGATTGTTGCTGTAGAGGTTCTTATAAGGATGCGGACCGTCGATGGAGAACTGATACCACCCGGTGCTTTTCTGCCGGCTGCCGAAAGATATGATTTGATAGAGCGTGTCGATCATTGGGTTATTGAGGAAGTCATGCGACTGTTGGCAAATTGTAGCAGTAACTACCCAGACTGCTTTATCAATTTATCCGGTGGCACACTTAGTCATAGCCGAATTACACCATTGGTAAAGAAGCTATTGCAAAAGTATGGGATTAGGCCAGAAAAAATCACTTTTGAGGTTACCGAGACCGCAGTTATTCAAAATCTTTCGAGCGCTTTGAGAATGATACGTGAACTGCGTGAGTTGGGGTGTCGTTTCGCATTGGACGATTTTGGTTCCGGACTCTCCTCTTTCGGTTATTTAAAGAACTTACCCATTGATTTCTTGAAAATCGACGGCATGTTCATAAAAGATATGAATACAGACTCTCTTGACAGGGGGATGGTAGAGGCAATAAAAACGGTTGCGGACACAATGAGGTTGACGACCATAGCCGAATTCGTTGAAAATGACGCGATTATTGAGGAATTGCGCCGGGTGGGTATAGATCTTGGTCAGGGGTACGGTATAGCTAACCCTAAACCGTTCGATGATTTTATCTCAGAAACAGACGACAGTAACGTGATTTGGCTGTCGGCAAAAACCTGATTCATAGTATTCAAGCACTAAGGCTGTCTTGAGGATATTAAGGAGTACTGAGACGGATTTATTGCATCAATAAACAATGATCTCAGATACACTTTTAACGGGGATGCTCTCTGGCTGTTAGGATATCGCGATCAACCGGGACGCGACAATCATAATTAGTGGATTATTGGTTATATACAAACAGGAAACATACTTGTTTGAAGGGCTGTGTAATTAATACTACATGGGCTACCACGGATATAGGAACAGTATCGATGGATGAAGATGTCTATAGGACACCGAAATCGGATTTAACCAACCAAATAGAGAAAAAAGGATCTGCAGTAAAAGCTGTCTTTATCGCAACTGTCGTGGATATTACAGCCACTATTTTTGTCGGAATTGCGATATCAATCGTTTACGGCATGATACTCGCGTCAAATGGTGATTCCATTGAAGTTATAACTTCAAAGCTTTCCACCATGGAATTGACGTCCAAGTTCTCGTTGGTAGCCTTGGTCTCCGGTTGTCTGATAACTACTTTTGCCGGGTATTTATGTGCAAAACTGGTTAATCATTCCGAGTACAAAATTGTAGCGGTATTTGCAATCATTGTAATTGCTTTCGGATTGGCCATGGGCTTGTCTTACTATTCGGTTGGCGAAAATATACTCTTGAGTTTATTGACGCTATGTTGTGTCTATTTGGGTGCATGGCTATATGTCAGTAGGAAAAAACGCCTCCTGCAACACTTGAATGATTCATAGATATCTATATTTAGTCTTGGGTTGTCATACGAACTGATTTATAGAAAGAAACCGCATCTTCTATGTCTCTGACGATGTGCGCCAGATGATCAAGTCTTGCGAGACGCATGATGTTTACTATTGGCTGGACAGATATAGACAGTCAAAGATTATCATCTTGATAGAGATCAATCGGATCCTGAACGGGCTCATCTTTTGCATGCTGGTGACGAGGTCCGAATTCTTTTTCCAACCGTTGTTCAATGAGATTGCGAATTCGATGGGTTATAGTATTGTCGAGTTCATCGTGTAGTATCTGGCTAATACGGTCAGTGGCTTCATCGATTGCACTATTCACCGCTTCGGAAACGATTAACTTCAGGTCATCCCCGAGTTGCTTGGCGATATCGTCCCGCATGGATAGCAGTTCTTCGTCATACTCAGGAATATCACTATCCTCTATATCGGCTTCTTCATCGCTGAATTCGATATACTCCGATTCAATTTCATCCATTGAAACCACATCTTCCAGTAGCGGAATGTCTGAATCCGGATCGTGTGTTTTGTCGTCTGTGCTCATCTATTTTATGTCGTGCTTGTTGAGTGGATAGCCCCTGTCACGGTAGAAGCGAAAACGTTCCCGCCCGGCAGTTACGACCTGTGGCTCCTTGTCAACGATCTCTGCAACACGATCAAATCTGCTGAAAAAACTGGGTACAACACTCGCAAGATTGATCAGAACATCCTTTTCTTCACCACTCTCCTTATCATGGCTGATAATCACAGGTGTGGTCAAAGGATTACACTCTTTAGCCATTCCATGAGGTACGAAACTGCCCTGACGAAAGGTCCATAACAATCTATTCATATGTCTTGACTCTTCTTCTGACTCGGTATGAATAAAGATCCTACGTCCTTGATGATAGATCTTTTCACTCAGGCGGCAGGCCAGGGTAAAGCGATTTCCCATGGCACGTTCATCGAGTACATAAAAGTCGACTTGCGTCATAGTATCTCCGGCTGGCAACGGCTGGGTGCGATCGATGTATTTGGATAATAAGCCATAATTTATTTATGGTTAAACATCACAAGCCACAACGCTTTATGAGAAATTGGGTGAGTAGTCCCACAGGCCTGCCGGTGGCGCCTTTATTTGCACCACTACGCCAGGCGGTACCTGCAATATCCAGATGAGCCCACTTGAATTTTTTTGTGTAGCGGGAAAGGAAGCAGGCAGCTGTGATTGTACCCGCACCTTTGCCGCCGATATTCGCCATGTCGGCGAAATTACTGTCAAGTTGCTCCTGGTAATCATCCCACAAGGGTAATTGCCAGGCCCGATCACCAGTATCGCTGCCGGCGCTCAACAGTTCGTTTGCCAGGGATTCATTATTAGACATTAATCCGGAAGCTTGGTTGCCCAGGGCCACGATGCATGCACCGGTAAGTGTGGCGATGTCAATTACTGCAGCGGGGTTGAAGCGTTCGCAATAGGTGAGGGCATCGCAGAGTATGAGGCGACCCTCGGCATCGGTATTGAGTATCTCAATGGTTTGGCCGGACATACTGGTCACGATATCGCCCGGCTTATTGGCATCTCCATCGGGAAGGTTTTCCGAGGCAGGCACGACACCAACCAGATTAATCGGTAACTCCATGGCGATAGCTGCCTTGACGACGCCAATGACCGTGGCGCCACCGCACATGTCATACTTCATTTCATCCATCGCCGCTGAAGGTTTGAGGGATATACCGCCTGCATCGAAGGTTAGTCCCTTTCCAACCAGTACAACGGGTTTTGCAGCGGGTTTTCCTCCCGAATACTCCATGATGATCAATTTTGCCGGCTGTCGACTGCCACGGGACACGGAGAGCAGGGCGCCCATGCCCAACTTGGCCATCTGCTTTTCATCCAGTATCCTCACTTTCAGGCGGCTGTCGTTGCGCCCCAGTTTTCGTGCCTGATCGGCGAGGTAGCCAGGAGTGCATATATTGCCCGGCAGGTTGGCCAGGTCTTTGGTCAATTCCATGCCATCGGCGATGGCTACTGCCTGATAGAGCGCCTTCTGCGCTGCTTTTAAGTGGCGCCGATCGTGCAGGAATAGTGCGAGGCGTTTAAGCGGACGTTGGTTTTTTTTGACTTCACTCTTGGTTTCATTGAATTGGTAGAGGCCGGACCCGGCGCTTATCACGGTCTCTCTGACTGCCTGAGGCAGTGAAAAATCCTCATTTACAAGTTCACTGAGACCCCAGACTGCCTCTATTGCATGTTTCTGGTTCAGACTCTTGACTGCGGCATTGACACATTTGGCGTACTGTTTTCTGCCGAAATCGCGTTGCTTACCCAGCCCGATTAAGAGGATTCGCTCTGCCTGGATACCGGGAAGGTCATAGAGTAATAACTGCTGTCCGCTCTCTCCATTCATATCACCGCGTTTGAGGATACGTTGCAGTGCACCCTTGCTGGACTTATCCAACTGCTGTGCCAAAGGCGAGAGTTGACGCTTGGAGAAGATGCCGACTACCAGGCAGGCAGTGTTAAGCTTGGCGGGATCTCCGGTTTTAATGCTGTATTCCATGGAGTGGATGGCCTCTCAGTTTTATGTTGCAGATCAATAAGTAGGATAGACAGCCGATGTAATGTTTTATATACACTATGGGTTATAAAAAGTCAGGATCACGACTCGACAACGATTGACTCAAGTCTACCCAATCATAAGCTAATTAGGGCCTGTTAACACTAATCCAATCGGCCCTGTTGCACCTGAAGGGCTGGGGCTGTTTTTCCTCCCAGCGGCGTTAGCATTCGCTCATGCTGCCTTGCTGGACGAAAAAACAGTCCCAGCAGGGCCGATTGGATTAGTGTTAACAGGCCCTAACACCTTGTGTGGTGTAATCTAAGTAGAATGAACAGGACATATAGAGAGCATCCCCTTATGCAGTTCTGGACAGGCACTTATCATTAAACATAAGCTTCGTCCCTGATCGATAGAGTTAACGCTGACCAGGATATGATATTTGATCACACTGATTGACCGCTACCTGCTGAGAGACTTGCTCAAGGCGCTGTTTGCGATTCTGCTGGTACTCGCCTTGATATTGCTTGGTAACAGTTTCATCAAATTACTGAAAGAGGTGGCTTCCGGAGATCTCAATAGCAATCTGCTTTTCCAGTTGCTCGGTTTGCAGATGGTGGTCTATATTCCACGCCTGATTCCACCAGCCTTTTTCTTTGCTGTACTGTATGTGATCGGCAGAATGTACCGTGATAGCGAGGTGGTTGCCCTGGCCGCCTGTGGCATCGGAGACTTTCGACTCTACCGCTCCCTGATTTTCGTGGTGACACCGATCGCGTTGTTGACGGGCTGGTTGTCGCTCTATGTTCAACCCTGGGCGAGCCGCCTCAGTGCGGAGCTGATCAGCATGCAGCGTGGACAGGCCACTGAACTGGCCGGAATAAGTGCCGGGCGCTTCAATGAATACAGTCGGGGCGACCTTGTGCTCTATGTGGAGTCGATCGCAAGTGAGAAAAGGCGGATGCGTAATGTCTTCGTGCAACAGCGCAAAGCGGGTGTTCTCAGCCTGGTGACGGCAAGGCAGGGATATCAATATGTCGATGAGGAGTCGGCTGAACGCTACCTGGTATTGGAGGATGGTGTCAGATATGAAGGTTCACCTGGGGAGGCGGACTATCGGATCAGCGAATTTGAACGTTATGGCTTGCGTATCAAGGGGGCCGAAGGAGTGGTCGCCAAGATCAACCGCAAATCCCTTTCGAATGAAGCGCTATTGAACTCCAAGTCGATCAGGGATCGAGCTGAATTCCAGGTCAGATTCGCACAAGTACTCGGTCTATTGGTGTTTACACTGCTCAGCCTGCCTCTCAGCCGTTCCATGCCCCGCCAAGGTCCGTTTGGTCGTTTGGTGTTGGCCTTTATCCTCTACACACTCTACCTGAGCCTGCAGGGGGTGGCGGAGAATTGGATGATCGATGGCACGACAGAGGAGTGGCTGGGAATCTGGTGGGTGCATTTAATGCTGGCGCTGATCGGGCTATTGCTGCTGATTCCCGATTCTCACCACTATCGCAGGATGCAGCGGAAATTATTGAGAGGCGGGGCATGATCACTCTCTTTGACAGATATATCGGCAGAACAGTATTGATTGGGATCGTCGGTGTACTGGCGCTACTGCTGGTGCTGATAGGATTTTTTGAATTAGTTGCCGAACTGGAAGAGGTGGAACGGGGATATACCACATCGATGGCATACACCTATGTGCTGTTGGGCATGCCACGATACTGTTACGAACTCTTTCCGTTGGCGACCCTGCTCGGGAGCCTGATCGGATTGGGAGTGCTGGCGGGTAATTCGGAACTCCTGGCCATGCGGGCGGCCGGTATCTCGATTGCCAGGATCGTATTATCGGTGTTGAAGACAGGGCTTTTGGTGTTGGCGGTTGTAGTGATGATTGGCGAATATCTTGCCCCCGAAGCGGAACAACAGGCACAACGTATGAAGAATGAGGCCTTGTCCGGACAGATCAGCCTAAAGACCCGCTACGGATTTTGGTCCCGTGACGGCAACACATTCATCAATATCAGACAGATTCTCCCGGATTCCCAATTGGCGGATATATCGATCTATGAATATGGTGAGGATTCCCGCCTTCTCCGGGCGATACATGCGGATCGGGCCAGCTATCAATCAGATGGTTGGGTTATAGAGGATGTGAAACAGACGGATTTCACTGAAGCCGGTATATCTGTATCTGCGAAATCCCTTCAATCCTGGCATGCAGAGTTGGATCCTTCCGCGCTCGATGTGCTGACAGTGAAACCACACATGCTGGCTGCCTGGGATCTGTGGCGATATATCGACTATCTGCAGAAGAACGGTCAGGCATCGATCAATTATGAAGTGGCGTTCTGGGGCAAGCTGACTACCCCGTTGGTGACTATGGTGATGTTGTTTTTAAGTATCCCCTTCGTGTTCGGTTCTCTGCGCAGCGTTGGGGTGGGACAACGCATATTTGTCGGTGCCATGCTGGGTATTGTCTTTTATCTTTTGAACAGGGCCTTCTCCTACATGGCGGTGGTCTATTCTCTGAATGGGGTGTTTGCCGCATTCTTTCCTCTGCTGCTATTTCTAGTATTGGCGGTATGGATGCTGCGGCGTGTACATTGAGCTGACAGCCCGACAACTGGCTCGGAATTTTATGATGGGAATATGAGAGATGCAGCTGAACGCCGCGGATCACGTCCTTCAGTGCCAGCGCAAGGTAAGTTGGATGCCGAGATAGTCTTTTACCATAGGATCTGTGTGAGCCCTGTGGGGATCTCTCCAGTTCGGTTGCAAAGACTCAATGAGATTTGGACTCTGGTAAAAGGTGCGCAACGCCAACTCGCTCTCAACCCCGACGCCAAATAGACTATCCACCATGGTATTCAAGGTGCCGAGGGGATCGGTGGCGATAAGAATGGTTTTGTCCCAGGTGCTGAATGTTGATTGTTGTTTGATCTCGCGACGGGTCTCCTCAAAATACCAACCCAGCAAGGCGCCCATGGTTGGGGTAAAAATGACATCCTGCACGGAACCGGGTTCAAACAGTGCCTCAAGTCCGAACTCATAGATTGAAGACAGGGTAAAGGAAAACCAGAAAGCTCCTGTTTCCGACAATCCCCGCTCCCTGCCACGGGTATAGTAGGTCATACCCCAATAGGGATGCAGTATGTAGTTGATATACCACTCGTCGGGATCCCAACGGGGCTGAGAGACGTTGTCCCACCACTTTTCGAAGGTATATTCCTCTTTTTGCTCTTCAGTCCATGCGGAAATATCTTCCGGCATGACGTACAGCAGTCCCACAATAAAAAATTGGTAACCGAAAAAATAGGCGGCATCACGCCTCAAACCGGGATAGTCCACAGGACTGTCGTCATTGAGCTCCCTGCCAAAGCCGTAGGGCCTGTCCTGCTGTGTGGAGGGGGCTGAGGATTCCTGTAGCTCGAATATGCCGGGGTAACGTTCAGGGAACTGTTGCGGCAAGGTTGCTTGTACCGATGCCAACTCATAGAACGAAACCGGGCTGACAGGTAGCCAATCACTGGATTGTGCATGACTCATCAGCGGTAGCAGCATGAGACAACTCAGGAGCCATCCCATCGGATGCCTTATCTGAGTGTCGATATGTTTCGTTTCTTTGGTCATAGGCGGATATCTGTAGCCTGGTGTGGGCTATGGCGACAGATGAGTCTGATTCTTCAACTTCGGATAGTGAGTGAGACAGTGATCGCCGGCCGCGATTATAGCGGATCATCAATCAGGAACCACCATTTTCGTGTGATTTCTAGCATCGGTGAGCGATCATAATATTCAAGGTATGGGTATGGATAGTGTTGCAGAGACAAAAAAACATTAGGGTAGGCAGTGTTAAATGAAAAGAAAACAGATAGTTATGGTTTCTTTATGTCATCTTCGTTGGTTTTACGCAGATTTTCGAGATTGTCGAGCACGCGTTGGGCGCGCTGTATCTTCTCCCGTGCCCGCAGATCCGTAGGATCCAGTGTCAGGGCTGCCCGCCAGGTCGCCTTGGCACTCTCTATCTCGCCGTCCCGGTAGAGCCGGTCACCTGCCAGTAACAGATTTTCTATATATTTCTTTAATGTTCGGTTGACGTCGGCGAGTAATTTTTTCGCTGTCTCGTTCTTGGGCGATTCCTTCAACACGCGCTTGAGCGCACGCCTGGCTTCCTTGAGTTGCCCGCTCTCAACAAGTCGCTGGGCCTCCGTCAGGTTTTTGTCGATACGTTTTTTCCACTTCTGCTCTCGATTGGTCTGCTCTTTTTTTGCAACATCTTTTTTGTACTGGATCTGCTCCTTGAGCAGATGCTCCATGAGATTTTGGTCGGCCTTGTCCTGTTTCAGCGACAGGGCGAGTGTCAGGCAATCCTTGGAGAGGGCATTGTTTCGCTTAAAATGGCGCCATGCGCACTCTGACAGAGACTTTTGCATGCTGAGCAGGGTTTCCCGGGTCTCTTGCAAAAGCGTGGCGTAGTGTGGTTTATCGGGACTGGCCTGGCTCAGTTTGGTAAGAATCGGCAGCTGATTCTTCAATGCTGAAGTATTGCTGATGAGCAATTGATCGTTCAGTTCCTCTTCCAGTGTCTTTTGCTGGGTTCTGAAACTTTCGAGCTCTTTCGAATACGCTGTGCTCAGATTCCTGTTGGTACTGGCACGGTCAAGAAGGCTGATAGCCTCGCCATAACGCCCCTTGGCGGCCAGCTGCCGGCTCTTGTCCAGTGCATTCTCTTCAACGGGGGCGGGCGTGGTTTTTTTGCTTTCTATCAATTGGCAGCCCGCAAGCATCGATAACAAAAGATAGGCTGCGAAAAGTTTGAAAGGTTGTTTCATCTAACCTGTTTTTTCAATATGTAAGCCATGGTACGCATCAACCATTGACCGAATTCCCGCGACGGTGTTCCCGCAATATAGGGTGTGACGAGATTTTTTTTGCCACGTATCTTCAGCGTGGGCTGTTTGTGCAGTTCAACCATATCGGATACGCCTGGTAATGCCGCCGTCGCTTGACTCATCATGATACCGTCAACAGGTGCTGCACCGCATAGGCGGGAGGCGAGATTAACCGTATCGCCTACCACAGTATATTCCAGTCGGTCGGGTATTCCGATATTACCGGCCAGCATTGTACCGCTGTTTATGCCGATCCGAAGCATGATCGGTTCCTTGCCTGCCTGACGACGCTTTTTATTGATATGACGCACCATGGCTTGAATCAGCCAGGCACACCGGATTGCCTGCTGGCCGTGCTCCTTATCCGCTTCGGGAACGCCAAACAGGATCATGGCGCTGTCGCCGATAAATTTATCCACAACACCGCGACAGCGGTGAGCGGAGTCGGCAATGGCGCCCAGATAGAGGTTCAGCAGGGAAGCCACCTCATCGGCGGGAAGATCCTCCGAAAGCCGGGTGAAACCTACTATGTCACAGAACAGGATACTGCCTTCCATCTCCTGATTGGCGAGGCGCGGTTGCGACAGGTTTGAGAGGATTTTCTCGGCAACCACGGGTGATACATAGCGTGACAGGGCATCTTCAACCTGGCGCTTTTCCAGAAGTCCCGCGCTCATACGGTCAAAATGGGCATACACCTGGCCGATCTCGTCATGGCGGTCGGTCTCCATCGGGCTGACCAGCAGACCCGCCTCAGGTTGCTGTCCCGCCTGGGCGAGCAGGGTGATAGGCCTGCTCAAGCGCTTGCTCAGGACATAGGAGAGTATGGCTGCAATCAGTATCAATCCAAATGTGGCATAACCGATGATACCTATGGTGCGCTGCTGATTCCGATCAAGGAACTGCCGGTCCAGTGTGATCATCGCATGGCCGGCGATGACATCGCGAAATTTGATGGGGCTGAAAAAAGTGATTGCCGGATGCCGGATATTCCCTTCATCGCGCCAGGACCAGATCATCGGTAACAGCTCTTCGGAGCCGGGGAGCTGGTGGGGCACATTGCCGGATGTGATCCATGGTTTTTCACTCGGCACGATCGCTGCGCCGACCACCTTATCATTTTGTGTCTGTCGGCTTACGAGTCCCTGCAGATTGAATTGGTCATCCGCCAGCAAAGGTTCGCTGGCGGAGTGGGCAAGTTGTTCAACCAGGACCTCTCCGAAGCCCTTGACTTCGCGCATATGGAAGCTGGTTTGTTGGGTGATGAGAAACCAGCCGAGAACACCCATAACCATCGTGATCAGTGTCCCGATGTAGATCGTCCATTTGATGGCGATGGGAACAGGTGCCTTCCTAAACAGTCTTACAAACCAGTTAATCACAGATATAGTCTTACAAATCAGTTGGATATGAATGTTGTTGTGTATTCTAAGTTAAATAGTATATTCCTGCTTGACGGATCAGTGTGAGCGACCGCTACAGTTATCGTAAAGCTTACACGGGATTGTTCCTGCCATGCCAGGATCTGGGCAAGACCGGGTGTTACTCGTTTGTAACCTTGGCGGCCCGGTTGATATGTTGTAAAAGCCTGGCGGAGATCTCCTCGATGGACATGGATGTGGTATCCAAATAGGGGATTGTATAGTGCTTATAGAGATCTTCAGCAAGCTTTATCTCCATTTTACACTGTTCCAGCGATGAGTAGCGGCGGTCTGGCCGCCGCTCCTGCCGAATGCGTTGCAATTGGTGTGGATCGATGGTCAGCCCATAGAGCTTGTCCCGGTAAGAATTCAACACATTTGGCAACAGGTCATTCTCAAGATCATCTTCCGTGAGGGGGTAGTTTGCCGCCAGAACACTGTGCTGCAACCCGAGAAAAAGACAGGTGGGGGTCTTACCGACACGGGATACCCCAATCAGGATCAGATCGGCGGTTGTGTAGTTCCTGGTGACTGCCCCGTCATCATTGTTCAGTGCGAAATTTACCGCATGGATGCGCTGATCGTAGGCACGGTTGTTGTCAGTCGTATGAAAACGACCCAAGGCATGGGAGGAGGGTAGTTGCAACTCCTCCTCCAGGCGGGCAGTGAATGTCTCGAAAAAGTCCATTACCGGAACATCCAACTGCTTGAAATAGTCACGGATCTGGGGGTCCACCAGGGTGGTGAAGACAATCGGCTTCTGTTCGGACTCGATAGTCGTCTGATTGATTCGCTCCGCCACCCGCCTGGCCTTGTCGAGACTATCGATAAAAGGCCAATGCACAGTTTCGTAGGTAAAACCGTCGAATTGACTCAGCAGCGATCGTCCCATGGCTTCGACTGTGATGCCGGTGTGGTCGGCAAGAAAGAAGATGGTACGCTTCATACGCTGGGCCGCAGGTTTTTATTGCTATAGGCGATTTGATCGGATGAGTCGGGTGCCGCCAAAATCGGCACCCGGGCTGTTCGATCAGCTTTCCAGGCCGGCCAGCAGACGCCAGGTATCGATTACCGTATCCGGATTCAGGGAGACGCTTTGGATACCTCGCTCAACCAGCCATTCGGCAAGATCAGGGTAGTCGGACGGGCCCTGTCCGCAGATGCCGACATATTTTCCTGCCGTATTGCAGGCCTGAATGGCCATATCGAGCATCCGCTTAACCGCGGGGTCCCGCTCGTCAAAGCTCTTGGCCACCAAGCCGGAATCCCGGTCCAATCCAAGGGTCAACTGGGTCATATCGTTTGAACCGATGGAGAAGCCGTCGAAAAATTTCAGAAACTCTTCGGCCTGAACGGCGTTTGAGGGCAGTTCGCACATCATGATGACCCGTAAACCGTTTTCACCCCGCTTAAGGCCGTTCTCCTCCAACAGTCGGATGACAGCGGCTGCCTCCTCCAGGGTGCGTACAAAGGGGATCATGATCTCCACATTCTCGAATCCCATCTCTTCCCGTACCCGTTTCAGGGCACGGCATTCCAGCTCGAAGCAGGGCCTGAAACTCTCTGAAATATAGCGGGAGGCTCCGCGAAAACCGATCATCGGATTCTCCTCTTCGGGTTCATAGAGTTTGCCTCCGATCAGGTTTGCGTATTCGTTCGATTTGAAATCGGACATGCGCACGATGACCGGTTTACCTTTGAAGGCGGCAGCCAGGGTGGAGATACCTTCAACCAGTTTCTCCACATAGAAATCGACCGGGGCCGGATAACCGTCGACCTGTTTCTGAACCTTGGCTTTGATATCGCTGGGCAGATTGTCAAACTCCAGCAGTGCCCGGGGATGTACACCGATGGTGGTGTTGATGATGAACTCCAGGCGCGCCAGACCGATACCGGCATTGGGAATTCGGCTGAAGGCGAAGGCTCGACTCGGATTGGCCACATTCATCATGATCTTGGCGGGCGGTTCAGGAAGGGAGGTGACGTCGCCGCGGCTGATTGAGAATTTCAGTAAACCTTGATAGATAAAACCGTCATCGCCCTCGGCGCAGGATACCGTGACATCCTGGCCCTCTTGCAGGGTTTCGGTAGCATTGTTGCAACCCACTACCGCCGGGATACCCAGTTCGCGGGCGATAATCGCAGCATGACAGGTTCGGCCGCCCCGGTTGGTGACGATGGCGGAGGCCCGTTTCATTACCGGCTCCCAATCAGGGTCGGTCATGTCGGTGATCAATACATCACCGGGCTCGACCTTGGCCATTTCACTGGCATCATGGATGATCTTTGCCACGCCGACACCGATGCGTTGACCGATGGCGCGGCCCTGGGCCAGGACCTTGCCTTTCTCTTCCAATTTGAATCGTTCCACCGTGGAGGCGTTGACCCGGCTCTCCACCGTCTCCGGTCTTGCCTGCAGAATATAGAGTTGACCGTCACTGCCATCCAGGCCCCACTCGATGTCCATTGGACGCTGATAGTGTTTTTCGATGGTGATCGCCATCTGCGCCAGACTTTCCACCTGTTCGTTTGTGAGAGAGAACTGTCGACGTTGCTGTTCCGGTACATCGACGGTGACCACCCGCTCTTCATCCGCCTGACCGTATATCATTTTAATCGCCTTACCGCCCAGATTGCGTCGCAGGATGGCCGGGCGTCCCGCTTCCACGTTGCCCTTGTGGACGTAGAACTCATCAGGATTCACCGAGCCCTGTACCACCGTCTCACCCAAGCCGTAGGAACTGGTTATAAAGACGGCATCCTTGAAGCCGGACTCGGTGTCCAGGGTGAACATAACCCCGGACGAGCCGATATCGGAACGCACCATGCGCTGAATACCTGCGGAGAGAGCCACATCTTCGTGGGCAAAACCCTGATGTACCCGATAGGAGATCGCCCGATCGTTGTAGAGGGAGGCGAAGACTTCCTTGATGGCGATCATCACGGCATCCAATCCCTGCACATTGAGGAAGGTCTCCTGCTGGCCGGCGAATGAGGCATCCGGCAGGTCTTCGGCGGTTGCCGAGGAACGGACAGCGACAGACGGGGGAGTATCCGTGTCGCCAGTGAGCTGTTTGTAGGCCTCGGTTACCGCGGCCTCCAGGACTTCAGGGAAGGGGGATTCAACCACCCATTGACGAATCGTCTTGCCTGCCTCGGCCAATGCGGTTACATCCTCCACATCGAGGGCTTTCAACAACGGATCAATCCGTTCCGCAAGGTGATTGTGACGCAGAAACTCACGAAATGCATGAGCTGTTGTAGCAAAGCCGCCCGGAACGCTGACACCCGCATCGGCGAGGCCGCTGATCATTTCACCCAAGGATGCGTTCTTTCCTCCGACCTGATCCACATCCTGCATTTTCAGATGTTCGAACCAGACGATTTGCCCATTCACCACTTGTCCTCTGCTGTTGGATTGATTGGATGAATCATTCATGTTTGTAACCTCTGAGGTGGTCCCCTTGACGTTGGCAGCCGTTGCCGCTACATAAACAGCTCTTTCCGCAGCCCGCACCCTCTTCCCTGGGGGGGCCGAATTCAGGATGCAGCTTGGCGAAACGCCGCGCGATGGATTGTACGATCAACCAACCGAGCAGCAGAATAGGAATGATTGTCATGGCAATTAGATAATCAATCATTGTTCAACCACCGAGTCCTGCAAACCCCATAAACGAGAGCGACAGCAACCCACCGAGCATCAGACTGACCGCGGCACCCTGGGTAATGCTGGGCATGGTCGAAAGCTCCAGCTTTTCCCGCAGACCGGCCATTAACACGATCGCCAGAATAAAGCCTGTCCCGGCTCCCAAGGCATAGATCAATGATTGCAGGAAGTCATACTCTTTAAATGTCTGAAACAGCGCCAGGCCGAGGATGGCGCAATTGGTCGTGATCAACGGCAGAAAGATACCCAGGGAACGGAACAGGCCCGGAGTGAATTTCTTCAGGGTCATCTCCACCAGCTGTACCGCACTGGCGATTACAGCAATATAGGCGATTAAACGCAGAAACTCGATCTCGAATGTCACCAGGACAATGTTGATCAGATAGGCGCAGACGGAACTGACCAGCATCACGAACATGGTGGCCAATCCCATGGGCAGGGCGGTGTTGAGTTTGCCTGAAACCCCAAGAAACGGGCAAAGACCGAGAAACAGCGCCAGCACGAAGTTGTTGGCCAGTACTGCGTTTAGAAAAATAAAGCTGAGTGATTCAGTGCCCATGGTTCATTTCATTCCGAATTATGAATTTAATGTTAATCACTGCGTTTCCGCCGCTGTTTCCAGCTCCGCCCGCTCTTTCCGCTGATTTAACCACTCAAACAACAGCAGCCAGGCCCCGAGCACAAGAAAACCGCCAGCCGGCAGTACCATCACCACCCAGGGTTCGAACCGGGGCCCGAACAGATCGATTCCGAACAGGCTGCCGGCGCCGAGGATCTCGCGTACCACGCCCAGACAGAGAAGAGCGAATGTGAAGCCGATGCCCATCCCAAGTCCATTTGTGACAGCCTTTAACGGTCGGTTCCTAGAAGCGTAGGCCTCCGCTCGACCGAGAATCATGCAGTTCACCACAATCAGCTGAATAAAGGCGCCCAAGGCATTGTAGAGGTCGAGGGATATCGCCTGGATGGTGTAATCGACGATAGTGACAAAGGTGGCGATGATGACGATATAGGTGGCGATCCGGACCTGTTTCGGTATGCTGTGACGCAACAGCGAGATCAGGGTGCCGGAGGCGAGAAGTACAAAAGTTGTGGCGAGACCCATTGCCAAGGCGTTGATCGCCGAGTTGGTGACCGCCAGAACAGGGCACATGCCGAGCAGCATGACGAACACCGGGTTGTCCCGCCACAGGCCTTCAGAGAATGTCTCCCAGGTGATGGTATTGTTGTCTTTAGCCATCTCAATTCGCTTCCGGTTTATTCATCGGTGACCTCAGTCAGATCCACGGTGTTGTCTTCCTGTAGCAGCCTATCCAGTTGGGGCACAAGATCAGGCAGCAGACGTTTGGCTGACTGATTGAGCGCCTTTCCCACCGCTTTCGATGAAATGGTGGCGCCGGAGATGGCATCGATCTCCCAGGGATTCTGTTTACTGCCATGCTTGACTGTGACGATCTCATTTGCCAGCGTCTGCCCATCGCCGCTTAGCCTGGCATCCAAAGCCTCGAAGTTGGCGACAAAATTGGCATCGGTGATAATCTTATCGCCCAAGCCGGGTGTCTCGGCCAATTTCAGGACTTTCACGCCGCGAATACATTCGCAGGCGGGGTCATAGCCATACAGGATATGGATCAAATCCGCATAACCCTGTGCTGCGGCCTTTGCCGCGACGCCCTTCAGACCGCCTTCACTATCATATCCGGCGTAGACCAGAATACCATTGCTGGGTTTGTCTGCGGTTACCGGGTTCAGCTCACCGTCACTGATGACAAAATCCCGGCGTGCAACAGCCCCCGGGATGACAGTGAAAACAGCCGCCTCGATAGCCCGGCGCTGATTTTCTGCGATGATCGGTTTGGTCAGCTGATAGGTGAGAACGACCAGAAACCCGGACAGCATGGCAATACCCATCAGCGTCCGGATCATGGGACCGGCGGGAGTCGATGGCTGCATGACTTCTGCTTCGGGAGTACTCATTTGCTTGCCTTCTGCTCACCGAATACGCGGGGCTGGGTTATCTGATCGATCAGCGGTGTGGCCGCATTTCCCAGGAGAATGGCGTACATGACGCCTTCGGTCAGACCGCCGAAAAGGCGGATAATCACCGTGATTATGCCAATCATCAATCCATAGATAATGACTCCAAGCGGGGTGACTGGCGAACCGACCATATCACTCGCCATAAACCATGCGCCCAGCATCAAACCGCCTGAACAGAGTACGAACAGGGGATCCGGATAGCGGCCGGGATCGATGAGGAAGAAGATGCCGGCAGTGAGTGCTGCACCGAGCATTACCAGCACCGGTATGCGCCAGTCGAGCATTTTTCTTGCAGCCAGGTAGATTCCGCAGACCAGGATCAAGAGCGCCGAAGTCTCACCGGCCGATCCGGCGGTGGTTCCCAGCAGCATCTCCATGATATCGGTTTGTACGCCTTCGAATTTCTGCAACGCCAGGGGTGTGGCGCCGCTGAAGGCGTCAACCTTCACCTCAGCCACCCAATCACCGAGAGCGGGGGGTTGCAGGAATGGAGGGGTCAGTGTGGTCGGAATAAACTGGGAGAAACGTCCTTCGAAGAACGCCGGCGTCCAGGTGGTGATTGCCACCGGAAAGGCTGCCTGGACAAAAGCGCGGCCGATCAGTGCCGGATTCATGGCATTCATACCGAGACCGCCGAACAGGGCCTTTCCCAAGGCGATGGCGATGAAGCCCGCCACGACACCCATCCAAAGGGGGAAACCGGGGGGAAGGGTCAACGCCAGCAACAGGCCGGTGATTGTTGCGGACCAGTCTCCCAGGCTGTTGGGTTCGTCATTCAGGCGATTGAACAGACGCTCGCTCAACAGACATGTAGCGGTCACCACCACTAGCAGAGCCAGGGCGCTGATACCGAACTGCCAGACCATGAAGATGCAGATCGGCAGCAGGGCATAGACTACGTTGCGCATTATCCGCACCACATCATCTCCCGCATGGGCATGGGGCGAGGTACGCAGTTCGATGGTGGGCTTTTTACTCATGCGGCCTGCTCTCTGTTGATTGCTTTGGCGATGCGGAAATATTGTACAAGCGGAATGTTTGAGGGGCAGACATAGGAACAACAACCGCACTCGAAACAATCATTGAGATGGTAGTCCAGGGCCATCTCATCATATTTGCGTTTTGCCGCCAACTGTCCAAGCATAGAGGGATTGAGATGCATAGGACAGGCACTGACACAGCGTGCACAACGGATACAGGGCCAAATTCTTTGGCTCTCATCTTCAATCGAAGGCTCGTTCAATACCAACAGACCGGAGGTGCCTTTGGTGATGGGGGTATCCATGGCGGATACTGCGGGACCCATCATCGGACCACCGAGAATGAACTCGGTGCGTGAACCCTCATAACCTGCCTGTTCCAGAATATGGCGTATCGGTGTCCCCAGAGGCACCATGTAGTTACCCGGTTTGAGGACACCGGGCCCGGCGACGGTGATCACCCGTTCGATAAGTCCCTGCCCCTGTGGCAGTAACATGCCAAGAAATGCCAGGGTGCCTACATTGTTGACAACGACACCGATATCGGCCGGTAATCCACCGGTAGGCACTTCCCGATCAAGCAGCGACTTGATCAGCATCTTCTCAGAACCCTGCGGGTACTTGGTTTCAACCACCTCGACCCGGATAGAACTGCCTTTGGAGAGGCTGGCACGCAACACCTCGGCGGCATCCATTTTGTTGTCTTCAATGCCGATGATGGCCTGGCGGGTGCCGGATGCCCGCATCGCATAGCGTATACCCCGAATCAGCTCTTTCGGGTATTCCAGCATAATACGATGATCACATGTTAGATAGGGCTCGCATTCACAGCCGTTGATGATAAGGGTATCGACCTGCTTATCCTTTGGGATCGTCAGTTTCATATGCGAAGGGAAGGCTGCGCCGCCAAGTCCCACCATACCGCTATCCTGGATCGCCCGAATGATCTCCTGCTGATTGAGGTCACTCATATCACGTGGCTGTCCCCACAGTACCTCCTGGGTTGAGCCCTGGTAGACATCCAAGACTATCCCGTTGGATTTCGGACCTTTGGGAGTCGGCAGCAGCTCGATATCCCGTACCCTTCCAGTGGCCGGTGCGTGCAGGGGTACTGAGAAGTTTCCATCGGCTTTGGCGATCGGCTCGCCACGTACCACTTCCTGTCCCTTTTTGACCAGCGGGATCGCTGGTTTTCCAATATGCTGGTCCAGCGGCAGTACCAGTTGCGCGGGAAAAGCAAGACGCCGGATCGGCTTGTCCGCCGTATCCTTGTGATAGGGTGGATGGATGCCGTGGGTAAAGCTTTTCAGCCCAAACAGCAGGTTGAGAAGTCCCATATCATTCAGACTCGGTCAGCAGGCGGATCTAATGATCCGCCTATTTTTAAAGAAGCGTTTTCTGTTTACCATTTTCGCTAATGTCAACGTGCTTATTGGTATTTTGCTGCGCGCTTGACCAGCTTGTCCAAGTCTTTTTCCGATGGATTCCAGGGTGTGCCGGGATGGATGCATCCGGCTGTACACTTTTCAGCCGCCTTGACTATATCCTTGAAGTGACCCGCCTTTGGATCGACTATGACAGCCTTTTTGTCGTCGTTATAGGCGAAAATACCTGGGCTTATCTCGACACACTCGTCACAGGCCGTGCATTCAGGCGTTTCGATCCATACCGGTTCGTAATCACCCAGGATTTCACCTGCCCCGGAAGCCGCGGCAGCTGCGCCGTTACCTGGAGTGCCGTTGGCTGATATGGTGCCTGCCAATGCCTCGGCGTTGCCGGTGGCCGCCATTGAGAGCAGGGTGGAACTGAGGCGGTTCGCCATATCGATTTTGGCCTGATCCACCAGGGCATTCACATCGACTTTATCGAGTTCACCGGCGATACCCTTAAGCTGACGCCAAAACTGGCGGCGCTCAACACAGGAGCGGGCGATCTCTTCCGCACAGATGATTCTCATCAGGCGATTCTTAGCGTCGACTCCCCAGATATAGGGGAACTTACCGTCGCGGTCATCCTCGTCAAGATCGATAAATTCATGCATCGGCACCATATTGTCATTCCAGGTTTCCGGGGGCGCCATGCGGAACTGCTTGCGGAAGCGTCCCTCGGTAACGGCAAAGTCGGCAAAGGTCATCGGGACCTCCAGCTTGCATGCCTCGCCCTTTTCATCCTGATAATCGATGCTGTACATCGGCCAGTCGTCATCCATTGCCGGATTGCCTTCCAGATCGATGCACTCTTCTATGGTTATACCCGCATCCGGATCATATTTAATCAACGGATAGGCACGTCCCTCGACGGCCATTTTCGATTGCTGGGCAGCGACATCGTCACCGATTCCATGCTCGGGCGGACATACGGCGTAGATATTGAACAGTGCCGGCCGGCGGCTGTTGAGACCGTCGATATAACCTTCGATCAAGTGTGTCGTATTGTTGATCGTGCCCTGTAACACATACGTGGTACGGTGGGCTATACCGATCAATGATACCTCTTTGCGGATCTCCTCCTTACCTTTCCATGCCTTGCCGTATGGGCTCATGTCGGCAACCTGGCCGATGTAGCCGGAGGTACAGGCCTGACCGCCGGTATTGGAGTAGACCTGGGTATCCAGTACCAGAACCTTTATCGGCATACCGGAGGCGAGGGCCCTCGAGAGATTCTGGAAACCGATGTCGTACATCGCACCATCACCGCCCACTGAGACTACCGGTGGGCAGAGCAGCCACTCCTGATCGCTGAAATCATTCCAGTTGAACTGTTTGAAATACTCCCCATGTTCGGACGGGTTGTATTTACCTGCCAATTCCAGTTCAGCCTTGCGGATCGCCGCAAATCCGTTCGCCATCTTGCGCATATGCCCCTCGAACAATCCCATCGCAACCGACGGACTATCTTGGAAAAGGTGGCTGGCCCAGGGGAATGGGTAAGGATTATAGGGGTAGGTCGATCCCCATACGGAGGTACATCCAGTTGCATTGACTATGCCCATTTCGGCGCGGCCGTTGTTGGTGACACCTTCAATGTATTGCCACTTCAACTCGCGCAACTGATCCAACAACTGTGTCGCCCACTGCAGCCATTCGCGGTCGATCACAGTCTTCTCATGGCCGCTGTCGAGATTGTCGCTCAGGTTGGAAAGGGTGAGGTCACCCTCCTGGTTGCTGGAGACGGCTTCGGCAATGGCACTCGAATCGCTTAGATCGACACCCGCTGCGAGTTTCAGGCGCACGTGCTGTTCCAATTCCGCGATCAATCTGTCGATCTTCTCCAGGTGCTGTTTTACCCGGGGCTGCATCAAGGCGGTCACGGTACTGGTAAATAGATGGATGATGGTCTTTTCGCCACAACCAAGGCAGGCACCGTCACCGCAGGACATGGAGTTGTAGTTGGTCTTGTCCATCAGCAGGGTGTGCAGGGCACCAATCTTTTCGTCCAGGTCGTCGATACGGTTGAACGACGGATGGCTGGTCGGCAGATCGAGCCAGATATTCCAGTCGTCGCGCATGCGCTGGATGGCCGCTTCATCCTGATGGGTGGCGACCAGGGCATCGTCCTCACAGATTTCGACACACTCCATACACCCTTTACAGGTGTAGGGATTGACCGTAATGGAGAAGAGTCCACCGCTGTTTTTGTTCTTCTTCTCCATGGTGTTCCAATAAGGTTTGGTAACGGAGAAGTCGAACTCGCCCAGTGCCTGCAGGAACAGTGCGAACTCCTCTTCCAGATTGGGCCGGGATTCCTCTTCGATCTCGGCCGCCGCGATGGACTCAAGGACAGCCTGATCAAGGCACTGTCTGACATTCACGGCATCACCGCCTTCGTTCAGGAGTTCACGAAGACGTTTCTCCACGTTGCGGCTTTCACGTCTGAGGTATTGGGTCGGGCGGCCTGTCGTTTCGATGCGGTTGATGGCGGTATTGAAGATATCGCCCAGGGTGTTGACCAGGCCCGGAATTGCGCTATCCGGACAGACCACATAGCAATCGCCGCAGGCGGTGCAGTTTTCTGCAACCCATTTGGGATAGTCGAAACGGATCTGGGTCATGTCACGGAAGACACCGGTGGCGGCGGGGATCAGTGACAGTGCCTGATAGGGATCCGCCAGGTTCTCGTTGCCTTTGCCGGTTGCATAGAAGCTGCCGGTCTGTTCCCAGAAACGATGTACATCGGAGATGCCGCCGTCCGCCTGGGGAAGCTGCTTGAGCATGACCGGCATACCGAGCTCTTTCTTGACCGGCATCTGTGCGGCGGAGCCGACGACCTTGTTGCTGATTTCGTGAATCTCATCGAAACCGCGCCGTACCACACGCAGGTTATCTTCCACCACCCGACGGCCTTTGCTGCCGAATTTATGCTGCAGTTGGTCTTCGATGGCTGCGAACAGCTTCTTTTCATCCAGACCGGCCATCTCCATCAATGGCGAGCCTGCAAAGAAGGCGCCCTGGAAGGCATTACCCTGCATACGCAGCTGCAGATCGGCATCGGTTGCCTCTTCACGGGCGATCTTGAAACCATCCACATAGAAGACATGGATCCCGTTGTCGACGATCTCCTGTTGCATCCAGCGGGGGAAAGATTGCCAGACTTCGTCGGCGCTTCCCAGATTGGACTGGATGATCAAGGTGCCGCCTTTTTTCAACCCGGCGAGGGGGTTGGAGTGGCCGAAGACATTCGGATCGGGACTCAACACCACATCCACATAGTGGTATTCACAGTTAAGCGGAATCGGTGTCGGTGCCGCAGACAGGTAGTAGGTGGTCGGTTGCCCTTTTTTCTCGGAGCCATATTTCGGATTGGCCTTGATCTCGTAACCCAGCAGATCATACAGGGTCATGACCAGATTCTTACCGGTGGTGATTGCGCCCCAGCCACCGACTGAGTGCATGCGCACAGTAATCGATCCCTCTGGCATCAGATTGGGATTCTCGGAGCCGCGAAGGGCCATTTTACCGATGTCCGGATAGGCCTCGAGCAATCGCTCGATATGGATCTCCTGTTTGGGATTGTCCGCATCGCGGACGAAGTCGATGCCCAGATAGAAGAACTTGCGATGCCCGCCATCCGGCAGCATGTTTTCAACCGCGCCGATCAGGGCCTCGGGCTGCAGGTCTCTCGATCCGAGACCATAGGCGCCGGAGTAGAGGTGTGGCGAATCGCTGAAACTGGAATAGCTGTCGTAGCCGGGGTAGGGCAGTTGCTGCTTGCCCGCAGCGGCCTGCCCGTTTTCGATACATTTGGAAATCACCGAACGTACTTCACGCATCAACGGCAGGTCCTCCGCCAGCGGCTGGTCGGTGCGTTCGAGCACACAGACACCCTTTTTGCCCTTCAGCAAAGAACCCAGCAGGTCACCGGGGAAGGGGCGGAACATGGTGATGTCGACGACACCCACCTTCAGCTTGCGGGTCTTCTGCAGATAGTCGGCAACCCCATGGGCCTGCACGATCATCGATCCCATGCCGACGATGACATAGTCGGCCTTGTCGGTATTGTAACAGCCGATGCGTTGGTAGCGACGACCGGTGAGCTGGTAATACTCCTCCATCACCTGGTCGGTTATCTGCGGAATATGTTGGAAAAAGTAGGGACGCTGAGCTGCAGTGGTCTGCATATAGGCATCCTGATTCTGCACCGAGCCGGAGAGCATCGGATTGTCAACATCCCAAATCATGGGAACCCGGCGTCGGGTTTCACCGTAAAGCAACTTTTGCGCCGGCGTAGGGCACTCTATTTCGTCATCCGGGCGTCCCAGGAATTCATTGATCAGCTCCCGCTCAGGCACCATCAGGGGTTCAATCAGGTGGGTGGTGAGAAAGCCATCCTGGGCCACCGCCGCCGGGGTCAGTGAGAGTTCGGCAATCTTGCGTCCGATCAGGTTGAGATCAGCCGCACCCTGGGCATTGTTGGCGAATACCTGAAAAAAACCGGTATCGTCGATACAGTGAAAATCGTCATGGCCACAGTGCACATTCAACGAGGCCTTGGTGATGGCGCGACAACCGATGTTCAACACATAAGGCAGACGCTTTCCTACTGCGGCATAGAGGGATTCGTGCATGAATGCAATGCCCTGGGCAGACGAGAAATTGGTTGCGCGCAGGCCGGTCATCGACATGCCCGCGGTTACCGCCGCCGCAGCGTGTTCAGACTCAGGTTCAATGAAGATCAATGAGCGGTCGGAGATATTGACATGACCTTTGGCCGTCTCTTCTGCCCAATACTCACCCATCTGGGTGGAGGGTGTGATCGGGTATGCACCCGCCGCGTCCGAAGCCTCCCGCTCACACATGATCACCGCGCCATTGCCGTCCATCGCCATGCGGATGCCGGGATACTTGAAGGTCTTCTCGTCTTTTTTACCAAACATTGAACACATCTCTTGTCTAGTTAAGGATTATTAATCTCAGCTTGTAGCACTTGGTGTGAGTACTCTGTGCCGAAATCGATACAACAGCCTTCGCTCAAAGGGGAAGGGCTTCACTTCTCACGATACGCTTGGCGTAGATACCTTTGACGGGTCCTTTGTCATCGTCGAGCCATACAATAGCCCCCGTTGGACACCTTTCTGTAGCCACGGGTGAGGCGAGACCGTTGTTACCGTAATCGACCACTGCCAGATTGTTTTGAATCGTAATCAGTCCTTCCGGGGAATCCTTCACACAACGCTCACAGGCCGTGCAGGCAACCTCACATTCGTTCTCCGCGGTATCGCCATGCTCCAGATTTTTACAGGCCACCCAGAGTCTGCGATCCACAGGTTGAATGGAGAAAAGACCCTTAGGGCAGATCTCCACGCAATCCTCGCAGGCCGTGCACTTATCCGCGTCTACCACCGGCAGACCGTGGCTATCCATGGTGATGGCGTCTAAGTCACACACATCGGCACAATCCGCCAGACCGATGCAGCCCCAGGTACAGCTCTTGGGCCCACCGGAAACGACCGATGCCGCGCGACAACTCTCGAGTCCATCGTAGTGGGCGCGCATGCGCGCCACGTGCGACCCGCCTGCACAGGCGAGGCGTGCCACCCGCTTAACCACATCACCACTGTCAACGCCCAGGTAATCCGCTATCTCATCGATCGCTTCGGCACTGCTGACCGTGCATTGAGCGGGAGCGACTTCACCTGAAATCAGGGCCTCCGCAAATGGACGGCACCCGGCATTGCCGCAGGCACCGCAATTCGTGGCGGGCAACATACTCTCGATTTCGTCAATCCGTGGGTCTTCAAAGACCCAGAGTTTTTTATTGGCAAAGGCCAGCATGGAAGAGAGCAACAGACCAAGCACCCCCATGAAGAGGATTGCGGTTGTAACGTTGAGCGCGATGTCAGTATCCATAGCCTTTACTCGAATGTCGTAGAAAGGTAAGCCAAAAGAAACCTTAAATAGTGTAGTGTTGGCTTTAGTATTGGTCCATGGAATGGCTTCAATAGAAAGTATTAGTTTTTTTAAACGTCATTCACCATTTAAAACATCAATATTCACTATTTAAATCCAACTAACTGTCTATTGCTGCTACTTAGTCAACTCTATATCCAAAGGCTTGAATTACAACCATGTTGGCTTATCCGGGAATGTTTCCACCTCGTCTGGAAACATGGGTTGCTACGAGTAAAAAAACCGATTGCCTTATTTCAGGTATCTGATGTGTGCCAGTAGTTTATATAGCGGCTTAACCTAATAAAAGCTTATTGGTTATTTGATCCTGATTGATTAGGCAGGTAACTGGAGAATGCCTATGTAACAATTCTAGGATCCGTATCAGAATGGCCACAGGCTCCATCCCCGCTCCAATCTCTCTCTGCATGTGGCGATTTGGGAGCGGTACCGTTTGGCGTTGCTTTCCACTTTGCGGGCCACCTTCAGCAACCAGGGTTTTTTGTTGTAGCTGGCGCGTTTGTAGCCGCCATGGCCCTCGTGGTAGGCGAGATATTGCCGGTAGGTGTCCCACTTTGAGATACCCAGTTTGCGATGTGAGACACTCCCATACCAGCCGATAAAGTCGACTGCATCCTCATAATCGTCCCGATCTGCCCAACTGTTTCCCGTTTCCCGCTGGTACCACTCCCAGGTCGTATCCTGAACTTGGGCATAGCCGTATGCAGACGATTTGCGAAACCACGGAATGAACCAGAACAGCTTCTCTCTAGGGGGTTTTGCATCGTGCTCGAAGCGGGACTCCTGGTGAACAATGGCCAATTGTACATGGATCGGCACACCCCACTTTTCGAAGGCCTCCTCGGATGCCTCATACCAATCGTCTTTTTCCTCGAAGATATCGCAGGCATCGGCCATATTGCGGGGCGGCGAGCTGGAGCAGCCATAAACAGCCATCAGGCAGGGCAGTATCGCGGCCCGCACCAGGGCGAGACCCGAAGACTTGGATTGGTGTGAGACCGGTTCGAAGCGGATTCCACTCAGGTTATGCATATATGGGTCTGTTCCAACAAATTAATCTATGGGTTAATAAATCATCGGGCAGCGACCTGAAGCCCGAAATAAGTATAATAGCGCCGGTTTTGACACTAAGCCGGGGCGATTGATTCAACCCAAGGTTGGTCCCGCACTTGGCATCTCAATAACTCTAAAGGAATAAAACAGGAGCGATCAATGAAACTTATTCTGTTGGGTGCACCCGGTGCAGGTAAAGGGACTGTGGCCAAACAGCTGACTCAGCTGGATGGCTCGGTACAAATCTCCACCGGCGATATTCTGCGAGGAGCCGTTCAGGCAGGCAGCGAGTTGGGCAAGCAGGCAGAGGCCTATATGAAGGCTGGCGATCTGGTGCCTGATGATCTGATCATGGGGATCATGGAGCAACGTCTTCAGGAGCCGGATTGTGAAAAGGGTTTTCTCCTCGACGGGTTTCCCCGCACTATCCCCCAGGCTGAGGCACTCAAGGAGTTGCTGAAGAAAATCGCAGTCGATCTCGATTGTGCGGTGGAGATCGATGTGTCCCGTGAGGTGATCCTCGATCGTCTAACCACCCGCCGAACCTGCGTCGATTGCGGAGCCATCTATAACGTCAAGAGTATGCCCACCAAGGTTGAGGGTGTATGTGACAAATGTGGCGGTAGTGTGGTGCAGCGTGATGACGAGACGGAGGAGGCGATCTCCAATCGACTCGACGTTTACAACGAGAAGACCGCACCGCTTGTCGATTTCTACAAAAACGAAAATATGTTGCTGACCGTCAGCGCCACCTCAAGTGAAGTGGTTGTCAATGCAATCCAGGAGAGACTGGGCGGCTGATCCCATCAATCGCCAGGTTTTCTGTGAAATACAATTAACCCGCTCTTCTGAGCGGGTTTTGTCAATCTGCCTTAAGACAGGTACTAGAGCCGAATGGCGCTTACTTAAGCCGAGAACCACCGTCATCCCGGCGCATGCCGGGATCCAGAATGCTTTATGGAGATGGTATTCCTGGATTCCGGCCTGCGCCGGAATGACGAAAATCCTGAAATTCGTCATAAGTTAAGTGCTATTCGCACTAGAGCCCTTTTTTGCGTCGTTCAGTGACCTGTTCACCGGCTATGCCCCAATTATCCGTATCGACCTCCTCGATGATTACAAAGGTGGTGGCCGGGTTTTTTCCCAGAATGTCCGCCAATAGCCGGGTCGCACCGGTGATAAGTTGTTGTTTCTGTTCCTTGGTAACCTCTTCTCTTGTGATTTTGATATTGACATATGGCACGTGGATTCCTCCTTCGAAGCACAGGTGATTGCTATATCGTCAATTATATTAGTCGTCTTTCAATCGAGGATGGGTTCTTCAGATTTCGTATAGTTCAGTCGAATCCAAGAAACAGAATCCATCCGGTTATTTTATTTAAAATTTGTTAGAATCCGGTCGCTAGTTACGGGTAGGTTGGATAACTAATTTATATTGTTAAGGATCTGGATTGGCAGATTTCAGCAAAATACCCGGTAGAAGGACAGATATAGCGCAGTCATGATCAAGCTTTTTGGCATCTACATATCTAAGGCGGTTGTCCTGCTTGGTGTCATAGAGACCCTTATCTTTTTTTTATCGATGTTAGGTGCGATATATCTGCGCCACAAATACAGTACCAGCCCAATTCCCGTCGATGATGAGATGCTGAAAAACCTGCCGGCCTTTTTCGCTGTGATCATGTTTTCGTCCCTCACGGCATTGGGTCTTTACCAAAAGGGTTCAATGGCCTCCTCATCGGGGTTTTTGCTCAGGCTGATACTTGGGTTTCTGGTCGGTGGTTTGGCAATGGCTTCATTGTTCTTTACCCTGCAGCTGTTCCCCATCTCCGAGCGCTCGCTACTCACCCACGGTCTAATCATATCGATACTGGGAATTCTCGTTGCCAGGACCCTGTTTGTCAGGGTCACCTCGGATAAGACGTTGAAGCGTCGTGTTTTGGTGCTGGGTGTCGGGATTAATGCGGATAGGATCGAAGAGTCGGTCAAGGCTAAGGATACCGTAGGCATCGTCGTTGTCGGTTATGTCAATCTGGGTGAACGAATCGAATTGATCGATGAGGAGCGGCAAGTTGTAAAGGATCAGACACTGCTCGAGATCTCAAATCGTCTGGCAGTTGATGAAATCGTGGTGGCTGTGGATGACAGACGTAAGAAACTGCCAAACCATGAGCTGCTGGAGTGCAAGATAAAGGGGATTCAGATCCTCGATCTGCTGACCTTTTTTGAGAAGGAACTTTCGATCATCAACATCGATCTGCTCTATCCCAGCTGGATGCTGTACACCGATGGATATCGTCAAAGAGCCTTAAACCGAACCATAAAGAAGTCTTTCGATATGATCGTGGGCATCGTGATTTTCATTGTGTCTGCTCCAATAATGGTTCTGGTTACGCTTGCCAGCTTGATTGAGTCGGGTGGCAGGGATCCCATCCTGTATAGCCAGGTACGAGTGGGAAAAAACGGTAAGCTGTTCAAGGTTTACAAATTCCGCAGTATGCGTACTGATGCGGAGGCTGATGGCGTCGCAAGGTGGGCAAGTAAAAACGACACCCGGATCACTAAACTGGGTGGTTTCCTCAGAAAGACCCGCCTTGACGAATTGCCGCAGATTTTCAATATATTGAATGGGGATATGAGTTTGGTGGGCCCTCGCCCGGAACGGCCGGAGTTTGTACTGCAGCTTTCGAATGACATTCCCTACTATCTGCAGCGCCACTGGGTCAAGCCTGGATTGACAGGATGGGCTCAGTTACTCTACCCTTATGGCGCTTCGGAAGAGGATGCGAAGCGCAAGCTGGAGTATGACCTCTACTACGTGAAGAATGCCAGTACGATGCTCGATTTCATCATTCTGTTACAGACCATCGAAGTGGTGCTGCTTGGCAAAGGTGCGCAATAATATTACAGCTCGTTTAGATTGAGGCGCTATCGCCTGCACCCTTGTTGGGGGACAGTCAAGACAGCTATCTTCGATGTTTTCTGAACCTCCTATGCCGTGTTGGCAAGGTCTATCGCTTCTCCCGGTACTGTTTCAGGACGTGCAAAGCGCAGTTTTTGGGAATAGGGAAATACATCCGCCTGAATCCCTGCCGCAAGATTCCGTTGAGCCATCTGCCAATATCTGTAATCGAAAAGTTCGGGATGCAGATCCATCAGTAACTTGCGTGTTTTCGCATCTGTGGTTACGAAGGTAATGAACTCTTCCGGAAAGACATCGTTGGGATTGATGCTATACCAGGGCTCATCACGGTAGAGGTCCAGGGAGCTCCTAGGCGGGGGGATCTTGCGGAAGTTGACTTCACTGAGATAACAAATCTCGTCATAATCGTAGAAAACAACCTTACCCTGGCAGTTGACACCAAAATTCTTGAACAGCAGGTCTCCGGGAAAGATATTCACGCCCATCAGCTGTTTTAAGGCCAGTCCCCAATCATCAAGTATCTCTCTGGTCTGGGTTTCATCCGAGTTATGCAGATAGAGATTGAGAGGCACCATCCGGCGTTCGATATAGAGGTGCCTGATGACCAGCATGTCGCCATCGTATTCCAGTTGAGAGCCCACTGTCTCCTGCAGTTCCTGCAATAATTCGGCTTCTATGCGTTCGATGGGCAGGGCGACATCCATGAAATCCAGCGTATCGGCCATGCGGCCGATACGATCGTGTTTCTTGACCTGTAGGTAACGCTCTTTCACTAGCTTGTGGGTGACCTCTTTTTGGGGAGGGAAACGGTCTCGAATCACCTTGAATACATAGGGAAAAGAGGGAAGTGTAAATACCTGCATGACCAATCCGGGTGTTCCGGCAGCGGTTACAAATAGATCATTACTTTCGGCAAGATGATTCAGCAGGTCTCTGTAGAACTCATTCTTGGCCTGTTTGTGAAAACCGATACTGTTATAGAGTTCAGCCAGGGTCTTGTAGGGCATGATGCTCTGCAGAAACTCGACCGTTGCCGTTGGTACCGGTGTCTTAGCCATGAAGTAGGCCCGGGCAAAGCTAAACACAGCCTCTACATGGCGGCCCCGGATGAGCAGGGTGTCCACATACAGACCACCGTTTTCGTTATTGATCAGCGGCAGGATGAAGGGTCGAACCTGATCGCCGTATACCATGCGCCCTATGATGTAGGCGGCTTTATTTCGATAAAATGGGGATTCCAGCAGATCGAAGCGCAAATCTACCGGGAGCTCATCGAATCCGGCCTGATCGAGCAGGGATTGAGCCACCCGTTCGCAGTCCCGCTTGATATCTTCGTAAGGGAGTGAGAAATAGAAGGCCGAGAGAATATCCCAGATCGTTCCGGTCAGTCCCCCTTCAGCGACATGGAAAGACATATAGACGCGATAACGTACCGATAACTGATCACGATCGACCTGGGATTCTATGAAGATTTTGTCGTTATCGTAATACTTGCGGTCGAACAGACGGCAGAATACTGAATTGTAGAACGTCTCAGCGAGCTCCGGCCGACTATGGGTCTTCAGCATGTCGGCGTAGGTCTGTTTGACCTGCTGCCACAGTTTCTCATCCAGATCGCTGATGCCGAAATTTGCGTGTAGTCGCTCAATCGCCTCCTGCACCCGCAAATCGTAGAAACTGATGCGTTTTGCAGAGGCCTCCCTTACCGCATCCCAGTCCGCATACTCGAAGCGATGGCGGGCGGCGCTGCTGATCTCCTGGAAAAAGGAGAAGTGTCGCTCAAACCCTGTAAGTATCGATTGTGCAATCTGACGTGGATGGATTTGCATCATTTTGGTGCGCTTATTCGGTGTATGGCTCTAAAACTTGAGATATTTACTAAGGTTTAGCTGATTTTTTTGCACCGCACTATTTTTTTTATCAAAGCTAACTATTGATATTTTTTTGAAAATAATCTTGACCTTTTCACTATGCTTTAACGCAGTGCACAAAATGATCGTGAGCCTCAGATCGGGACACGACTAAAAGATAACTAATTCCATGCCCGCTTAAGGTGCATGGCAAGAGTGAAGATGAGGAGAACAAAGATTATGTCCAGCACGCCGACGGGTCTCAGGCAGCAGCCACATGAGGTAAGAGTAACCGGTCCCATGGGTACGGGATTCGAAACTGTCCTCACATCGGAAGCCCTGCATTTCGTTGCTGAGCTTGAACGCCATTTCGGCGGCAGGCGGCGAGAACTGCTGCAGCTCAGGGAGGAGAGGCAGGTACGCCTGAATGGTGGTGAGCTACCCGATTTTCCAGAGCAAACCAGCGACATAAGGCAGTCGGAGTGGAAGGTTCGGCCGGCACCGGCGGATCTTCAGGACCGGCGGGTGGAGATTACCGGCCCGGTTGATCGCAAAATGCTGATAAATGCATTGAACTCAGGCGCCAAATGTTTCATGGCGGATTTGGAAGACGCACACTCGCCGACCTGGGAAGCCACTGTCGAGGGTCAAATCAACCTGAGGGAGGCAGTCAATCGAACCCTGTCCTACACCAGTCCGGAAGGCAAAGCCTACAGCCTCAAAGATGAGTTGGCGACGCTGATCGTTCGCCCCAGGGGATGGCACCTGGAAGAGAAACATGTACTGGTGGACGGGCGTCGTCTCTCCGCAGCTTTGTTTGATTTCGGTCTCTACCTGTTTCATAACGCAAAAGCCCTGCTTGATCGGGGTACCGGGCCCTATTTTTATCTGCCGAAAATGGAAAACCACATGGAGGCCCAACTGTGGCGGGACATCTTCATGTGGTCGGAAAGGCAATTGGATCTGGAGCTTGGGACGATCCGCTGTACCGTGTTGATCGAGACCATCACGGCTGTCTTCGAGATGGATGAAATCCTCTACGAGCTGCGTGACTATATCTGCGGTCTCAACTGCGGACGTTGGGACTACATCTTCAGCTTCATCAAGCGTTTTCACGCGCATCCCGAATGCGTGCTGCCCGATCGCAGCCAGGTCACCATGTCCGTTCCCTTTCTGCGAACCTATTCAAAGCTATTGATCAATACCTGTCATCGCCGAGGCGCCCACGCCATGGGAGGCATGGCGGCGCAGATTCCGATCCGTGACGATGCGGTGGCGGATGCTGAAGCCAAACAGAAGGTTCGCCTGGATAAGGAACGTGAAGCAGGGGATGGCCATGACGGCACATGGGTTGCCCATCCCGGATTGGTGCCGATAGCGATGGAAGTTTTCGATAAACATATGCCCGGTCCCAATCAACTCGACCATATGGATGATGGTTTGGTTGTCGCCGGCAGTGACCTGTTACAGGTGCCGGAAGGTGAAATAACAGAAGCGGGATTGCGCAACAATATCAGTGCCGCGCTGCGCTACATGGCCGCCTGGTTGGGTGGGCGTGGCGCCGTGCCGATTCACCATCTGATGGAGGATGCGGCAACCGCGGAGATTGCCCGCTCGCAGATCTGGCAATGGATTCGCTATCCCAACGGGGTGCTCGATGATGGCCGGGATGTCACCTATCAGCTTTTCGACCATGCGGTCAGCGACGAGCTGGAGCTGATTCGGAAAGAAACGGGTGAACTGGCTTATGAAGCTGGCCAATACGAACTGGCGGCAACCCTGTTGCGGCAAATCGTCGCGGCTGATGAATTCGAGGAGTTTCTAACTCTGCCTGCCTATGAGCAACTCGACTGAGTTGGGGCGAAAGCAAAAAACTGAACCAAATATACCACTGGAGAAACGACAGATGACACGTAGAGAACAGATCGAAGCCTTGCAAAAGGATTGGGCGGAAAATCCCCGCTGGACCGATGTGAAACGCGGTTACAGCGCAGAAGACGTAGTACGTCTTCGCGGTTCGGTACAACCCGAACACACCTACGCCAAGCAAGGCGCAGAAAAACTCTGGAAACTGGTTCATGGCGATGCCAAGAAGGGATATGTGAACTGCATGGGCGCTATCACCGGCGGGCAGGCCATGCAGCAGGCCAAGGCAGGCATCGAGGCGATCTATCTCTCCGGCTGGCAGGTTGCGGCAGACGGCAATACCTCCGAGACCATGTATCCGGATCAATCCCTCTACGCCTACGATTCGGTACCCACCATGGTGCGCCGTATCAATAGTGCCTTCAAACGCGCCGATGAGATTCAGTGGTCACGGGATATCGGACCGGAAGATGAAGGCTACATCGACTACTTCCTGCCAATCGTTGCCGATGCCGAGGCAGGCTTCGGCGGTGTGCTCAACGCCTTCGAATTAATGAAGAACATGATTGCCGCAGGTGCGGCCGGTGTGCATTTCGAAGATCAACTCGCGGCGGTTAAAAAGTGCGGTCATATGGGTGGCAAGGTACTGGTGCCGACCCAGGAAGCGGTGCAAAAGCTGATTGCCGCCCGTCTGGCGGCTGATGTCATGGGCGTGCCCACTCTGGTACTGGCGCGTACCGATTCCGAGGCAGCCAATCTGTTGACCTCCGATGTGGACGCCAATGATCAACCCTTCCTCACCGGTGAGCGGACTGACGAGGGTTTCTACCGTGTCAAGAACGGCTTGGAACAGGCCATTTCACGTGGAGTGGCCTATGCGCCTTATGCGGATCTGGTGTGGTGTGAGACAGGTACGCCGGACCTCGGCTTTGCCCGTGAATTCGCACAGGCCGTATTGGCGGAAAATCCCAACAAGCTGCTGGCATATAACTGTTCGCCGTCGTTCAACTGGAAAAAGAATCTGGACGACAAGACCATTGCCAAGTTCCAGGATGAACTATCAGGCATGGGTTACAAGTATCAGTTCATCACCTTGGCCGGTATTCACAACATGTGGTTCAACATGTTCGATCTCGCCTATGAATATGCCCGTGGTGAGGGCATGAAACACTATGTTGAGAAGGTTCAGGAACCCGAATTTGCAGCACGTGATAAAGGTTATACCTTCGTCTCACATCAACAAGAGGTAGGCGCCGGATATTTTGACGATGTAACCACCGTTATCCAGGGGGGTGCGTCATCAGTTACCGCATTGACCGGATCCACGGAAGAGGAGCAGTTCGACAGCGCAGCTGGTATGTAGGCTCACTTTTCACACGCAGCTGATTTCGCATCAGTACTCAAACCCCTCCGAGGCTGTGCTGCTGCGTGTGTATTACCGTTTTTTCTGCCCTTCGGCCGCGCTTCTGGCGCGGCTTTTTTTTATTAACGTAGACTGCTTAGGGCCTGTTGACAGGCCCTAGTAGATTGGCCGCAAATGAATGCTAATTACAGCAAACAGACGCGAATTGGATATGTCATTACATGTAGGATGAAAGGTTTCTGACCCTTTGTAAGGTTGAATTGAGATCGTATCGTTGTACATGGCGTGGCTGCAAGCATGAGTATTTCGTGAGTCATTTCATGCAAACTAATAAAACCTTTCGCGTTAATTCGCGGTGATTGGCGTTCATTTGCGGCCTGTATTGTTTTTTTTAGTGTTCCCATGATTTGGGTAATAGTGACTAAACGAAGTGTGAGGAGAGCATCATGAACCAGGCAGCTGGTATTTTGAAGACAGCCGATCTGTACGATGTCCACGAAGAGAAGCTACAGATTTGTTATCCCGGTTTTCGTCACTATGGAGGTAGTAGGATGTTCCATGGCCCCATAGCGACGCTGAAGTGTTTTGAAGACAACTCGATGGTGCGTGAAGAATTGGATCAACCGGGGCAGGGCAGGGTGCTGGTGATTGATGGTGGCGGGTCTCTGCGCTGCGCTATGCTGGGTGATATCTTAGCAAAGAAGGCTGTAGACAACGGCTGGGCAGGTGTCCTGGTGAATGGATGTATTCGTGATGCCGCTGAGATTGGCGAGATGTCGCTCGGGGTGATGGCATTGGCCACAAACCCTCGTAAGAGCGTTAAGAAGGGAGTGGGGGAGACGGGCGTCGAAGTCAACTTCAGCGGTGTCAATTTCAGATCCGGTGAGTGGCTCTATGCCGATGAGGATGGGATTGTGGTGCTGGCGGATCCAGCAGCTTGAAGAGAGCGCGGCGTTAACGGGACCTGATAGTGAAAAGAATCGAAAATATCTGTATAAACAATGTTTGATACAAGCTGACTCACGGTTTAACAATGCTGTTACTCATTGTCTATGTACTCATAGCCTTAGGCTTTTCGTTTCTCTGCTCGATTGCAGAGGCTGTTATTCTCAGTATCACCCATCCCTATATCTCAGTCCTGGACCAGCAAGGCAGTCGGGCCGCGCCCATTCTGCGGGAGATGAAGAAGGATATAAATGATCCATTGGCAGCGATTCTCACTTTAAATACCACTGCGCATACCATCGGCGCTGCAGGAGCCGGAGCCCAGGCGGCGGTAGTATTCGGCAGTGGCTATGTGGGTGTTGCCTCAGCCGTGCTCACGTTCATGATACTGGTATTTTCAGAGATCATTCCCAAGACACTGGGAGCCAATTACTGGCGTCAACTCGCTCCAGCCACAGCCTATACGCTCAGGTTCCTGATCTGGGTGCTCTATCCCTTTGTTGTGATGTCGGCGTTATTGACACGGTTACTTTCCCGCAAACACTCCCACGGTCATTTCCGTAAAGAGGAGTTTACCGCCATGGCGAAAGCCGGTGTGGAAGAGGGAAAACTCGACCTGCATGAATCGTTGATACTGAAAAATCTCTTTCTGCTCAAGGAAACCCTCGTTACCGATGTCATGACACCCCGCACGGTGGTGTTTTCTCTGGATGAGACGCTCCAGGTCCAGGAGTATTTCGAGAAGCACAATAGCAGCCGTTTTTCACGTATACCGGTCTACAGTGGGGATCGCGACCATGTTACCGGCTTCGTATTACGCAGCGATCTACTGCTTTCGCACGCCAGGGGGAATTCTGAGAAAAGCTTGGATGTATATCGCCGAGATATACCGGCACTGCCGGATACAAGCTCGCTGCAGGTTGCCTTCGAGCTGTTTATCGAAAAACGCGGCCATATTATGCTGGTAGTGGATCAATACGGCAGCATGGTGGGGATACTGACCCTGGAGGATATCCTCGAAACCATTCTCGGAATCGAAATCGTCGATGAGGGTGATCGTATAGACGATATGCGAAAGCTGGCCAGACGGCTATGGAAAAAGCGTGCAAACAGGATGGGGCTGGAAGTCGAGGAAGAGGATGAGTGACCAGGCCCAAACAGGCCAATTTCAGGGCTGGCAAAAAAGCATCACTATCCGACTATATTGAACAGGGGCGATTAAGGGTGCCGTGTTATTGATGGCCACAGGTGAGCGGGTGTTTATGATTTCAGTTCATAACAGGGTGAGTAGTCCCCCTGCAGTTTCATTCTGTTCTGTTCGGCAAAAGCGATCAACAGCCGATCCATGGCGGCGACGATTTCCTCGTCTCCATGGATGATAAAGGGGCCATGCGTCTCAACGGCCCGTATCCCATCCTCCTTCACATTCCCGGCAACGATACCGGAAAATGCACGCCGTAGATTGGCAGCCATTTCATGTCCATCCTGACCGGCAGTCAAATCAAGTTCAGACATCGCTTTATGTGTGGGTGAAAAGGGTTGTTGCAGGGCTGTTTCTATATACAGTCGCCAGTTGAAATAGAAGGCGTCGTTACCCTCATAACGGTAGGCTCTGACATGATCCATGGCACTGCCTAATGTACTTGCCACAGCCGCAGGGTCGTCAATGATGACGGAGTAGAATCTCTGTGCCTCAGAACCCAATGTTGCACGGATAAACCGATCCATCTCCGTAAAGTAGTCTTCGCTCTCAGTGGGACCGGTCAATATCAGGGGAAAGACATGGTCGCTGTTGTGCGGATGCATGAGGATGCCCAGCAGATAGAGTAACTCTTCCATGGTACCGGCTCCGCCGGGAAAGATAACGATACCGTGTCCGACGCGTACGAATGCTTCCAGTCGCTTTTCAATGTCGGGCATGATAACCAGGTCGTTGACGATCGGGTTGGGTGGTTCGGAAGCGATGATTCCAGGTTCAGTAATACCGAGATAGCGGCCGCTCCTGATACGCTGCTTGGCATGCCCGATGGCTGCCCCTTTCATGGGACCTTTCATGGCGCCCGGTCCACAACCGGTGCAGACATTGAGCCCCCGCAGGCCCAATTGATAACCTACCTCCTTGGTGTAGTCATATTCACTTCTGCCGATTGAGTGTCCGCCCCAACAGACCACCAGATTCGGGTCCATGCCGGTGTGTAAAACCCGTGCATTGCGCAGGATGTGAAAAACGGCAGAGGTGATATGGCTTGAGTCGGTCAGATCGTAGACCGAATCGAATTGGATTTCATTGTGGACATAGATGATGTCGCGCAGTACGGCGAATAGATGTTCCTGAATACCGCGAATCATCCTGCCGTCGACGAAAGCGCTGCCTGGAGCATTCTCCAGACGCAGTTGAATGCCCCTGTTTGTCTGCATCAAATGAATGCCGAAATCGCGATAGGCCTCAAAAATCTCACGGGCATTATCGGTTTCACTGCCGCAGTTGAGCACCGCCAGCGCACAACGGCGAAACAGGCCGTAGAGACCGCGTGCGCTGGTGTCGAGAAGGGCATTGACCTCCAGCTGCGACAGCACCTCTAGGCTGCCTTCGGGTCGAACTGATGCGCTGAGTCTAGGCGGTGTGGTATTCAAGCGGCTAGGGCCTGTTGACACTCATCCGATCGGCCCTGCTGGGACGATTTTTTCGTCCAGCAAGGCAGCATGAGCGATGTGTAGTATGGTTACATGAGGGAGTGCTAACGCCGCTGGACGGAAAAATGGGCCCAACCCTGCGGGTTATGCCCGGAAGGAAGTGCCCTTGGGGTATGCCTGAAAAAGCGCTACTCGGCGTTACTCGTCGTTCATGTGGATCTTCCAAACGTTTCTCCTCGCGCCTTGATTGGTGCTTTTTCAGACACAACAGGGCTAGACGGATGAGTGTCAACAGGCCCTGGGTTTATGCAGATTGGTGAGTGATTCTTGTCAGGGTTAATAAACTCTAAGTGATGAATACTATCCTGTAGCCGGAAAAAAGTGAACACAAGGCATTCAGGTGTCTACTCAAAGGTTTGATATCGACGTTGAGCAGACAGTGATCCATACTGCAGTCATGATGTTAACCCGAATAATTCAAGCATTTTAAAAGGCAACACTCCGATACTTAGATAATATTCAGCTGCTTGAGTTGGATTCGAACAAGGTTTTGCCTGTGACAAACTTGTACCCAGACTGCCTTTGATTTTCCAGTCCTGAAACGCCGCAGAGTTCAAGCCGAGTTTTCTGGTGGCGATATCACCTCAGACGGGGGCGTCTTGCTGCTGCGCCAGATCGATACGCGACTTGGTTTACTCAAGGCTGTTGACGATGCCATCTCCGAACCAAGAGATCCTCACATGCGCCGGGCTTGGCCTTAAATACGCATCATTTTTCGGGGCGATAGTGGCTTTTGCCGTCACCCCAAGCTCAGCCGGTGTTAGCGCTACCATGTGGATTATATCGTGGGCATCGCTAAGAATGACGCCTTGCTGCGGTGTATTCGAGGGCCCGTGTAGTGGGTTGAGGAATTGGCGGAGTTAACTGGCAAGGGACGGACTCTACACTTCATTGTCAGCAACCTCGCCGGCGACAATCAGCATCTCTACAACGAAGGCGATCGTGCCAGGTGTGACATGGAGAATCGCAACAAGGAGCAACAACTGGGACTGTTTGACGATCGCACCAGTGTGTATCACTGGTAGGCCAATCCGTCTCGTCTGCTACTCTCCAATCCGGCCTGTGTACTGATGGTGGAGATCTGGTGCCTACACCCATCAGGTGTACTTTTTCCAGGTAGTGGCCCGACTTTGTGCTGCCCCGGTATGTTGATCAACAATGGAGGTAAGGGGGGTGCCTGAAAGGCAGGAAACCAGGTCAAAACAGACACTGTATTCACTACGCTCTTATCCCTTGTAAACTTGGCTGCCTGAGTGACTAAATTGAAAAACGGGTGAAACATGCAGGCTAAATTATTTACAATCTAATATAAAATCCCGTTTACTTCCGAGTGCAGATTTGCATTGTTTAATTGCCGCCAATGATTAATGTCTATGTATGTGTTTACAATATTACTCATACCTCTTTTGAGCATAATGTCGCTACATCTACTAACTCAATAATCCGTAATTTAAATGAGGTTAACACCTTGGAATATCTACCCTATAATACTTTTACTTATTTTTTTTAAATCGAGGTGTATTGCGGGATTTTCGTTTTTACTCAAAATGACAAATCAGGATGTTTCTTGCCATATGTAAAATTTTGTATCATGGCATTGACATGCTTGTCATAAGCGTGTGAATGGAATCTATAATCCGCATAATCTCGTCATCCCGTTTTTATTGAAACAATCTTTGCAAGAATTCTTACTCTATCTATTTTTTTAAGACTCATATCGTTCTGATTACTGAATGTTATGACTTTTAGGTTGTTGGAGATTTTATCCTATGTTTCTTTGCCTGAAAGTAATCGTTTCAATCGTTTCGTTTATTATGCCTTATATTGTTCAGGCAGAGGCTCAGCTTTCCGCTAACTCCCAGGCTAATTCTTCCAAAATCCCATTAACAGCCGCGGAAGAAGAATGGCTTGTCGAAAATCCTGTCATCCGTGTGGCGTTAGATCCGGGTTGGGCACCGGTTGAATTTCAGGATGATGACGGGCACTATCAGGGAATATCTATTGACTATTTGAATCGCCTGGAGGATCTGTTAAATATTCAGTTTTCAATTGTTAAAGGCCTCTCGTGGCAGGAAGCATTCGACGCCGTTAAAACCAGACAAGCAGATATGTTTGCCTCCGTTTCTCGGACACCTCTCAGGGAGAAATATTTTCTCTTTACTGATTCGTATATTTCTATGCCGATCCATATATTTGCGCGTGACGATATTTCGTACGTCGGCAATTTAGATAATTTGGACGGTAAGCGCGTTGCGGTTGTACAAAACTATGCTATCCAGGACTGGATTTCGAGCGACTATCCAGGACTCATGTTGATTCCTGTAAAATCTCCGAAGGAAGGGTTGATACATGTTTCCAGAGGTGATGTTGATGTATTTATCGGCAATATAGTTACCGCGAATTATTATCTGGGAAAATACCGTTTAACTAATGTACGAATGGCGGGTGATACCCCTTATGCGAACAATCAGTCAATGGCTGTACGTGACGACTGGCCCATATTTCAGCGTATTCTAGATAAAGCATTAACTTCCATATCAAAAGATGTTCATTCTAGAATCTATAGCCGCTGGATGTCGGTTCGATTTAAACATGTATTCGATATCTACGAACACTGGAAGGAATCAACTATTTTATTATCTTTGCTATTAATCTTGTTTATATGGAATCGTAGTCTTTCCTTCATGGTTAACAGAAAAACCGCATTATATCGGAAAGAATTGATTCTTAGGAAAGAAAATGAAGCACAATTCAAGGCGCTTTCTGAAACAGGATTTGAAGCAATATTAATTTCTGAAAATGGAGTTTGTATTAACGTAAATTCAAGTGCCCTTGAGATTTTCGGATACACGTTCGAAGAAGTTGTCGGGCGCAGCACAATCGAGTGGTTCACCGAAGAATACCATGACTCATTCAAAGTCAATGCTCATTCAGGATCTGAAGAACCGTATAAGGTATTGGCAAAGCGTAAGGATGGCTCAGTTTTTGAATCGCTAATACGCAGCAAAAGTATAAAACTCATGGAGCGCCTGGTTCAGGTAACGGCTTTGTTGGATCTATCTGAACTCAGACGCACTGAGAAGGCATTGTTTGAAAGCAGCTTACGCTATAAATCTGTATTGGAAACAACTAAAGATGGTTTCTGGGTGACAAATAACCAGGGTGTCCTCATTGAGGTTAATGAAGCTTATTGCCGCTTGTCGGGTTACGACAAGAATGATTTGATTGGGATGTCGGTGTCTGAATTGGACGCCTTTGATTCCGAAGAGGATGTCGCGTATAGACTCAAGAGAGTTATTCAACTAGGCAATGAACTGCACGAATCCTATCATCGACGAAAGGACGGTGCGATTTGGCCTGTCGAAGTCTCCATTAGTTATGCTTTGGTGCAGGGTGGCGAGTTTTTTGCGTTCATTCGGGATATTCATGACCGCAAGCGTTCAGAGATTATCTCGGATCTTCGACAGCAATTATCTGAGCTGGTCTATTTGGGAAATCGTGAGAAATTGCTAAGAACAGCTTTAGATGCAGCAGAAGCATTAACAGGCAGTGAAATTGGTTTTTTTCACTTTGTTGAAGAGGATCAAGAAACGATTTCCATGCAGACTTGGTCTACAAGAACTTTTCTAGAGAAGTGTTTCGCTGAAGATAACGGTCTGCATTATCCTGTGAGCGAAGCGGGTGTTTGGGTAGACTGTATTCGCCAAAGAAGACCCGTACTTTATAACAATTATAATTTACTGCTGCATAAAAAAGGATTGCCGGATGGCCATGTCCCACTACTTCGAATAATTACCGTACCCCTATTAAGAGATGAAAAAATTGTTGGCGTAATAGGTGTTGGCAACAAAGCCGTGGATTACAACGCCCAGGATATATTAATAATCAGTCAAGTGGCAGATATGGCCTATGACTTTGTAGAGCGCGAGCAGAATGAAAAAAAGATTGAGTTTATGGCGTATCATGACATTCTTACAGGCCTCCCCAACAGAGAGCTCCTCTCGGATCGGCTAAGACAGTCCATTGCGCTAACACGTAGATCGGGGAAATTGTTAGCGGTGTGTTATCTTGATATGGACGGTTTTAAGCCTGTTAATGACAGACACGGGCACAAGGTGGGAGACGACTTGCTGATTGATATTGCAGTCAGGCTTCAGGATGAACTACGTATGGATGATACGTTAGCCCGACTTGGCGGGGATGAATTCGTCATTCTTCTAAATAACTTGGTTACGATAGACGAATGCGAACTAGTTATTCAGCGTATCCTCGAGAAAATCAACCAACCCTATGTTATCGACGATCATCGTATCCATGTGTCCACCAGTATCGGTGTTACAATCTTCCCGTTTGATGACCAAGATTCAGATGCGCTAATTCGGCATGCGGATCAGGCTATGTATGTTGCTAAAGCTGCTGGAAAGAATATATACAGTCTTTACAAACATATTCAGAACAAGAAGGCTGATTCAAGACGACAAAAATTGTCGGATTTTGAGCTAGCGTTGAAAAACCGACAGCTTGTCCTGCACTTTCAGCCTAGAATACAACTCGGGTCTGGAGAGGCTGTAGGGGTAGAGGCATTGGTGCGTTGGCAACATCCCGAGCAGGGATTGTTACAACCCGGACATTTTTTACCGGCGATAGAAGGCACGCCCCAGGAGATTGTCCTCGACGAGTGGGTGATCAGGACCGCACTGGATCAGCATATGGCCTGGAGGGAACAGGGTCTATTACTCCCGGTAAGTGTTAATATCAGTCCGAGAATTGTACACCAACAGAGTTTTGTAGATTTCTTAGAAAGTTTACTTTCAGAATATCCTTCAGATGTTGCCAGTAATTTAGAGATGGAGGTGCTGGAAACAAGCGCCATTGGAGACACAACAAAGGTAACAACAGTAATGAATGCTTGCTCAAGGATGGGTGTAAGTTTTTCGCTTGACGATTTCGGTACAGGTTATTCCTCTTTGACCTATTTTCACCATCTACCTATAAATATTTTAAAGATTGATAGAATATTTGTTAGCCAAATGCTGGTTGATGCCCGTGACATGGATATCGTGGAGGGGATATTGCAAATGGCGGATACCCTAGGGCGACCCGTCGTGGCCGAAGGCGTGGAGTCCGCTGAACTTGGATTAATGTTATGGCAACTTGGTTGCCGATACGCCCAGGGATTTGCGATTGCCAAACCGATGGCGTCTGAGGATGTCGCAGAATGGATAAGCGTCTGGGAATCAGACAATTTCTCACATGATTTTCAGAGTGTGGCCAAAGAATTTACAAATCTGTATGATGTGAATGTATCGATCTACAGTATTCGTCTATGGTTGAAAAGGTTTGCGGAATATCTCTATGGGCGTCTAACTATCGACTGCCTTGAACTCGATGAGGAGCAATCCCAATTCGGTCATTGGTACAAGGGTATTGGCCATGTTAGATACGGAAAAAAATCTAATTATTCCAATATTCGTCCGAAACATAACCAACTTCATAAATTAGCCCAAGAAATCATCACAGCGTCTGAGGGCGAGAGTAAAGAGCAAGCAATTTCACGCTTGTCAGAACTCAATGAAGTAGGTAACGAAATAATATTCATGCTTAGGCAATTGGCTAAACAGTAACTTATCGTGAACACTCCACCGACTAACCCGAATATTTAAAATAATGATATTAAGCAAATCCCTGATAGTTAAATATAATTGACATTGGTAACCCCTAGGCTATTCCGCGGGGCTTGCATAACTTTTACCAAAGCAACGGTCTGGATAACCTTCATAGTTAGACTAAAAAACTGTGTAGGAGAAATCTATGCCAGACTATCAAAGTCCGACACACCGAGTTGGCTGAAATTTCATGTAGCCCACTGCGAGAGCATCCTGACACGAGGCTCAATCTCACAGCAGAGAATTTTCACGACTTGATCTGCAATTCCAGCATGTTCATAAAAGACAGTAGTTAAAACAAAATAACACTTCATCGTGGCATAAGGATTGCGTAGACTTAAGCGGTTACTAAGCAGCAATATCGAAACGATTGGAGAGTTTTATGGACCTGCTCGATATGTTTGTGTATGCGGGTTACTTGATTTTCATCCTCGCCGTGTTGCTCGTCGTTAGGCAAGCAAAGACCATGGGCGATTATGCAGTAGGCCGCCGACAATTCACTTCGGTTATTGCGTTTGCAACGCTCTCCGCAACCGCAATCGGACCAGGTTTCACGACAGGCCTTGTAGAGAAAAGCTCGACGGATGGGCTAATATGGGTAGTCATCTTTTCTTTTTTTGCTATTCAAATGCTCCTAACGGGAGTTTTCGTGGCACCAAGGCTCCGTCAGTTCCCGAGCGCTTTGACCTTAGGGGACGTCATGGGAGCCGCATATGGACCGCTGGCTAAGGTTCTTACGGGTGTTATTGCCATCGTAATCTCAGTTGCTATCGTCGGTGCAATCGCAAAAGCTACGGGAACCTTTGTTAATGTAATCACAGGTATCAATTCTACCATCTCGATTGTAGTCAGTATGTTGATCGTACTCTTATACAGCACAATTGGGGGGATTAAAGCGGACGTATTCACAGATGTTATGCAGTTCGTACTTATTACTATTGGTATCCCTATAATTCTCTTATTCTTGCTGTTCGATACGAACTTCAGTCCTGTGATTGAAGTTATTTCATTCGAAAATCCTGATATGCCTCTTGCCACTTTTGTTGTGTTGGCAGGTAGCTTTCTCCTCGGCGAATTTTTACTGCCCCCATATGCGGCACGTGCATTCTCTGCACGTACTGCTAGTGATGCAAAAAGGGCATTTATATATGCGGGACTGTTCAGCGCGATTTGGTTCCTAGTAGCTGGATTAATAGGAGTATTGGGCGTAAGCAAAATGCCTGGTGTACCAGCAGATGAGGTGTTTATTACTCTTGTAAAAGATGTTCTTCCGGCAGGCGTTACAGGTCTGGCGCTAGCTTCGATTACAGCAATAATTGCTAGCAGCCAAGATTCATTTCTAAATAGCGCCTCAGTATCATTTACAAGAGATATACACCAGGTTGTTAAGTCGAAAGACGCAAATAACCCACAACTCAAGACGACAAAAGCTATTTGTTTTCTCATTGGTTTGGCTAGTATGGTTATCGCACTATATGTTCCATCAATTATCGATGCGCTCTTGATTGCGTATACCCTATGGGCTCCTACGATAGTCATCCCGCTTCTGGCAGCTCTGTTTTATAAGGAAATACCACCTATAGCAGGGCCAGCCGGGATTATAGCGGGGGGCGTAGTGACTGTATTATGGATAACAGTGTTCGAAGAGCCATCAGGTGTCCCTTCCATTTACCCAGGTCTTTTAGCATGTGCTGTGGGTACCCTACTTGCGGGTCTCCTGGGAAGTAAGAGCAGCAAAAGCTATTTGTTGCAACCTATCAAGCCTTATTCAATCGATAAATGATCAATTATGATTGGAGCGGTACTATGACGATTGTATTAATTCTTATTTCAATTATCCCGATGTGTGTGGGTGGGATTGTACTGTTTAGCGCTGTGAAGAATTTCGATGACCTCAGAAATCATTAACAATTGCTGTAATCCATGCCCCAGTACGGTTTTCGCAAGCAGGTCGCAAGCCAGTATGGATCCTATGCTCATTTGGTTTCTGCCCCAGCCTGGGGCCTGTTGACACAAACCCAGAAAAAAGGGGCAGAAACACAGTATCGATCAGATCAACCGGACAGCAGGTCCTGGATGATCGCCCGTTCTTCAAGTAGCTCCTTCTGGGATGCCTTGAGGCGGGATACGCTGAATTCGTCCAGATCCAGTCCCTGTACGATTTCGTAGTTTCCGTCCTTGCAGGTGACAGGATAGGAATAGACTAAGCCTTCCTCGATACCGTAGCTACCGTCGGAAGGGATGGCCATGCTGACCCAGTCGCCCTCAGGGGTGCCGAGCGCCCAGTCATGCATATGATCGACAATGGCATCGGCCGCTGACGCAGCGGAGGAGAGTCCCCGTGCTTCGATGATCTCGGCACCGCGGCGTTGAACTCTGGGAATGAAGTGGTCTATGGCCCAATCCTGCGATACCAGGTCGTAGACGGGCTTGCCGGCGATCTCACAATTGTCGATGTGGGGGAATTGGGTCATCGAATGGTTGCCCCAGACCGTCACTCGTTTGATATCCGCAACCAGGGAGTTGGTCTTGCCGGCCAGCTGACCGATGGCGCGGTTGTGGTCCAGGCGGGTCATCGCGGTGAATTGGCGCTTGTCCAGATCAGGGGCATTGGAAGCGGCGATCAGTGCGTTGGTGTTCGCCGGGTTACCCACCACCAGGACTTTTACATCTCGTGAAGCGTGGTCATTGATTGCCTTGCCTTGATGAGAGAAGATCTTGGCGTTTTCAGTAATCAGGTCCTTGCGCTCCATGCCCTTGCTGCGTGGCTTCGCCCCAATCAGGATGGCGTAATCCGTTCCCCTGAATCCGATCTCGGGATTGTCTGTCATGACGATATCGTGCAGCAGTGGGAAGGCGCAATCCTCCAGTTCCATGCCAACGCCACTCAACGACGACATGGATTGCGGTATCTCAAGCAGTCTGAGAATCACAGGTTGATCAGGGCCAAACATGGCGCCGGATGCAATTCGAAAGAGCAGTGCATAGCCGATGTGTCCTGCGGCACCGGTGATTGTGACTTTTACTGCGGGTTTCATTCAGGTAATCCTCTCTCTTATAAGTTTGTTGGATGGCGAGATAAGTATAGTTGTATATGTATCATTGGACAGCCCATATACTTCAATAGAAAGTATTAGATATTTCCAAGTTTTCGGCTTAGCGTCATCCTGTGATCCGCGGTCTTATAAGACAAAGTGGCTATTCGCGATCCGATCCACAATCTATCTCATCAGCCTCAGGCGCATGCTCCTTTCAAACCCCTGTTGCAAGGGCCGTAATTCAGGCATAAATTCTAAAAAAATCAATAACTAAAAGTCGGTATATAGAGTTTATACAAATACATCGATTATGTTTACTGAAGCTCTTCCGGGGTTTTTGCACGAACCGTCAATGCGTGCAGCTCACCGCTTCCAATCTCTTCATTGAAAAGGGTCATGATGGAGCGTTGTCTTTGCAGACTCTTCATGTTGTCGAATGCCGGTGTGGTGACATTCACCTCAAAGTTGCAGCTTTCACCGGAAACAGTGACCTCGGCATCCGGGTAGAGGTCTTTTATTCGATTGATCAGGTCTTGTTGGTTCATTGACAATGTATACCTTGATGTAATAGAGAGAGTGGGAAGCGCATCATTTCATTAGCAGGCGGATAATTTAATCGTATCTTTTTGTGGATATTTTTCGACTTGTATCTGACCGAGCGATTTCCACGGGATACTGGTCCGATTTGTTGAGTGATATCCGGTCCTCGTCATCCATTGCATGATGAAGATTGACAGCACAATAAACTTGGGGCAAGTTCTCACTACCCGTTATTAGCAGGAAAGACCATGGATATCCATAATAAACCCATTCAGGAACGTATTGAATGGTTGATCAACCATGCAAGTACCCATTCAGAGAACTACAGTAAACCCGGTAGCTGGCTCTCCCGCACACGATATCTCTCGGAGCATCCCACATCGATCGCCGTGTTGAAGTGCATGGATGGCCGTATCAACATACCCATTGCGACCAATACACCCCAGGGAATTATTCAGCCATTCCGAAATCTTGGCGGCATTTTCGATCTCGGTTGGCCGCACCTCGGAGAAGTCTTGGCGAGCTACGTTCAAAACGTGGTCTCGGATGGCAGGCGGGTGATGACCTTGATTACGTATCACTTTTCGAAAGGCGATCCTCAACGCGGCTGCGCCGGCTTCAACTATGATACCGAGGCCGCAAGATCCCATACCTATCAGATCAAGCGGCAGGTGGAAGAGGTGTTCGGCGATGATCATGCCACCGTATATCCTATCGTATGCGGATTTGAAACAGACGATGATGCACTGATCCTGCATGGATCGACAGGTGAACAGCTCAATATGGCGGATCTGAAGCTGAGCGACAAAGATACTCTGTTGCTCCGACTGGAGACGATTTTTCCCGATATGTCGGCGCAGATGCGGCAGGATCTGTTGCCGCTGGTGGCGGGTAATCTGGATCACGTGGAAGAGGCGCGACAGATGCAGCGCGAGCTGGATATAGTGCATCGTGAATGGATGATCTGTATCGGTCGCGGCTTTGATTTTCTGCATACGCCGAATCTTGCACTGATCATCGGCCCCTATAGCCCCAACCTTGCTGACCCGATCGATAAGGCAGCAGGAATTATCGAGAGCAACATGAAGGCTGGACGCATACCTGATGACGGTTTTTTACTGTTTGCTTCCGTACCTTTCCAGGATGTCGGCGTGGACAGGGCGCGGGCCGAGGTGAAGTCGAAGTTTCTGAGTAACTTTGCCGCCGAGCGAATCCGTGTTTCTCACCCTGAACTGGCCAAGAAAATGAAGGTCAAGACCGCTGTATTGAATTGGCATTCCCGGCATCTGGAGATGCTTCCCCAGGGGTGAGATTCAGTCCGCAAATGAACGCGAATAAACGCAAATATTTATGATGCTGGCTATGCCGCATAGGCTGTATGATCGGCAAATAGAGCAATTTTTTCCTGCGTAGGGTGCGGCTTGCCGCACCATTAAACTATCTGAATTTATTCGCCCTCATGCTGTGAAGAAAAGCGACGCCATCTTGGCGAATCAGATAGATTATTTGTTTTATTAGCGTTCATTTGCGGACTCATTGCAATCGCATCAGCCATAATCCGGCCGTCGATTCCATCAAGTTCAGGACTACTCCGGGAAACAGCCCGAAAACCAGCACCAGAAGTGAAAACAGCATCATGATGGCCAGCTCCTTAGGGCGCAGATCCTGACCGGCGCTTACCTGGCCGTCAGTGATCGGTCCGAAGAAGCTTTGGCGATAGCTGTTCAACAGATAGCCGGTGCCGATGATGAGCCCGAACAGGGCGGCGAGTCCGGCACCTGTGTGGGTTTCAAGGGCACTGATGAGGATCAGCAGTTCTGCCGGAAATCCACTGGTTCCGGGAATACCCAATGAGGCCAGACCCAGAAACATGAAGAAGGCTGCGAGCAATGGCATTGTCTGTGCCACACCCCCAAGATGGATCAAATCGGTGGACCCCAAACGATGGTGCAGATAACCGGTAAGCAGGAACAGGCCTCCTGCAATGACGACAAAGTTGAGCAACTGGAAAACAGCGCCCTGCAGACCCTGTAGGTTAAACGAGGCGATACCTAAAATCACCAGCCCCACATGGCTCATGGAGGAGTAGGCCAGCATGCGTCTGAGATTTGTCTGATTGATGGCTGCCAATGCACCATACAGCAGGCCGACGACACCCAGTCCGGCCAGTAGCCAATGCAGTTCCTGTGCGGCGGTCGGGGCCAGCGGGACGGCAAAGCGAATAATGCCATAGGCGCCCAGTTTGATACCCACCAGCAGCGCGGCAACCGGTGCGGGACCTTCGAGGGCGACAATTGGCAGCCAGGTATGGAGCGGAAAGAGAGGGGTCTTGACGGCGAAGCCCACCAGCAGAAACAGGAATACGATGACCTCAAGTCCGGCTGGAAGAGGGGTATCGAGCAGGGTCTGGTAATCAAACGTGAGTCCTTCCGGTGGGATGGCGCCGGCGATCTCGGCATGATTGAAGGCCAGAACCGCAATCGCCAGCAGCAATGGTATGCCCCCGGCCAGCATGAACAGGGTATATTTAGTCGCCGCATAGCGCCGATGGGGGCCGATTCCCCACAGGCTGATCAGGAAATAGAGGGGTGCAAGGGTCAATTCCCAAAACAGAAAAAAGGCCAGCACATCGATGCTCATGAAGACACCAAGGGTGGCGGTCGCGAACAGCAGCAACAGGTTGAAGTAGACTCTTTGCAGGCCCCGGATATGGGTCCAGGATGCAAGGGTTGCAGCAATGAACAGCAGTATCGTCAAAGGCAGAAACGCTGCCGACAAACCATCGACGCCAAATCTGAAGTTGGCATCCAGCGCGGGTATCCAGGGGTAGTGTTCAACGAACTGAAAGCCGGGATTATCGCTCTCCAGCAGTACCACGATGGCGATCGCCGGGAACAGGGCGCAGAGTAGTGTAGCGAGGGTGACCATACGGGCCCAGGAGACTGGAAAGAACCAGATCGCACCAGCGCCCGCAAGTGGCAGTAGCAGCAGTGTTGAGAGTAGCGGTAGATCGGTCATTGCTTGGAGTGATCCCATTTGCAGCAGTCTCAATGAGCGGTATATATGGCGCTCAATGCAGCGAGCGGTTTATCAATCAGGGTCAGCCAGGGTTCTATAAAGAAACCGGCACTCAGTAGGATGAGTATCAGAGCGCTCACCACGAACACTTCCGGCTTTGAAATGGGAATAACCTGAAACGGCTGTCTGCCACTGGGACGGGGCGCCAGGAAAGCGCGTTGAAAAGCCCACAACAGAAAGCCTGCCGCGACTACATTGCCCAATGCGGATGCGATGGTCACTAAAGCACCGAATTTGTGAATGGCAGATTCAAGAATAAGGTGTACGGCATCGAAACCCGGTGTACCCGGCATACCGATGATGGCAAGACCGCCGATCAGAAAGGTGATACCGAGAAAGGGCAGGGAATCGAACAGACCGCCCAGGTTGTGCAGCAGGGTCGTGTGGGTACGACGAAATAACAGACCGGTGGTAAATACCAATGCGGCGAGGGCGAGGCCAAAAGTGGCGGAGAGGATAACACTGCCCATAAACGCGGCATGCTCCAGGCTGAAGATGCCCAATATCAGAATACCCGTGTGTGAGATCACGGCATAGGCAAGTAAGCGACGCAGATTATTCTGCATCATTGCCAGAAATGCGGCGTAGAAAATACCAATGAGTGCGAACAGGGCCACATAGTTGTGCCACTCAATGACAGCGGTCGGCAATAACGGCAGGACAAATCGCAACAGGCCATAGATGCCGATCTTGAGACCAAGCAGCAGTGTGGGCGCAACAGCCACGTTACCGTGTTCCGCAATCAGCGGCAGCCAGCCATGTAGTGGGAACAACGGTGTGCGTATCGCCAGTCCGTAAAAGAGTAGAAAGAAGGCGACTGACCGGAAGGTCTCTGAGACCGGCGTTTGTGCAAGTTGGAGCAGGTTGAAGCTCCAGACGCCATTATGACTGTCTGAATAGTTCCAGCCCATCAATAGGGTGCCTGCAATCAACAGCAGGACACTCACAGACATGAACTGATAAAACCGTCTTAGCGCCAGCTCCTTATCCGGTGAGTTGCCCCAACGCCACAAAAGATAACCAATGAAGCCGATTTGTACTGCAGACAACAGCACGAACCAGAGTAGATTGAGGGTGACGAAGAGCCCCATCAAGCAGGCCTGTACCGCGAAAACAGCCATGAAGAGGCGGTCGAAGGGCTTCAAATCGCGTACCACGCCATACAGGGTTACCAGCAGAGTCAGCAGCCCCGTCAGCAGAATGAAGATGACCGATATGCCATCGATACCGCTATGATAGGTTAGTTGGGGAATGATCTGGATTTGTTCTGCGAACTGAAAACCCGCTATATCGGTGTCGTAGTGGCGCCACAGATCGACACTCACAAAGAACTCCAGGAGTGCAGCGATAATGCCTGCCGGGACAAGCCACCTGTGGTGACGCATCAACCACAGTAGCAACACAGTAGCCAATGGCAGCAGTTGTAAAACTGTCAGAATCGGATAGGTGATCTGTGTTGACCAATGGATGCTATCTATCGTCACGTGCGGGCCCTCACAGTATCACCACAAAAGTGGCCACCACTAAAACGATCAGATAGCGCGGCTTGGACAATAACTGATCGACCCGTTCGAGTACTCCACCCACGCGATGAAAGTTTTTCAACAAGCCTTCGCCACCACCTCTCAGTACCAGACGGGATTCAAACCAGTACAGAATATTGGCGAGCCATGTCATGAATTTACCGGCCAGTCCGGTACCCTGGCCCACAGCACCCATTTGATCGGTGGAGCTTCTTTTCTGTAACTCTTCCCATTGGGTGAGCGAAGAGACACTCCTGGTATAGACGGGCAGTCCGATGACACGCGTCACGATCTGCTCATCAAAGAACTGCACATCCTTCGCCAGGGATACGGTAGGGCGCACCAGGAGTGCATCGGAGAATGCGTCGAGCCAGAAGCGTTGCAGGGCCGCATTATGTAGCCAGCGCCAGCGTGCCAGCCAGGTCGGTGGTGGTGGCGTGGCGTGATCGATCTGATTGACCAATGCCGGTGATGCGAGGAATTGAAACAAGCGCCATACGGCATGCAGGCTCAGATGCCAGGCGGCCAGGGTAAACCACCCCATACCGCACCAGAAGAACATCAAACCGACCTGGGATGTGGTGGCGAACATGAGGGAGCTTTTTATATCGGATTGAGTCAGTCCGGCAAGCCAGCCATAGATCACAGTCAGCAATCCAAGGATGGCAATGGTGATCATGATTGCAGGGGCTTGTTCGAGTAGCGGCGCCAGGCGAATCAGCAGAATGACGCCCGCATGCACCATCAAGGAGCTGTAGAAGATGGCGGATGAGGGTGTTGGGCCTTCCAATGCATGGGATATCCAAGGAGCAAACGGCAGTTGAGCCGATTTGACCAATGCGGCTATCACGAAACCGCTTGCGATCACACCGGCCGCGAGGGTCTCGATGTTTTCAGCCTCACTATTGATCTGTGACCATTCTACCCCCCCGAGCCAGAAGATTGAGAGAGCGATACCGATGATGAAACCGGTGTCACCGACACGGTTGGTTACAAAAACACGAACCGCGTTCTTGGTCGCTGTCTGTCGATCGATCGCGTATCCGATGAGTAGATAGGAAGTAACGCCAACGATCTCCCAGCCGACGAAGGCGAGCAGTGCGTTCCCTGCCAAAACGATGAGCTCCATGCCGCCGGCAAACAGGCAGAACAGCATGAAGATGCGCTGGTATCCAGATTCGCGATGCATGTAGTTGACGGAAAACTTCAACGTCAACAATATGATCAGTGTCACCACAGTCAATAGTGAAAGACCGGTCGTATCCAGGCTTAAACTGATCGGCAGGTGAATCTCGCCGGTATCGAACCAGGTACCTAAAACCAGCTGTCCTGGCGCTCCGTGGACCACTGCTTCAAGTGCCAGGGCCAGCGACAACAGCAAGGAGCCGGCACCGGCGCCCAGGGCAACCAGTGAGGTCTGCCTTTCACCCGCCTCACCGCGATTGAAGTTCAGGATGTAGCCGATACCGATCCATCCGGAGGCCAGCCAGGGAAGGAGAGGGATGAGCCATGCGTATTGCTTAAGCATCTACAGCCACCTCCTCCGGGGTCTTGATCAATGCGGGCCGCAATGGACCTGTCGATCCTGTATACCAGTCAGCCGAGCGAGGCACAGCTGTGATCTCCTTTTCATCGGGTTGCCATGCAACCCAACCCGATTCGGGATCGAACAAGTGGAATTCACCACTGTCGGGATCCATCGCCACCAGCACTACCCAACCATTCCCCACCAGCTCCTGTAAAGGTGGTTGACGCTGGTAGATTTCTGTCAGTATTTTGGTACTGGCTTCTACCACCGCCAGGAGGCGCATCGCTTCATGTATCTCGATCATTTGTCGCGGCAGTCCGGTGCGCAGATCGGAGCTGGCGCCTTCCATTATCCCAAGGAAGCCGGCCACGTTGTGCGTGACCTTGGAACCGCAGCCATAGTGCTCGTTATCCACTGTTGAGAAGTAATATTCGAGATTGATCCCGGCACCTACCGCGCCGTTGATCAGCAGGTGTCGTTCCAGCACCTCACCGGTTGGATCATGTGATGCGTCGTAGGAGATGAGGAAGGCGCGCCGGTCGAAAAACGCCCCCCGACTGATGGATCGCCGGCCGATGAATGCACAGGCGTTGGTGGCATGACCAAGTTCAGGCCTGACCTGGGAAAAGTCGAGGGAACGGCCGAGGACATGGTTAAAGGCCTGCTGGGGATTCGGCTGCCTGGGTGCGGAGGCAAGACGTCTGCATCGTTCCTGGGCATGCAGTTGGCAGGCCTGTTCGCAGGCCTTTGCCAGTTTCTGTTGTGACGGCTGCAGCGCGTCGGGGATTTGGTCGAGGTCGTACCAATCGATGATCTCACCGCAGGTATCGTGTTCGGCACCGATGAACCAGGTGTCCTGCGGGATGACAATCCCGCGTTCGGCCAGAATCGCTCTTACCTCGGGTCGGTTGGCCATCCCGGCGACGAGGCGTGCATTCGGGCCGCTGAAGCGTCCGGAACAAGCGCCGCAATTGTATGCCGAGGTATGTGGATTATTCTGGTTACGTGAACCATGGCCGATAATGGTGACCAATGGTGCAAAACCATTGAGCAGTCCCATGCTCTTCAACATGGCCTGTACCCGATCCGCCTGTTCAGGATCAGTGAAGCCCGAACGGGGTGATTCAATGGTCGCCTCCGGGCTGTCGTTCGGGGCGCTGTACTCAATACGGGTTGTTACCGGTTTTTCAATGCCCTGTCGAAGATAGCTCAGCAACCGCCCAAAGGGTCTGGGCGCCAGAATCTTGCCGATCAATACAGCCAGGGTTGCGGGGGCTGCAATCGCCGTCAACAATCCGGGCAGCAGTGCTCCGCGGCGTGTGTTTTGCAAAAGCAGTTGTTGGCCTTTTTTCAGCAGCTGGTGACGACGTTGATGCAATCTGCCGGCCTCCAGATCTTGCACTGCCGGCGTCTCTCTGACCTCATGAACCGGGATCACAGGCGTGGGGATAACCGGTGCCTGGGGTCCGGCACAGCTGTCATCCAGGCCCCGCCAGTTATGCGGCACGCTGAAGTGTGCCGCTGTACCCAGGGTCTCCACCTCCGGATAGAGCTCCTCAAGATGCCGGCGAGTTCCCTCTTCACGGTCATCCATGCAGAAGATCACTTGTGCGGCAGGCCTCTCTTCCCGCTCCGGCCAGGCACCCCGTCCACGGTTTTTTGCCAGTGCGTTGAGGATCTGGTCCCGATACTGTTTTTCGTAGGCACGGAGCCAGATGAAACCCATACGGTCTTCATCGAGTGCATCAACCGTATCGAATATTGCCTCGATATGTTGGTAGGTGAGGCAGCGTACTTCGTCACCGCACCAGCCGAGTTGCTGCATCAGCTGGAACAGGGGCCAGGCACCCTGGCAAAGTGTCGGTTGAGTGTTGTTCTCGTAACTGCCGCTGCTTTGACGCCAAGTCCAGATCAACTGGGCAAGGTGTTGCCAGCGTGCCGCGTTCTCATCCCCATCCGTGTCAGCTGGCGCATGGACAGCACGCTGAGCACGGCTGGCCAGATATTCCGGTAATCGGCTGTTAAAGAGTGCTTCACGGACAGTGAATTCATCGGCCTGATGGTGAAAATACCAACGCAACATATCGATACTGGATTCGATATTGAACAGGCGTGCGCAGAGATTGTGGGCGTAGATTCTCTCCAGGACCAGCCGTACTGCCAGATAATCGAGCATATCGATACGGGCGGAGAGTGATTCATACCCTGGGTGAAAGTGCCGCCAGAGTACCATCCCGGACCAACCGGGCAGCTCCAATGCCAATCGCTCCAGGTAACCCGTCCAATGGTCCCTCGCCAATCCCAGTCGATGCAGCTCGCTGATAATGGTTTCCAGCGGATCACTTTGAAGCAATTCAAGATGTTGCTGCCATCCCTCGATGTTTCGCAAATGCCAGTCGAGGTCCAGTTCCACCCGTTCGCACCAGTAATGATAAAAACCTTTGGATGGGCAGAGGGGGCGCCAGCTTGCCACGCCATGATCGAGAAAACTCGAGAGGTCTCTGATCAACTGCGGACGTAAATCATCCAGCAGGTCATGACCGGTTGTGGCCAATAAAAGATCCCTCATGGTCATGTCACGGCCCAAACGTTCGAGCAGCATGTCGAAGCGATCGGTGGCCGTCCGCTGCATCAGTTGGGTGGTTGTATTGGGGCTGTCCACCCCGCTATTTGCCACATCGAGCATGTCATGCAGCAGTGTTTCGGCCTGCTCCGGGGCTAAATCGAGCAGCTCCTCCGGGTGAGTGGATTCATGCTCCAGGTGGAGAACCTGGAGGCAGGCATCCCACAGGTCGCTCACCGCAGCCGATTCCGTTGTCAATCCGCTCTCTTGGGCATTGCTCAGCAGACGGTTTCGGCTTGTTTTGGGAAGATCGGACCGGAGCAGTTCAAGGACACGATTCTCCTCTATCTGCCAGTTGAGTTGGCAGCCGGATACAGGCTGATAGGGCATCCTCATCACAGCAACGATGATGTCGCCCCGACTGAGTGATCCGCGGGCCGTATCGGCCAAGCGTGTTTCCGGTTCCAGATCTCTCTCTTGCTCGACACAACTGATCAGGTCTTCGAGGGATATCCGACCCTGGCAATAGTAGTCACGATACTTTTCCAGCGGCAGGAAACCACGGGCGCCGGTTATGCGGCGGGCGGTGGCAAGGGCTTCTTGGAAGGGCAGGTGCTGAAAGCCATGCAGGGTATTGTGGTGAACGAAATCCCGAATCGGTGCCTGACTGGGAAGTATGTGCTGCAGGTGATCGATCGCCTCTCTGATCTGCTCCCGGATATCGCTGTGCTTGTTGTGGCTCTCATTCATATAGGCACCCCTACAATGAGAACAGGCTTGAAAGTTGCACAGCGGAGGCATTCACCAGGTTGAGCACTGGACCGGGCATGAATCCAAGCAGCAGGGTGCCGGCCGCCAAGGTGCCTGCCGCCAGCAGCTCGGCGGGACGTAGATCCTCCACATTCTGCATGCCGGGACGAACCGGTCCGGTAAATAGCTGACTGATGGTGCGCACTGCATAGGCGGCACTGAGAAGCACACCGATGGTCAACAGGGCGGCGACCCATCCCCAGCGGGCGAATCCGCCAATCAAGGCGTTGAGCTCTGCAATGAATCCAGCGGTACCGGGGAGTGAGACAGCGGCAATAAAGGCAAGGGTGGTGAAAAATGCAAACCTTGGCATCACCCTCACAAGAGAGCTGTAGTCGGTCACTTCACGCGTGCGGGTCCGTTCGTAGAGCAAGCCGATCAAGAGGAACAGCGAACCCGCCACCAGACCGTGGGCGACCATCTGCATCAAGGCACCGTGCAGACCGGCCAGGTTGAGTGCTGCAATCCCGAGTAGAACGACCCCCATATGGCTCACGGATGAGTAGGCGATCATCGCTTTCAGATCACTGTGCCTCCAGGCCAATAAACCACCGTAGATAAGGCTGATAAAGGCGAGTGCGGCAAGAATATCCTGGAGTGCGAGCACCGCATCCGGCAGCATACCCGCAGCGCGAATCAGTCCGTATGAACCCATTTTCAACAAGATGCCAGATAGTAGTATAGAGATTGGGCTCGGTGCCTCGACGTGGGCCAATGGGAGCCAGCCGTGGAGGGGGAAGATTGGCATCTTTACCCCGAAACCGACCAGGAAACCGAGAAAAATCAATATCTGGGTGTGCTGAGGCAGGGTACGTCCGCTCTCAGCCATTGCTGACATGGAGAAGCTGTGGCCCGGTACGGAATCGAACAACACAAGCAGGCTTATCAGCATGAATACCGAGCCGCCCATGGTGTAGAGGACGAAATTCAGTGCCGCTCCGTGGCGGTTTTTACCCCCCCAGCGGTCGATGAGGAAGAACAGCGGGATCAGGGTCAATTCCCAAAATACGTAAAACAGCGACCAGTCCTGCGCCATGAAGACACCGAGCATCGCCGACTCAAGCAAGAGCACCAGAATATAGTAGCCCTTGATTCTCTCGCTAATGGCTGTAGAGGCGAGAAGCGCCACCAGGCTCAATAGGGTAGCCAGCAGCACCATGGGATAGGAGAAGCCGTCCAGACCCAGGGCAAAGGAGGTGCCGAGACGGGTGTTCCACTCAGTCTGATGAAAAAACTGCAAGCCCGCCTGGTTGTAATCGAAGTCGCCGATATAGGCCCAAGAGAGTGCGAACGTTACCGCCGACGCAAACAGGGCGGTTGCGCGAATGGCCCAACGAGCATCTCGGGGCAGGAAAGTGATGGCGAGCGCTCCGACGAACGGTGTCAGGAGCAGATAACTCAGATCGGGCATGTGACTATAGATACCTGACGTGTTAGCGCGTCAGGGTATCTTGAAACTGCGTCATGATGTCACTCCTTGCCGGCGCCGATTGGAGAACGCAGAGGGCAATTCTCTCTGTCGTAGGAGTCACCCAACTGGTTCCAAACGTAGTTCAGTGCCAGACCGATGCGAGAGTAGAAGGTGTCGTCACCCATCTTATCCTTCAACCCTGTACGTCGAATCGTGTCCATGAACTGTTTCTTCATGCGCGCGATGACGAGGTGGATTCCCTGTGCCTGAAGCCGTTCCCACAAGTGGTGCAGGACTTCCTCTCCGGTGGCGTCGATCTGATTGATGGCTTCACCATCCAGAATGATGTATTTCAACTCCGGATTGGCGGCAACCACGCCGAGCATCTTGGTTTCGAAATAGCCCGCGCTGGCGAAATAGAGTGAGCCGTCGAAACGTACTACGGAGATCACCGGGCTGGTCGGCAGATGACGTACCCGGATATCGCGCATGGTGCCGTCTTTGTATCGGGAGAGCTGGGCGAAGCGGGGCCGCATGGTGCGCCATAGGAACAGCCCGAGCGAGAGGAGTACGCCGATGATGATGCCCTTGTCGAGATGGGGTGCGAATATCAGGGTCAGGACAAAGGTGATGACTGCAACGATCGCGTCATGGGGCTGCGCCTTCCAGGCGTGGATGATCGGATCGATCTTGATCAGATTGATGACCGCCATGATGATCACGGCTGCCAGGGTGGCCTGCGGCAGGTGATAGAGCAGCGGAGTCAGGAAGATCAAGGTGATCATCACCACCAGGCCGGTGACGATCGAGGAGAATCCGGTGATGGCGCCGGCATTGATATTCACTGCGGAACGGGAAAACGAGCCTGAAACCGGATAACCGGAGAACACGCTGGCCACCACATTGGAGAGCCCTTGTCCGATGAGCTCCTGATTGGCGTTCAGGCGCTGGCGTGTACGTGCGGCCATCGCCTTGGCAATCGAGATAGCCTCCATAAAGCCGATCAGAGAGATGGTGATAGCCGCGGGAATCAGTTGCCAGACTGTCTTAACGTCAAAAACCGGCAGCGACAATGCAGGCAGGCCTTTGGGTATGTCGCCAACCACTCTACCGCCGGCTTCATTGAATCCGGCGAGCCAGGCGATCAGAGTGGTAACGACAACCGCGATCAGGACACCGGGAAAGTTGGGGGCGTAGCGGCGGATGCCCCACATAATGGCAAATGCCAGAATCGCCATCCCCAAGGTTGAGCCGTGGGTATTCTCCATGGCCGCCAAGATGGTGTTCCATACAGTCTCGTAGTGATGGGCCTCTCGTTCCACGGAGACGCCAAACACCTTGCCCAGTTGGGAGGTTGCGATAATCAGGGCGCCGGCGTTTGTGAAGCCGACAACAACCGGGTGAGAGAGGAAGTCCACCAGTACGCCGAGCTTGAACAGGCCGAGAAACATCTGAAATATACCGACCATGAAGGCCAACAGCACTGCATAGGCCAGATAGGTGTCGGGAGAGGTGGCAAGGGGTTCAAGGGCCGCCGCCGTCATCAGCGACACCACGGCTACCGGGCCGGTGGCCAATTGCCGCGAGGAGCCGAAAAAGGCGGCGACCATGGGCGGGAGAAACGAGGCGTAGAGACCGTAGTAGACCGGAAGACCGGCAAGTTGGGCGTAGGCCATCGATTGAGGCACCAGCACCAGGGCGACGGTAATACCGGCGACAATATCGGCTCTAACCGTCTCTTTGTCCTTAATCTCTCCGATCCAGCTCAGAAACGGGATGAATGCCCCTTTCCAGCCTGCCATCAGACTCTGTATATGCTCCCACATGATCGTTTTCACCTAATGGAGTTAGGTGCTTACCGGTTGCTCTTAACGACTTATCTGCGACGAATTGGATTGCGGCAATGCAGCTGCTTGGACGCCGCCGAGACCTCGTTTTTGCGGGTCTACGGAAGTATGACCGAACTTCTTAGTAAGCTATGTTTTTTATACCTGGATCATCGACTCAGGCCCCATCTCAGACCGTGCTGACGGTCTATATTAAGACCTGCTAATACTATAGGATATCCTTTACAATTGAAAGTGGAATCACACTTTTGTCCCCTCGTGCAACTTTGATACAAGTTCAACGATGCGTTGCGGACAGATTTTTGCATTGCCGCATAAACAGTCTTCTTCCACACTTTTCAGCACCGATGCAAGCTTGTCGTTTTCAGGTTTGGAAAGGTTGACGACCTGTCCGCTTGAGTCATTCAGGCCGCGAAGGGTCAATTGGTGTGATTGCTTATTGATCAGGCAATGAATTGTCGCAATAAGCCGTTCTTTTTGTTGCGATTCGGTATCGATGGGAACTTGAACGGTAAAGCCGTGCGCGCCGTCCCGATGGGACAGCAACTCACACATCTCACAGTGAATACGATATTCACTGATGCGCATTTGCTATTTCCTCCACCTGCGCAGCGCTGACTGCTGAGCTTTGCAAGCCGACGGCCATGATTCTTGAATGCAATATTGACCTTACTGTAACTATAACCCTTTATCGGTCGCCTTGCAGAGATCAGCGCTATTTTGGGCGCTAGCTGATAAATAAGCGCGTATCTAAAAAGCGACAACTGTTTCAGGTACCTGAGGAGGAGGTTGTGGCTCCCGCTGCAATCTCTTCATCGGTTTCGTCATGCAGTTTTCCGAGCAGATTGAAATCATCGAGAATACAGTAGACGGCGGGGACCAGAAACAGCGCCACCAGGGTCGCGGCCGTCAGGCCAAAGGCGATGCTGGCGGCGAGAGGAATCAGGATCTGCGCCTGCAGACTCTTTTCCAGCAGCAGGGGGGTCAATCCTGCGATGGTACTGATCGAGGTTAGCAGGATTGGTCTGAACCGTGCCCGACCTGCCTGTTTGGCGGCCACGGCCACGGGTATCCCCGCGGCGCGGTGGTCACGGATAAAGACCACCAGCAGGATCGAATCATTGACGACCACGCCAAACAGGGAGGCCATACCGACGATACTGGGCATGGTCAGATCGAGCCCCAGGGCCATGTGACCGAAAATCACGCCAATCAGGGCCGAGGGGATCACTATCATCACTGTGATGGGAGCGAGATAGCCCTTGAATTGCAGTGCCAGCAACATATAGACACCGACCAGGCCGAGCAGGACATTGCGCACGATAGACTGGCCTGTCTTCGCCGACTCCTTGCTCTCTCCCTGGATATCGAACTGGATGTCGGGGTAGCGCTCCAGGAGTTCGGGAATGAAGCTGCGCTTGGCCAATGCCAACAGCTCCTGCGCATTGGCCTTGCTGCGGTCCACGTCGCCCTGCAGGGTGACGGTCCGTTGCCGGTTGACCCGGTTGATACGGGCCCAGCCTCTGACCTCCTCGATATCGGCAACCACGGAGAGGGGGATGAGGGAGCCGCCGGGGCCGGTGATGCTGAGATTGTAGAGATCTTCCGCGTCTGTACGATCATCCGCGATCAGCCTGAGATTGACTTCGTAGGTCTCGGGGCCGACGGGAAACTCGTCGATCTTGATACCCTGATAGGAGGCCCGGACCTGTTCCGCAACCTGTTGCGCATTGAGTCCCAAAACACCCGCTCCCGGCTTTAAATGGAGCCGGTATTCCCGTTTTCCGGGACGCAGATCATCACTCAGATCATTCACCCCCTGGTGGGCGTTGAGCCAGTCCTGCAGCTCGTTGGAAGCCTGTTTCAGACGCGCCAGGTCATACCCCATCAGGCGCAGGTCGATGGGGCGCCCGCCCGGGCCGAAGGTGGGTTCGGTGAATTTGACCGAAATCACGTCGGTGAGCGCGCCCGTCTCCTGGCGCCAGCGGTTGATCACGTCATCCAGTTTTGCATTTCTGATCTCGGCGCTGAGCAGGTCGGCAACCACGCGGGCGACATGGGGGCCGGTTTCATAGGCATCCGGGTTCTGACCATAGATGACAGTGATGTTCTCCACCAGCGGCTGCTGCTCCGGCTGCTGTTGCAGGAAGGCCTGGTTGGTGCGCTGCAGTGCAGTACTTATCTCGTGCACGATGGATTCAGTGTGTGCCAGGGGTGTCCCCTGGGGCAACAGGACCCGGGCCTCGATGACATCGCCGTCAAGGTCGGGGAATCCGACGAACTTCAGTTTTCCGCCCACCGGCATGGCCACGGCGAGGATAAGCAGCATCAGCACGATACCGAGGGTCAAATAGCGATACTCGATGGCGCGGTCCAGCAAGGGACCGAAGTAAGCTTCTCGAAGGTGGTCAAAGCCGGTTTCAAACCGTTTCCTGAAGCGGGAGACCCGCTTGCGATTCATGTGTGCCAGGGAGTGGCTTAAATGGTGCGGCAGAATCAGGAAGGCCTCCAGCAGACTGACGCTGATGACCATGATCAAGACCATCGGCATGATGCGCAGGATTTGACCGATATCCCCGGTGATGAAGGCAAGGGAGCCGAACACCAGCAGTGTGGTGGCAAACGAGGAGGCGATGCCGGGCAATACCTGGCGCACACCGGTGATTGCGGCTTGCAGCGGTTTATCACCCTTGGCCATACGCGAGGCGATATTCTCAGCAATGACGATCGCATCATCCATCAACAGACCAATGCCGATCAGCAGTCCTACCATGGAGATCATATTGATGGTGACGCCGATGACCGGCAGGATGAAGAGGGCGCCGAGAAAGGAGACCGGCAGACCCATGGTTACCCAGAAACTGTAACGCAAGCTGAAGAACAGCCAGAGTACGAAAAACACCGCCACAAGACCCTGGGCACCATTGCGCACCAGCATATCGAGCCGATCCTGAACCACCGAGGCACGGTCCTGGGTCAGCGTCAGTTGGAGACCTTCCGGGGTGGTCAAGTTTTCCCTCGCCACGAACGTCTCCACCCTGGCGAGGACGTTTAGAATGTCCTGTGAACGGGTCTTGGCAATATTGAGAATGGCCGCACGCTGGCCATTGAAGCTGATCTTCTCCTCGTCACGATCGAAGCGATCGGTGATGCGCGCGATATCGCCGAGCCGGATAGTGGCGCCGCTGCTGCCGGAGATCACCACCAGGTCGTAAAAATCGTCCACCTGCTTGCGTTGATCGTCGAAGCGCAACAGGATCTCTTCCCTGTCTCCTTCCAGGCGTCCGGCTGGGGTGCTGATGCTGTGCCGGCCGATGGCGTTGGCTACATCCTGCGCAGACAGGCCATATTGCCGAAGTCGCCAGGCAGGAATTTCAATCCGTATATGGTGATCCGAAAAGCCGTTGATAGTGACCTCGGCGATCTTCTCTTGTGTCAGCAGTTTGGACTTGAGGTGTTCCGCATAGGCCTTCAAGGCCACCGGGTCGTCCGGACCGGTTACCGCTATGGAGATCACCGCGTCGGTTCGGCCTAACTCCTCGATCACCGGCAGCTCGGTCTCGGCAGGGAAGTCATCGATGGCATCGATCTCCGCATTCACATCATCGAGGAAGCGGGTCATCTGCGCCCCTTCCAGCATCACCGCGGTGGCCACGCCCAGGCCCTCGCGTGATTCACAGGTCATCTCATCCAGGCTGCTGATCCCCTCCAGGGCATCCTCCAGGCGGCGGCAGATGGCATCCTCCACCTCATCCGCAGTTGCCCCTTTGTAGACGACACGGACCTCGACTTTGTCGTTCTGGATCTCCGGCAGGGTTTCCCGCTGCAGACCGGGCAGGGCGGTCAGGCCGAGAATCATGATCGATGCCATCAGCAGGTTGGCGGCAGTGGGATGCCGGGCGAACCAGTCGATCATTGTTCACCCTTCGCGGCGGCATAGAGCGCCTCTTCGATCTCTGTGTCCGTCTTTGTTTCGAGCCGCATGCCGCTGACGGCAGGCACCAGGTCGGAAACGATGATCTTCTGGCCGGCGGTCACGCCGGATGCGACGATGCTGATCTCTCCCTGACTGAACAGCAGATCCACCGGCTGACGGCGCAGGCGATTCTCCTCATCGGCCAGGTAGACGACGCCATCCCTGATTGCGGAACGGGGTACGACGATACGTTCGGGTTGCGGTTTTCCCTGCAACAGAACCTGCACGAACATCCCCTTCGAGAGGGGCGGGCGGATACCCGGTTCGATCTTCTCAAAGGGTCTGTCGACGGCGACCACAACACCCATGGTGCGGGTCTCCGGATCCACGTTGTCACTGAATCGTACGAACTCTGCCCCCCACTCGGCGATAGTCGTACCCAGATCGAGTCTGACCCGGGGTTTCAGCGCGACGAAGTCCGCCAGATTACCCTCCAGGATATCGGCGGTGATGTCCCGCCGCTCGCGACCGATAAAGAGTCGACGCAGGGATGCCATCGGAAATCGCGCGATGATCTCGACCCGATCCACCGCATCCCCGGCAAGCAGGGTCTCCCCCTTGCCGACATATTGGTCGACCTCGATACTCATGTTGGCAACCCGCAGGTTGAATGGTGCGAGCAGGCGGGTATTCTGCAGATCCCGCTCGGCCTGGGTCCGCTTGGCCGCCAGGACCTTGCGCTTGGTGGGTATCAACGCCAGGGTGTTTTTGACATTCTGTACCGCATTCCGACTGGCGAGCAGGTTGCGTTCGGTATCATCCACAGTGCTCTGGGATGCGGTGCCTTTTTTTGCCAGTTTGCTGACCCGTTGAAACTCCCGTTGCGCAATGCCCTGACTACGCTCTTCGATCGACAGCGAGGCCTTGGCATTCGATGCCTCCACCTCCAATTCGGCCAGTTCCGCCTCGGCCTGGGCCAGGTTGAGCTGATAATCGGCGGGATCGATCTGCACCAGCAGACTGCCCCCGCTGATGATTTCACCGTCTCTGAGTCGTGGATGAATATCAACGATGCGGCCTGCCACCTGCGCCACCGCGTTCCAGACCCGTGCAGGCTGCACGGTACCATACCCTTCCGCCACCGGAACCAGTTCGAGCTGGCGGGCCTCCACGGTGCGTACCAGTTTGGTGGGTTCGCCACGCTCCACCTTCAGTGGTGGTTGTCTGTTGCCGGCCATCACCATCAGTATCAGGATACCCAGTGCGATGGGGGGCAGGATCAGCAATTTGCGCCAATGGGGGTGGTTGTCAAGCATAGTGAGTGCGTACCATGGTGATCGGGTCAGTAGACATGATGCCGGGCACGCAATCTATAGAACCGAGGTATTGTGACACTGAAACCTGGGCAAACAATTATTTCAGTAACGCATCGACCCAGCGGAGAAAACCAGTCTATTCCGGGCAGGGCAACAGCCTAATGATCTCACTCTCAAAGAGCGGAAGCAATTGGGCATTCAGTCGAGAGATGGGCCTTATTTCAGGGTGCGGTCAGCGAGCTGCATCATGTCCGGGATATGGGAAATCAACATACCGATCACCACCAGCACGACGACCAGTGTGATACCCCCCACCAGGTTGACCAGGATGTTCTTGGAAGAGTTGTGATCAGCCAGGGCGTGGGCGACTTCCGACATATTGACCAAACCCTGGAGATTGTCATGGCGATAGACCAGAAGACGGCGGCAGCGATTGCGACGCATCAGCTTGATGGCATAGGCGCAGGAACTGTCGGAGGAGACGGAGATCAGGTTGCGGGTACAGACTTCGCCCAAATTTAGTGCATCCGGATCCTTGCCCGCACCAACAACGCGCGTCAACAGGTCACGCTCGGTGAAAAGTCCGATAACCTCACCATTTTCGGTAACCACAAGTGAACCGAGTCCGTGTTCCGCCATATAGGCTGCCGCGGTTTGTATGTCGGTGTCGCTTTCAAGGGAAGCGACAGATTCCGAGATCAAGGTGCTTAAGTTACATGCCATGTATGCGGCCCTGTTGTTATAGTGAATGTTGACGACTTCTTTCTGTAGTCGATGAAACTGTTTTTTTTGCAATTTCCACGCCAGCGATATTACACACTGGTCTGGCAGGATCAGTGGAGGTTGCATGACGAGTAGACGGTTAATAACGATTCACTCCTTGAACCACTGATTAGCTTAAGTACGAACAGATGCGTTAGATAGATTCCCTGGTTCCCGTTTGCTGTAGCGTTTTAGGATTGCCTGTGCAGGTGTTTGTTAGCTAAATTCTCATTCTCTGGACTTAAATCGCCTGGAGCTTTTTAGCGCGTTCTTATAAAAACGACCCAGTGCCCTGTCATTGTAACGCCGTTCTGCAAGAGATTTGTTGTTGCGTGTCTGTTCTGACAGTAGTTTATGGTAGTTATCGAGACGACGCTGCTCAAGCCTGCCTGCTTTAATCTCCTCGATAACGGCGCAACCGGGTTCGGTCGTATGGCGGCAATTCTTGAATCGGCACTTTTTCGCCAGAATATCGATATCTGAAAAAGCGGTTTTAATGCCTTCTTCAGTATCGATCATCTGCAATTCCCTCATACCCGGGTTGTCGAGTAGTAGCCCGCCTCCTGGTAAGCAATGCAGACTTCTGGATGTCGTAGTATGACGTCCTTTACTGTCGCTTTCGCGAACTGCGGCTGTAGTCTGGTCTTGATTCCCTTTCAGACTATTGATGATGGTTGATTTGCCAACGCCAGATGAACCGAGCAATGCAACTGTCTGTCCAGGCTCAATCCATTTTTTCAATACACTGAGACTCGGGGTGTCTTTGGCATTCACCATCTCGACTTGCAGGTTCGGGTGGTCATGCGATATGGCCCCGAAATAGGGTGCAGTATCTGAACACAAATCGATTTTTGTCAACACCACTACACAGTGGATATCGGACTCGGCAGCGATTGCTAAATAGCGCTCTATCCTGTTGATGCTGAATTCATCGTTGCATGAGGTGACGATGAATACGGTATCTATATTTGATGCTATGAGTTGAACTGATGACTCTCTTCCCGCGCTTCTACGCTTGATAAGCGATTTACGCTCAAGTATCTGAAGCGGTTGAAAGTTCAGGTCGACCAGCAACCAGTCCCCAATTGCAGGGTGTCCTTCAGGCGGTTCGTCTCGCCAATAATAGGTGGATAATTGGAGGTTCTTTTGTTGATTCTCGCGATCCAAACCAACACACTCAATGAGGTTGCGTTGTACGCTAACAACACGAAATGGAAACTGTGATTCAAGTGATTCCAGATCGAGCTGAGACTGAAAATGATGACTCCAGCCCAACTCAGTAAGGTTGTGAATTTGCATTGTTGTTATCCCAAAATAATGCATGACGAAACAGCACGTGCCGATGTTGGCATGCTGAAACTATTGGGATTCTTATGAATCCCGGCATACAGGCCGGGCAATGAGAGGGGAGCTGAGCATGGGAGTTCATGTCAGGAACTGTTTCGAATGCGCGACTAACCCTTAATGCTGGCCTGTAAATAGTGGATAACAAGCATCTAAACGCCTTTTTCTGAATTTTTCCAAGAATCTTTCAAATATAACACTTTCGAGGATACGGTAATATTGTTCATTTAATCTTTCTCACGTATCGGCTGTGCAGCGGCGAGTTCGACAGCTTCCCCGACGGACACCAGGGACCAGCGGCGGTCATCCTGGTCGCGGTACAATTCGTCGTTGATGTCGAAGAACAGGATTCGTCCACCGAGTCCGCGCTTGCGGAGGGTACTCAACTCCTTGAATAGCACCTGACTGTAATTCGTCTCGACGATGATGGCCTGGGCAAGGTCGATCACGGCGGTGAAGACGTAGAACCACATGTTCATCTCCCGAGCCGGAGACACGCCATCGGGCGGCATCTCATGTTCGGGCACCTCGATACACAGAGGTTGTGGCGGTGGATCAGGGCGGCACCCGGGCCAGAGCAGCATGGTGTAGTATCCGGCCTGATCCAGCCGGGCGGTCAACCTGCCGATTCTGGGCATGAAATTCTCCGCCTTCCAGGTGAGAAGCGCGCGTGCTTTTTCCAGATCGACTTCCTGGTCTTCAGTGATCTTCAGAAAAAACTTCTCGTCAAACTGTCGGGACCAGAGGACGAGGCAAAACGGATGCTCGAACTCCGCGCGGAGCGTCTGGGCATAACGACGTGCCTCTGCGGTGCACCAGTTCCCTTCCAGCCCCGTCGCCGCGTCGATTTTAAGCATCTGCTGACCGGCTTTCATCACTGCTTGCTGTAATCCTTCCCTGCGGGTCTGATAGTCGCTCAACCACCTCTCATAGAGTTCATCGCTCATATCGACACCTTCCTTCCGTCTTCATGCTCTCGCTGTATTCTCGCTATGGATTGTACTTGTTGTGCAGAGATTTTAGACGTGAAAATTCACTACCAAGCAAATAAACCTCTCATCCTGATCTATAATCTCTCGCAAAAAGGAGATTGATTCATGCGACACTATATTCTCATCTTACTGTCAATGATCTTGTTCACCACTTTTGGTTATGCAGCTGATATGCCGGGTAGCCGTGATCACCCGGAAATACCACGTGTGGCTGGCTCGGAAATCCTCGGCTTTGAATACAACGAATACGATGCTGCCAACTTCCTGAAAGCAGACACGAGTAAAAAAATAACGGTAGTGAACCCGGAAGGTAAACGGATGCGTATTCTCTACTTGGCAAAGTCGGGAGATAAGCCGCTGATGGTACAGAAAAACTATGACGCTGCCTTGAGGGACCTTGGAAATGCCAACGAGATATACAGTTGCAAAAACACTGGATGTAACAGCCATCTGCTTGCGACCACACTATGGACGCGGAACACAATGGTACCAACCGAAGGGTTAACTCACCCGTTTTATTTACTAGGATTCTCTCATAATTTCACTTCACCGGCATATCGCTATATTGACGTGACAACGGACAGTGCCAGATATCATGTAGGTGTGTTTGCCGCTGTAATCGCCGCCAACAACTCCAACAAGAATTTCAGCGAACGGACCGTGATGCTGATTGAAATACTGGAAGTCAGCAATTTTGAGGCAACGCTGGAGTTTGTCGACGCATCTGAAATGCAGCAGCAAATTGTAGAGACTGGGCACGTGGCCTTGTATGGTATCCAATTCGATCATGATAAAGCGACGTTACGACCAGAGTCCGAAGAAACGATTACCGAGATAGTTAAGGCATTGAAATCAGACCCGACACTGCTGCTCTACGTGGTAGGGCACACTGACGATGTCGGAAGCCTGTCTTACAACCAGGATCTTTCCCTGAAACGTGCCAACACAGTTGTTGAGGTATTGGTCGCCGCCGGCATCGAAAGCAGCAGACTAACTGCACTTGGTGTCGGACCCGCAGCACCGGTCAGCAGTAACGAAATTGAAGCAGGTCGGGCAAAAAACCGGCGGGTCGAGTTGGTAAAGCGTAGAGCTGACGACTGAAGCCTGGGGAAACCGGGTCAGAGAGGAATATTATCCCGTATTAGGGCCTGTTAACACTAATCCAATCGGCTCTGTTGTGTCTGAAAATGCGCCAATCAAGGCGCGAGGAGTGAGGTTTGGTGATTCCAAATGAGCGACGAGCAACGCCGAGTGGCGCATTTTCAGGCACAACCCGAAGGGCTGGGGCTGTTTTTCCACCCAGCGGCGTTATCATTCGCTCATTTAGCACGGCTAAACCTCGCTCATTCTGCCTTGCTGGGTAAAAAAACAGCTCCAGCAGAGTCGATT
>QBVD01000058.1 GCA_003058525.1 gamma proteobacterium symbiont of Ctena orbiculata | reverse complement strand
GGGTCGGAAAAGGAACTATGTTGGCCATCATTTCTGGGCCAGGGGATATTTTACCTCGACGGTAGGCAGGGACGAGCAGGTGATTCGGGAGTATATACGGCACCAGGAAGCGGAAGACCGCAGGATTGATCAGTTACAGTTGATGTAACAGCCCCTTTGAGGGGCTCAAGGAGCCAATAGGCTCCGTTTTACAGACCGCTTCGAGCGGTTCACAACTAAAGCCCCCGGCTTTGCCGGGGGATACTTACTTAAACCAGACGTCCCAGATGACGAACATCAATATGGTGGCAAGACCGGTTGAAAACAGGACGCTGCCTAAACCGACCAGCATCTCCGACACTGAGATAAACCAGGGTTGATCGGACCAGCGATTGTGGACATGCGACCTGTAATGCCGGTTGAAGAGGTATCTCCAGCCAACCAGGTAGTCGATATAGGTGGGATTTCTAAAGGGTCTCAAGGAGTGTGTATCACTGCGCATAGCCTTCTCTCCGCGTAGGTTGCTTTGCCCTCAGTCTATCTGTGGTTTATAGGGTGCCACAGTTATATTGCAGTTATATGACTGTTGCATGAACGGTATGCGATGCTGATATTCGCCACGTGTTGAATTTGTTTGAATCCGATCCTCGATATACCCCGTATAGATGTTTGAACGCAGCATGATTCTGCTTCATGAACTTAACAAAACGAGGAATATTAAAATGAAAATTCTATTAGCAACCGCAACCATGATTTTGTCTGCCAACCTGTACGCCACTTCATATGATGATCTGTATGAGGTAGTCGGTAACAACCATGATCTGTACATTGGCTCGTCCTACTCGAACACTCTGCCTACAGCCATGCAGCCGGGCATCGGTGATCAGTATGGTAGCTCCTTCCTCTACTCTGAAGGTTTCTCGAGTAATGAGCACAAGTCGCAACGTGGATTCAGAGATGGATACGGAAGCAGCCTGATTGATGTCGGCGCCGCGGTAAACTGGTGATGATGGGTTTTGCTTTAGCGGGGCATCCTGCCCCGTCTAAAGCGATACATCGATCAATTCGATACGCTTGCACTAATGGGTTCAATGTCTGGTGCCTAACCCTAACCCAGTGTTTGATTCGGCCTGGCTTGGCGTGTCAGGCATAACTTAATGAAAAACAAGGATAAAATAAATAAAATCTATTTTGAGCCTAAGTAACAAAGTTGGCCGTAATCGGTTGTTTGAAAGGCGCGATTATAGATTCAGCTACAAAAATGTTGAATTTCCTTCCTGGTATTGAATCCAAATCACGATAGCCGGCGTAACAGTTGTATAGTTGCGACTAAATGTGCCTCGCGGGATAAGGCTCAGTCGATTGGGTTTCATGGTCCATATTTCAGCAGATTGAGGTGTTTCGTGCCGCCAATACGCCTGACATTTTCAGTGCTGATCATAGTGCTGTCACTTACATCTTGTGCATCCCTGGAACATCAAGCCAGTCAGTCCCGAGTCGTTCCTCAGGGTGATATGGCTAGTGTGCGCAGTGAGACGATGAAATTGATTACCCGGTTGCTGGAAGAAGAGCTGGTACCGGGATTGAGTATTGCCCTGGTCGACAGAGAGGGCACTGTCTGGCTAGAGGGATTCGGCGTCGCTAACACCCGTACCGGAGAAAGGGTCGATACGGGAACCCTGTTCAGGGTCGGATCACTAACCAAGCCGGTTACTGCGCTTGCTGTCATGCAACTCGTCGCTGCAGGCAGGATTGACCTGGATCTGGCGTTAAAAGATCAGCTGTCAGGCTTCTCTATTCGACATCACCAGCAGGATGCAACCCCGCTGACACCCCGGCAACTGCTGAGTCATCGCAGTGGACTTCCCAGCGACCTGCGCAAGGGAATGTACACGGACACCCCCTTTACCAAGGTGACGACACTGCTGCACGAGGAATATGCCGCATACGATCCTGATCGGGTCTATAGCTATTCAAATATCGGTTATGACTTGCTGGGACACCTGGTTCAGCAACACTCGGGTCTGGCCTATACGGATTTTATCGAGCGATCTTTGTTTGCTCCCTTGGAGATGCACAGCAGTGGTTTTGATCTTTCGGCGGAGTTACAGAGTCGATTATCCGCCGGACATCTGGACGGTCAGATCCGGCCTCAGCCACCACTAAGAGATACGCCGGCATTAGGTCTCTATTCCACAGGAGAGGATCTGGGCCGTTTGATGACCGCACTGCTTGGCGCCAAAATCCCCGCGCTGCCTTCACCACTGCTGAGTCAGATGTTTCAGCCACAAACTGTCGATGGTCAGGTTTCATTGGGTATATTACCCGGATTCGGCTGGTTTATTGAGCACCACCCTGTCATTGGGAAGCGTGTTCGCCATGGTGGCAGCACGCTGCTGTTCGGGGCTGAAATGGTGCTGCTGCCGGAACAGGATCTGGGCATTGCCGTATTGGCCAATGGCGCGGACAGCAATCGGATTGCAAAGGAGTTGGCGACAACCATACTCATGATTGCCGCCTCGATACGCGGAGATCTTCCCGAACAGTCGCTGCGCCAGGTTACGAGCGATCTTCCGGTTGGTTATGACACACCCTCTGGCGCCTATGCCACGGATCTTGGACTGCTGATGGTCGATGCCGAGCAACCCAGACTCTGTGCCTGCATCATTGAGCAGATTCTGGATCTGGTGCGTTTTGAAGACGGCAGTTTGGGGCTTAGTGAAAACAGTACCCAACAATTACCGGAAGGATACCGGATATTGGGTGATCTGCGTCTACGTGAGCGCGAGATCAACGGCATGGATGTCTTGGTGGCGGACCGGGACGGTAACGAGATCATGCTCGGCAACAGGATCGAATCCGATCAATGGGAGTCGGTATGGAAGAAGCGGTTGGGCAGTTACCGGACTATCAATCCGGATGGAGAGTTCTCGATACGGGATCTCAAATTGAGTGACCAGGATGGGGTGCTCTGCCTGCACTATCGCGCGCCGCATTTGAGTGAGAATCTGATCAGAGTCCCGTTGCAACCGGTATCCGCCACAGAGGCCGTGGTACAGGGGTTTGGTCGTGGCGGCGGGGAGACAGTACAGATAGTCGAGTTGGACGGCAAGCAGTGTCTGAAATTTTCCGGCTATATGGGAGTGCCACGGGAACAGGATTAACCAGGCCCATGTATAGCTTATCCCTCAATCACCATGAGATTTCACATTGCCTTTCCCCGGTTGCTGTATGGAACTCAGTAACATACAAGGCAGTAACTGAATGCCTGTACCTCTTGCCGCCATGGCGCAAGGCCAGTAATCTTGTGGCAGGTTCACATCCCTTGGGGGGATCCATGGCAAATGGAGACACTGATCCACAGGAAGCAGCGCGGCTACGCAATCAGGAACTCGAAGAATTGCTGGCGGCCTGCGCCCTGAACGATCGTAAAGCTTTTTCCCGTCTGTACAGTATTACTTCTGCGAAACTATATGGCGTTGTGCTGCGTATATTAAATAGAGAAGATTTGGCGCAAGACTGTTTGCAGGATGCCTACATCAAGGTTTGGAACAATGCAGGCAACTATCGTTCTCATTTGGCGGCCCCGTTGACCTGGATGTCAGCGATCGCGAGAAATCAGGCGTTGGATCTGCTTCGCAAACAGAAGCGCGAGATGACGGAGAGTGATGACAAGGGTTTTCCGGAGCAGGTCGATAACAATCCCCTGCCGCTGGAAGATCTGAGCCGTACCGATGAGGGAAGGCGTCTGGACAACTGTCTGCAACAGCTGAAAGAGCAGCAGCGACAGATTATTGCATTGGCCTATTTCAAGGGTATGACCCATGATGAGCTGGCCGCCTATACTGAAACGCCGTTGGGTACGATCAAGACATGGATACGTCGAGGTCTGGAACAATTGAGGAGGTGTCTTGATCATGATGCCTGAAAATGAAATTAATGATATCAATATCCTTGCAGGAGAATATGTGCTAGGCACCTTGCAAGGTCAGGAACGCATCGAATTCGAACAGCGTCTGCAGACAGACATGCAGCTGCAGGGCGAGGTTGATGCATGGCAGCGGCGTTTGGAACCCATGCTGGACAGCATTGAACCCGTAACGCCTCCAAAGGCTGTCTGGGATCAAATCGCGAGTCGGATAGATCCGATTGACACCCGTGTGGAAGCTACCACCGGTTTTTGGAACAGCCTGAACTTCTGGCGCAGTCTCGGTATGGTTACAGCCACTTTGGTGTTGGTAATGGGCATGACCCTGATGACGACCCGTCAGCAGGATATGGCCATGGACAGCATAATGGTGGTTCTGAATGATCAGTTAAAACCCGGCTGGCTGGTAGGCGCAGTGGACAACGATCCCTTTCTGAAGGTAAAGGCTGTAGAGCCGACTCCGTTACCGCAAGGTAAGGTCTGTCAGTTGTGGTTGGAGGATGAGCTGGGACACCTTCACCCCCTCGGTATTTTGCCCCATGACGGCAGTATGCAGATGAATCTGCCGGCAACCCTTAGTGATCGGCAACGTTTCAAGGTCTCTGTTGAAAACACGGATCAGTTACCGAAGGACAGACCGAGTGAAGAAATAGTGTTCGAGGGCAGTCTGACTGAGATCTGACCGTATACCTGTCGCTTCGTGAACTGATTTTAAGAGGCGGAAAGAGCAATAGAATTTTGCTTGTCAGCTGATGCTTCAATCAGGATCCCGGACAATTTCATCTTCTGCCGGGCGATAGTGATGGTTGTCGAAGATTGGAATTTATCAATGAATGCCAAGACCACGGAACATGAACGGCCTCCACTGAGCGATCGATAACTCGCAGGGCGGCAAATAGGCTCGACTCTGCGGGTTACATATGAAATGAGTCACTCTCTGCTGCTCATGATCGATCGACACAAACAAACCTCCCTCCTCGAACAGCTTTTGCCGGGTGTGCAACTGCTCTGAGTTGATCGATGTCAACATAGTATGGGTCTTGTAGCTGCATTTGTTACAAAATTCCCATATTATCCGCCATGTAATTCCCTGCATTTATGGCATACGCTAGGTTGTATGCGCTACCGTTATTGTCTGTTTCATAGCGTAGTGAAGAACTGGGAAAGTTCGTGCGGAAGAATCAATAAGAAAAGATGTAACGCATTGTAATGAAACGACTTAAACGAAACCAAGGATATGTCTAGTGTTAAAGGTCTGATACCTGATCTTGATTCCTATCGTGGCCGCTATACTCTGCTTTCCATTTTGGTCGGTGTGGCATTGGTCACCTTTGCCTACCTTGGCTGGAGTCTGGTAAACAGCACCAGTCAAAGACAGATTGACAATATTACCGCCAGAACAGTAGCCGCCGGCATCCTGGCTGATGCTCAAACCCAACTGAATCACTTGGAAAATAATCTCCAGCGTATTCTCAATGAGCCGGTTAAAGGGAATCTGGTTCATACTGAGAATACATTACTCAGCCTGGAACAGGTGCTTCTCGATCTGACGGATTCCCTGAAGCAGTTGCCTTTGGATGAGGCTGGCTTGGCGGAGGGTCTGCTCGATGAAAAGCTTGCGCTGGAACGGGAGGTAAAAAATCTGATCGATGTCCGACGGGATGTGGAGGGCTGGTTTCCCGCCATGAATCTGATGTTGGAGGAGATGTATCCGCATAACAAGGGAATTCTCAGTGAACTTCAGCTGTTACGTCAGGAGGTGGATGTTGGATTTCCCCTTGATCAACAGGTCGCTGTGATTAGTCAGATTTCCGCTTTACAACGACTCTGGATGGGCTTGACCGGAGAATTGCGTCTGATGGTGGCAAACCGATTCGGCCTGTTTGCATCCAATCAGGATAGTGAGCTCCAAGGGCGTAATGACGCTATAGCAGATTTTGCGGAACGCTTTATCCTGACATTAAAGATCTTGGAAAACCACTTCGAATACAATAATGAGGAATTCATACTATCCAATAGTTTGGTGGCTATGGAGGCCCACTACAAATCCTGGATGAAAGGATACCAACGGGTCTTGGTGTTCATGGATAAGCCAACCTGGCGCATGGACCTGCATATCATGCGTGAAAAGGTCACCCCGCTGTTGGATAGTATGCGTCAGCGCTTCTCGCTTATCGACCTCGCTCTCGATTCCCAGTCGGCGGATGGCATCACGCAACTCACTCAAACCGCAAAGCGGTTGTCGGTATCGATTCTGGCGATGGCCATGCTGGGATTGCTGATTCTGTTTGCTGCCTTTCAGTTCATCAAGCGCAATCTGTTGCTCCCTATCGGGCAGACCGCCACGGCATTGAAGCAGGAAGCCAGTGGTGGCTTGGAATCGAATGCACCGTCCAACAGCAATTTGAAGGAGATACAGGATTTAGTGGATGCCTTCAGTGAAATGCGTAAGCAGGTGCATAACCGCCAGCGTCACCTCGACCATGTGGCACACCATGATGCGCTGACCCAGCTACCTAACCGAATTCTGTTTCATGACCGTCTTGAGCATGCCCTGGCGATTGCCCTCAGAGGGGATGGATTGATCGGTCTCATGTTTCTCGATCTGGACCGTTTTAAACAGGTCAACGACAGCCTGGGGCATTTGGCCGGCGACGAGCTGTTGAAACGTATCGCCGAACGTTTGACTTCTATCGTGCGAAGCTCTGATACCGTGGCCAGGTTGAGTGGTGATGAATTTGCTATTTTGATTGAAGGTGTCAACAGCCGAGAAGCTATGGCGCCTCTCGCTGAGAAGATACTGCGTGCGGTGGAGCAGCCGGTTCAGGTGGCCGGCCAGGAGTTGTGTGTCTCCGCATCCATAGGCATAGCGATGGCGCCCTTTGATGATGTTTCAGCCGACTATCTTATCCGTGATGCCGATACCGCCATGTATGAGGCAAAACGACACGGACGTGCAGCTTATTGTTTCTTTAGCGGCGAAATGACGGAACGCGTTGCAGAGGGGCTTAAGTATGAACACGAAGTTCGCCAGGGTGTGGAGGCAGGACAATTCCACTACCACTTTCAACCCATCTTTGAGTCGATCAGCGGCAAGTTGCTCTGTTACGAGGCACTGCTGCGCTGGCAGCACCCGCAGCGCGGAACCCTTACTCCGGATCACTTTTTAACGGTACTGAATGACACAGGCCTCATTACCTCTCTTTTCGGGCCGCTTTTTGAGCAGGCGCTGCATTTCCAAAATGAACATAGCGATAAGGGAGACAAGGTGGCCATCTCCATCAATCTCTCCGCCAGACTGCTTAATGATCCGGTCTTCTGCCGTAATCTCCTCGAGAGTCTGGTGGCAGGGAAGATGGTGCCCCGCAGCCTGATTCTGGAAATAACCGAGGACACGCTTACACAGGAATTGGCAGAAGCCGACCAGTTCCTGCAACAGGCCAAGTCTTTAGGAGTGAGAGTCGCACTGGATGATTTCGGGACCGGTCAGGCCTCACTCAGCCACTTGCGACAATTTCCGTTTGATCTGTTGAAGATCGACAGGGAATTTATCCACGGTGTCGTTGCGGATAGCAACGATGCCAGCCTTGTGCGCGCAATGATACAGTTGGCGCATGCCTTCAATATCGATGTCATTGCCGAAGGTGTCGAGAACGAGAGCCAGCTGGCTTTTCTTCAGCAACAGGGATGCGATTACGTGCAAGGCTATCTGGTCGGTATACCCAGACATCAGCAGCAATCCTCAGAGGTGCTAAAGGCCGGGCTGTTGTTTGAAACCTAGGCCGTTTCCTGTGCTGGCCGCTACAGCATGAAATTCGCTGAATTGTTAATCGCCAGAAGTGGAAAATAGGCTGTGCAAGGCCTTGACACAGTAGAGAAAGTACCGTAGATTTCGCGCTCCACTTTGCATGCGGTACCCGGAGCCGGATACCCGGCAGAGACCTGTCCCCATCGTCTAGAGGCCTAGGACACTGGCCTTTCACGCCGGTAACAGGGGTTCGACTCCCCTTGGGGACGCCATTGATAGACACCTGTCAACAGGTATCCTGTACAGAATCACAAATTCCAGTTTGTCAGGATCGAGTACGATCTCATTGACCAGGGACTGAATCACGCCCTTGAGGCGTGGCCGGTCAACCTCTTTCAGCTCTTCAGCCAGGTCATCAACTATCTTTGATATCTGATCCCGGGTGATGCTCTGCATGGCAACCTGGGCTGAGTATTCGCGTTCAACTCGGGTGATCTCTTCAGACAATGCTTTCCTCTGGGCCTCGAGTTCGTTTACCTTCCTGAGTGCTGGGCCTGGGTCATCCAGTTGCATGGATATTTCCATGGCTTTGCTAATCTTCTCATTCAGACCGATTACCTCGGCACGCATCTCCTTAGCTGGATCTTCTGGTTTCCCGTCCCGAGTGTGTGCCGCCTCGAGTAGGGCGGTGATCATCTCCGCTGATTTCAGGTCATCGATCAATTTGCTGATTACAGCCTCATCCACCGGTGAGTTGGGTACTAATCGGCCTTTCTTCTCGCCTGACTTCCGGAGCCGGTATTTGTCCTTGACGCCCTGCCAGATTCGGCCATCCGGGGCTTTCAGCATCCCGGTCAACAAATAGCTTGAGAGCCCCTGCTTTGCCCGGGACACGGCTTGACCGATGCTGCTGTTCTGCAGATTTGTGAGTATGGCCTCGGCTTCCTCAACTGTGATCAGTGCCTCATGGGTGTCAGTGTTGATGACCCACTCATCCCGGGGGCGGTATTTGGTCCCGCCGACATACTTGCCGTTTTCCTGTGGATTCGATTGGTTCCATACGGTATGCCCGGCGTAGGTCAGTGCTCGCCACTCCATGCCGATCAGTGTTGATGCTGGCCATGGGATATTCAGATCCCGGATTACTTGGGCCCGGGGCGTGCCGGCTGCTCGAGCTTTCAGGAATCTCGAGACCAGTTTTGCATCATTGTTGGGGACCAGGACCGATTTCTCGACCGCCTGGCCGTCCCGCTTTGCGCCGGTACCCACCTTGCTCAGCCTGTAACCTTTCGGGGCCCTGCCACCCGCCCGGTAGCCCTGTCGCACATTTTCGGTCATCCCGGCCAGACCCTTCTCCCGGGACATCAGGGAATGAACTTCATCCATGGCCTCGAACACGCTCTCGAGGATCACTGAAGTTATGGGGTCGGTGTCCGGTACTTTGGAATAGAGGATATCCACGCCCCTTTTCCGAGCCTCATGCTTGAATACCTGGGCCACGTAGCGCCGCCTGGACAGCCTCGAGGTATCGACCAGGAGTAGGCTATCCCATTGTCTAGTGGGGGATTTCAGATCCCTGAGCATATCCTGGAAGGCTGGGCGGTGTTCAGATTTCGCTGACTCCACCACATCCGTGTATTCATGCACAATCATCAGATTTCTGTCTTGCGCCAATCTTGATAACTCGCGCCTTTGCGCGTCGATCGATACGTCCGACCGGTCCTTGCTGGACCGCAGATACATTGCTGCTTTCCGCATTTTTGTTTTCCACCCCTGAAAGAAGGATAGAAATTACATCAGGCGCCAGCCTGGTGTCCAGATTCTTGGAGGGTAGGGCGGTGATTTTGATTTCCTTTTTTGGCATCAGGCCACAACTTCCAGCGGACTGCGTGTACTGACAACGCCCGTCTGCATAACATGGGTGTAGATTTGGGTGGTGCTGACATGGGCATGGCCTAGCAGCTCCTGAACTGTTCTGATGTCGGATCCAGACTCCAGTAGGTGAGTGGCAAAGCTGTGCCGTAGTGCGTGGGCGCCAACTCGTTTATGGATGCCTGCTTTTTTGACTGCCTGCCGCAATGCCTTACTGATCGCTGTGGAGTGTAGGTGATGGCGTCTCAACACGCCAGTGCGCGGGCATGCGCCTATTTTGGTGGCCGGAAACAAATACTGCCAGCCAAGGCTGGTGGCGGCATTGGGGTATTTTCGCTCTATGGCGTGCGGTAGATAAACCTCACCAAAGCCTTCAGCAGTGTCCCGTTTGTGCAGTGCTGAAACCTGTGCAACTTGGGCCTGTAGATGATCGATCAGGCTTGGTGGTAGCATGGTTGATCGGTCTTTATCACCTTTGCCGGATCTCACCATCACAATATGCCTGTCAAAGTCGATATCCTGTACCCTCAGTGAAAGCCCTTCTCTCAATCTTAACCCACATCCGTATAGCATGGAGATGATCAGCCAGGCTATACCGTCAAGGTTGCTGAGTAATCGCTTGATCTCATGAGTAGACAGTACAACCGGCAGTTTTTTGGGTTTTGTGGATGGCCGGAATCGTCCGATATCGCCTAAATCAATATTGATGATGTATCTGTGGAGAAACACCACAGCATTTAACGCAATTTTTTGCGTGGATGCTGACACATTACATTTGACAGCCAGGTGGGTGAGGAAGCTATTCACCTTTTCAGCGTGCGTTCCAACAGGGTTGGCAATACACCAATCCATATACCTGCAGATCCAATGCACATAGGTTTTTTCTGTCGCCAGCGATTTGTGCTGGAAACGCATGACGTGTTTAGTTTTATCTATTACCTGTTGTCTCTTCATAGTCGCATACCTGCGCTATCTGAAAGTTTCTATGTAATACCTGTTAGGCGCTCGGTCTGATGTAGTCTGTCCATTCATAATCAAGAAGTGGGTTGTACTGTCTTGCTATAACCTTCCTGATTCTCCTAATGCCGAGTAGCCGGAGCAATTCTTTTCCGGCCGTCTCAGCGCCCTCGACAGTTTTCGCTCTGACGTAAACCGGCGAACACCTCGGCTTGTTGTAGCCATCCACTGGCACAACTGACCACTGCCCTGTCATGCGGCGACCTTGCGATAAATCGCCGTAATGAAGCCTGGATCTTCGTCACCTTCAATGTTGCCGAAGCCGTCTTTGTATGTATACCGATCTGCCGACTCGTCTATATCAATAACCAAAACGGGTTCCACGGCATTGTCGATCAAAACAAAGTCGTCTATTTTTAAATCCTTGCATGTGTACATTTACTAAACTCCCGCGCCTAACCCGGCGCTCAAATTGACGGCGCTGTGCGCCACATTTAGCTAACTCGTTACACGCTAATCCATATACTGACTGATAAGTGCATATAGATCGTCAACATCGCATAATTCTGGTGTTTCTTCTCGCTCGTGGACATCACGTAAAAAATCCAACAATCTAACACTTAGTTCATTGTCATCTGGAAGCGTTGAGCCACCCGGAACAGTAGGCGATTTCTTAATTGCGGTCATGCTGCTGCCTTCTTGAGTTGAGCAATCATTAGGCGCTACGCCTAGCCAGTCGAAATTTCAGACGAGCTGAGAGTAAATTCAGCCCAAACTCTCTAAGAGTTTTGTCGCACCCATCGGCGTTTATGATATCCCTCACCTCAGCATCTGTTAGACGTTTCTCTTTTGCGTCAAGCGCCTGGGCTTCATCGAAGCTCATAAGAATCAACTCTCTGCCATCTTCCAGTGAAATCCGTCCGTTCGTTTCTCCATGTCCACAGCAGCATGCAAGGGTCTGTAGTCCGCTATCGTTGAGCGATTGCACAATGTCTGCAATGCAAGGATCAACAGGGGCATGGGTTCTGCCGTCTGATTTTGGTTTGGCCAACTTAACCTGCGTTGCCTCAATTCCCCATTCACACATATCTTTACCTCGCGCCTAACCAGGCGTATCAGAGGGATGCTTCGCACCCCTGTACTTGATCGTTAGCCGTCATGCGGCATATTCCTGCTCTGCCATCTCGCAAAAAAACGAACATGACGGGATGGCCTCGTTTCGCCTGGCTGGGCCTGCCGGAATATCGCGCAGGCTGTAGCGCTCGCCGGTGGTCCGGTCGCGAAATAGATAAGCACCTTCACCGATTTCGTCTTGCACGGAGGCCAATTCTTCGAACTGCTCCGGGAAGTCATCGCGGATCGCACGCCAGTATCCCTCGCCACCTTTCACGCACCCAATACAATTCGCGTTGTGATAGCCGAGGCGATACATCAGCGGTAGCTCAATGCCTGCTCGCTCAACCATCGCCTTGCAGTCCTCTTTGCCTAAGCCCGCGTCAATGAGTGGCGCAATCACCTGAAGGTCTGGGTTCCGCTCGCGGAAGTCTTCTAGTCTGGTTTCTTCCTCTACCGTGTACCCGAACACCATCACGTCTCCGGGCCGTTTCCACGCGTCCAGAAGTTTGCGCTTCAGTTCCCGCGTACACGGGGCGCCGTGCAGTCCTTTCATGAACTGTTTTCGCCGAAACACCTGCACGATATCCGCTCCATATTTTTCGTCGCGGAGTACGGTAACGGAACGGCCAAACCACCGTTCGCAGTCGGCTAGGAAACGGCGGTTGTCTGGATGCTCATTTTTCAGGTAGGCATTGATAATCTCGCTGCGGTCTCCATGCTTAGCTAGCGCTAGCTTCGTCGCCACCGCCGAGGCCGCTCCACATGAAAACTGACAAACAATTCTGTTCATGGCTTCTCCAGAAAAACGGCTAACCAGCCAGCGCAGCAGACCTGCGGCTACTGGCTTCAATCGTTATATTTATTTATCCTGTATACCGCCCATGGTCTAATCTTTGTTCCCGTTAAAGGGAAGGCGATACTTACCTTTTCCGACGATTTTCAACAGTCCAGCTTTGGCAAGGCCGTGTATTGCGCTTAAAATGGTGTGTTGAATAGGTTTTTTAGTCATCAGGGAAAAACGTGCCATACACACCTTTAAACCAAAAAAACTATGTACGTTGTGCGCACTGCAAGAAGGATCGTGACCTAAAATCATATTCTGGGTCATGGCCTCAAAATGCTGATCGCTCACTTGTTCATCACACGGAAACAAATGAGCAATTTCGAGGCATTTATTGCACTTGCGGCCACTGGACAAGTAGTGGGAAAACCACCACTGGTTACAATCAATAAGTTCGTAAGGGATATGATCTTGAAATACGTCCATGACATCATGGTAAGAGTCCATATCGCCATCGAATATATACGGATTATTTGCCGCATAAGTTATTGATTTAACAACTCCCTCGGAGAGCATTGCTTCTTTGAACTCTTTGCGCGGCTTGTTTGCCTGTATTGTGTCATTCATGGAATAACCCTTAACTCTCCAGTTTTGTAAATGCCCTAAACAGTGTCATCCGGGCCAGACCAATTAAACGCGCTGTTTTCGCGTGCCAGCTGGGAGGAGGTAACCAGCTAACTAGCCAACCAACCAATAATCCAGTAGATGCCACCACAGAGAACCATCCAGGCCAGTGCCATGGCTACCATGAAATCGCGGAAGTTAAACCGGTCATTATCTGTACTCATTGGCGTTCCTATAATTTCAGTCCGTTGTATTGTGACTCGTATGGCAAGTAAATAGTAAGACAGCTTACAAAATAAGTCAAGACTACTTACCATTTATTATTGGTAAAATCCGTTAGAGATAAACAAGGAGGGGAAATAGGGATGAGAATCGTAAATATTAAAAATCTTATTATTGTAATACCGGTTGTCTTGCTAGGGTGCGTTGGTGCGCCGGTTAAATATGTAAATGGAGACTTCAAGATAGAGAATTCATCCGACCATCAGTTGATTGAAGAGACGGGCAAGCATTTATATTTTATAAGCACCATATACGGTACCGATGAAATGAAAGAAGAGGTATCCGCTATTATGGAAGAATTAAGAAAGCGTCATCCCATGTGGAAGTGGGATAAAATTGAATCAGGGCAGGTATCTGTAGGCATGACGATGGATGAAGTTTTGTTGTCTTGGGGTGATCCGACGAAAACAAATCATTCAAGCTACGGCAGTCAGTGGGTATATCGCAGGGGTAAATCGAGGGCGCAGTATTTATATTTTCGAAATGGGATACTGGAAGGATTCAACGAAAGCTGATTATTTCCAACCAAGAGACTTACATATCCCACATATAATTCCACAACTGTTCGGCCCAAGCCGCCGGATGGCGGCCTCAAGGTAGGCTAAATCGTTTTGGCCGCCAATTATGTCAGTAATTACTGCGCCGTAAGCGGTGCACAGATCGTCGAGCGTAACCAGATCACGAAGCCCTTCAGCTTCGTACCTCCGTAATGTCCTAACTGAATACCCAGTAATTTCCGCTGCCTCTTCCAAGCTGAGATTCCGAGATATCCTTGCGTTTTTGATTCGCTCGGCAATGATGCCGAGGTTAATCATTGTCGTTTCAGGAGTTAATTTCTTAATTGCCAACTTCTGTCATTATATCGGCAGTTTTGGCCAGAATTTGACCTTAATTTTGTCGTGTTTATATGGTCAAATATTCCCAAGGTCAACAAAAGGAGAAGGGAATATGAAAAAGACCGAACGGAGCACAGGCTCTCCCCCTCATATTGTTAAACTTACAACAACTCCAGCCGCAGAAGTCCGCCTAAAAATCCAGCGTGAAGTTACCAGGCTGCATAAGCTGTCAGGATTGAACGCTCCAATGTCCACCCGAGAAACATTAATTGATTATGCGGATGTTCTTGAACTAAACGCGGTGTATATGGCGGAAATGGATAATCTGGATCTCCAGCCTATAATCGAGAGTGATATTGATATGGCAGCAAGAATTAGGTATTGGTTGGCCTAAAAGCAAAACCCGCCACGGATGGCGGGTTGTTGTAGTTTATTTTTTCTTCGTTGGCTTTTTCTTCTGGCTGTAGGTCTTAGGTCCTGGGTCTTTTGGATTTAATCGCCTTTCCATCTTTCCAGTATCCGGGCCTTCTGGAATCTCGGCAAGCGGATCGGCGAGGCTGGCCTGGTGCTTGGCTAGGGTGAGGATTGTGTCTTTGCCTCTTTCGTCTGCGTGGTTGTAATAGTGAATTAGTAGTTTTGGGAGGTTCGATAGTGAATCGTCCGGAATTCTTGGTATGAAATTACCCGGATTACCCTCTCCAGTATCGAGCCAAATCACATCAACATCTAAGGCTTCTGCAGCCAATTCTAGATTTCGCCCTTCCGCGCCATGTTTCCCTGCTTCCCAATTAGTGATCGTAACTCTTGAGGTCTTGACGTATTCGGCAAGTTTCTCCTGGGTTATTTTCGGAGTAACTCTGTTCCTAGCCCAATGAACGCGTTCTGCGAATGTGGTCTTTGTCCAGTCTTTCATGTAAGTAACCTTACCATTTAAGGAAGGTAAGAGGCCTTGACTGATAAGGTAAGATGTCTTACGATTTACCATAGCGAAGATACAAGAAGCTAGATATGAATAAGCAAGATGCGATTTCCCTTTTCAGTGGCGTTCCAGGCCTTGCAAATGCAATGGGAACTACCAGGCAGGCAATATACCAGTGGCCGGATGATCTTGATCAAGCAAAGATAGACCGTGTTATTGGGGCGGCTTATAGGCTTGGTAAGCTCTCGCTTGAGCCGAAAAAAGTGGTTGGGCATGATTCGTAGTTTCATGATTTCAGCATATTGCACCCAAGGCCATGAAGCATGGTTACTCAGTGAGGATTAACCAATATGGATGAACTCTATAGCGTGTTACATGACGTCGCCCGCAAAGCAAAGGGTGGAATCCCTGGGATGGCAGATCGTCTGGCTAAGAAGCACCAGACCCTGCTCAATAAGCTGAATCCTATTGATGATCACGCTGAGCCGAAAATCTCAGAGTTTGTGATGATCATGCGTGACGCCAAAAGCGCCCGACCGCTTGAGATTCTTTGCCAGATGTTCGGGGGGAGATTCGTTACGCGCTCCAACAAGAAATCCACCAGCACTCTGGCAGCCTTGCTATCCGCTATCAATGAGCATTCCGATATTGTCCGGGCCTATGAAAAGGCAATGGATGATGGGGAGTTGTCGGCATCGGAAAGGGCGCAGATTCTCAAAGAGATCGGTGAAGCGCGTGACGCGCTCAGTGTTTTGGAAAATCACTTGCTAGATCATTCCAAGGGGTAGCAATGAATATTTGTTTAATCGGTAATGCGGCGGATCGTGAGCGCTTTGCCATGGAGGCGCAAACGCGCCATGGGTTTTCAATCCTGTATAACCTGGATGAGTTCGAGCTGGCCGCACAGCGAGATGGGCGGTTTATCTTTTTGGGGTGCTCAGATACGCAGAGTGTCGAGATGCGTCGCGTGCGGGTCGCAGGTACGGTTGTTTTTGTCACGGATGAGATGGGCTGCTGCCCAGGTGATTTTATTTTTCGTGCCGGCGCAAGAAAGTGTGACTATTCGGTGGCGCTGTATGATCTGATCCTGGCTATCAGTGATGAAGAAGTACACGCGCAGGCGCAAGCCTAAACGGCCGGATTCGCCGATGTGTTCGGCGCCGGGCTGCCCGTTGCGGTACCGCCATGTTTTGAACTCGGGGCAGGCCTTTTGTGGTTTTCATCACGGCGTACAGGACAGCCAGCGGGTTCATGAAATCACAGCCTGTTTACATGTTCTCAAGCCTGTTTTCGGGCAGATAAGAATATTAACCAGTTTAAATGCATCCCAGTTGCTGGGGCGTGAGCGGGTGCCGGTGGTTGAGTCACTCCCGGCTGATTGTCATCAGCAATTGGATGAGTCTTTTGATCGTTGGAAACAGCGATTGTTGGTTTATGTGGATGCCTATGTGGCGTCCAACGGTGTCATAGGGGGGGTAGTACCGGATGGGCAAGGCAATACCGGGGCCGCATGTTGGTGAGACCTATGCCAACACAAAAGTGCTCAAGATCATTGCAGATAGGGCGCTGAGATTTTATCGCTACGAAGTAAAGTGCTTAGCCTGTGGCAGTATCAGCACGATGGGTCGGGCCTGGTTGAAGGCAAAGCATAAAGACAACATTGTCCACTGTGCAAAGTGTCGGCGCATAAAAAAACAGGCTGCGGCGCAACGTAAGCACCTTAAATCATTATTGCCCTTCACGGGTATTGGTCCCTGGCTACCGGGTAAGCTGGCGGTTGAGCAGGCTAAGAAGCGGTACGCTGCTTGGGGTGCGCGTTAAGATGCAGCGGGCTGTCTGGAACAAAAAAGAGCAGTGGGCACTACTTGGGTTGTCATTGTTGGCGCGGGTGGTTTATCTGCAGTCACTGCGGTGGCGGATGGATTTTAACACAGGCCTTGTGGGTGGGCCTGGTCGGCGCTTGAGTTATGCGGCCATCGCAGAGGATGTAGATTTTATACCTGATCACGGATCCCATCAGCCAGAATGGAAGCCTAGCAAAGACAAGTTGAGGGCGGTATTAAGTGAGTTAATACGCGCCGGTTTGATTCAAAATATGGGATCATCGCCAAAGGATGGCTTGATTATAAAATGTTTGTTAGCAGACACGGATCAATCCGTCCAAAATATGAACCCCACGGGAACCCCACATGAACCCCACAGTGTGAACCCCACTGACGTTGCTAGCAATGACGTGGCATCAGAGCAGATGAACCCCATGGGAACCCCACATGAACCCCACAGTATGAACCCCACACATCCGGTATCCGGTATCAATAACTCTGTAGAGAGTAATGGTGGTAATAATCCGCGCGCGCGCGTTGATAACGCTGGGCGGCTACTCACACACATCCCTGAAGACTTCAATGTTACCAAGCGGCACAGCGATTATGCGGCCATGCACGGGTTGCCCGATCCTGGTCTGCATGTGTTGGTATTTGTGAATCACTCGAAGTCAAAGGGCAATCTGTCTGCGGATTGGGATGCTGAGTTTTTCAAGTGGTTGAGCAGGGAAAAGGTCTACCAGGCCAATACGTCAAGGCGCTCATCAAAGCAGCCAACAGAATCATGGCATCCCAGCCACAAGACCGGCAAACCTGAACCGCTAGGTAGATCTGATCCAAGCATCGCTTTATCCACGCTTAAATCCCTCAAGAGGACACGGCATTGAACCCGATACGCATTTTTGCCATGAATACGGCGAGTCAGATAAATCCCTTAAGTGTGGGCAGGTCAACTGCGACTGATAAGATGTCACCAGCACTAGCAGCTGGGATGAGTGCCGGCATGCCTAAGGTGTGGTATCAGGCTGTTATGCTTAAGTGGGCGCTTGATTGGTCAGGTGCCAATGATCTTGAGTTGCGGCTTTTGATGGAGGCGGCTGGATTGGCAGCAGAACACGGATGGGAGCCACCAAAAGGAGAAGAGTTCTTGAGGCGTATGGCAGGGTTGGCCGTTGCTGAGATGGCTTTGCCGGCACAATTCAGGCAAGTCAAGGATAAGTGTGAATTTTTAGGTATCAGTCCATCAACATTTTGCAATCGCTGGAAAGGCCGCTATGAACAGGTCTATCAAGTGTTGGAGAGCTGGAGTGCGGAGGGATATCATTACTTGATGCGAAAAAATATTGACAGGGGGGAAATGCATAGCTAGCTTTATGGTCAAGCTAGGGATAGTTCCCTAAACATGAACCCGCATCAGTCCGCTGAGCGGGTTTTTTTGTGCCTGATGGGCTGCCGATGCCACGTTATGACAACCGCAAAACAGCTGCGCAACGCAAATATGGTTATAAGTGGCAAAAGGCCCGTGCCGGCTATCTGAAGAAACATCCCTTTTGTGCTGAGCATGCCAAACGTGGCCGGACTGTAGTGGCGACGGTGGTGGATCATATCGTGCCGCATCGCGATGACATGCAATTGTTTTGGGATAAAAGCAATTGGCAATCGCTCTGCAACCATTGCCATGTCTCACACAAGCAACGCTTCGAGAAGAGCGGCCGCGTGATCGGTTGCGATGAGTCGGGCATGCCGATTGATCCGGGACATCATTGGAATCAGTCGAAGGGGTAGGGGGGGGTGAAAAGTCCAGAGGGCTGCGCGCCCTAGACCGCCTGCCTCCCTTCGTTTTTGCAAGCGGGAGTTTTGGAGGGGGGGTATATCAGGCAATTCATGAGTTGAGTATACAGGTGATCAATATGGGACAGCGTGGACCAAAGCCAAAGCCGGCGCAGTTGCATGTCTTGAATGGCAATCCATCCAAGAAAAAAGCCCATGAGTTATTGGATGCAGTACAGCCAGATACAGAGATACCTGATGTGCCAGCGCACCTGATGCCAGACGCAAAAATTGAGTGGTACCGGATCAGTGTGGAGCTTGAAAAGTTGGGCTTGATCTCACAGCTGGACCGGGCTGCCCTGGCGGCATACTGCCAAGCCTATGGCCGGTGGGTTATGGCTGAAAACAAAATGCAATCCCTGGGTGATCGTGGACTGGTTGCGCATACGCCTAATGGATTTGAGCAGATGAGTGTGTGGCTGCAGATCAGCAATCGCGCACAGGAACAAATGCACAAGTTCATGGCTGAGTTCGGCATGACGCCATCCGCACGCTCAAGGGTTACGCCAAGCACACAGCTATCACTACCGCTTGAAGATGACAACAGCAACGACCAAAAATCACCCGGCAGATTCTTCTCAAGAACTGCCTGATCCGGCCACGGATTATGCCAGGGCTGTTGTTGCCGGTGAGATCGTAGCCGGGCCGCATGTTCGTGATTCATGTCAGCGCCATCTTAACGATCTTGAGCACGCACATGAGCGTGGATATTACTGGGATCTTGAAACGGTTGACTGGGTTGTTTCGTTCTTTGCGGAAGTGCTATGTCTCAACGGTGGTGAATATGAGGGCGTACCTTATCACCTATTGGGCTGGCAGGCGTTTGTGGTCTGCAGTCTTCTTTCGTGGCTGTCAATAGAGGATGGTACCCGGCGGTTTCGGGTGGCCTATGTTGAGACCGGCAAAGGATCCGGCAAGAGTCCGATGGCTGGCGGGATCGGGTTGTATGGCTTGGTTGCTGATAATGAGCCGCGTGCAGAAATCTACGCCGCAGCTACCAAGAAAGACCAGGCACAGATCCTGTTTCGTGATGCGGTGGCCATGGTAGATTTATCGCCTGAGCTGGCCGCCCGGATTAACAAGAGTGGATCAGTAGGTAAAGAGTGGAACCTCGCCTATCTTGAGACCGGTAGTTTTTTCCGTCCGATCTCCGCCGATGATGGGCAATCAGGACCACGGCCACACGTTGTGTTGCTCGATGAAATTCATGAGCATAAAACTGACAACGTGGTTGAGATGCTGCGCGCTGGTACCAAGAGTCGGCGCCAAGCGCTGATCTTTATGATTACCAACAGCGGCACCAATAAACAGTCCGTGTGTTGGGATTATCATCAGTATGGTGTGGCAGTCGCATCTGGCATGCAGGAGGATGATAGTTTTTTTTCTTTCATCTGCGCGCTGGATGAGGGTGATGATCCCCTGAAAGATGAGTCTTGCTGGCTCAAGGCTAATCCCAGCCTGAATGATGGGATACCCGGTTATAAGTATCTGCGTGAGCAAGTCACGCAGGCGCGTGGCATGCCTTCCAAGGAAAGCGTGGTAAGGCGGTTGAATTTCTGTCAGTGGGTTGAGTCCATCAATCCATTAGTGCCGGCTGATATCTGGTTGGAGGCCGGCGAGACCGTTGATCTTGATCAATACGCTGGCCGTGTCTGTTATGGCGGGCTGGATCTTTCGAGTACGCAAGATTTGACTGCCTTAGACTTGTTGTTTGAGCCAACTTCCACTGATCCCTATTGGCGGTTGTTTTCCTGGTTTTGGCTGCCCGGCGATGGGCTGCATGACAAAGCTGAACGAGACCGTGTGCCCTATATCACTTGGCGTGATAAAGACTACCTGGAAGCTTTGCCCGGTAAGGCCGTCAGCAAACTGGCTGTGATACAGCGTCTGGTGGAAATCACCAGTAAGTTTAATCTCCGCGCACTGGCGTTTGATCGTTGGCGTATTGAAGATTTAAAAATGCTGATGTCACAAGAGGGGATCGATATGGGGGATATCTTGGTGCCCTTTGGTCAGGGTTATCAGGATATGTCGCCCGCGCTTGAAGAATTCGAGCGCCGTTTACTCAATGATGAGATGCGCCACTCAAAAAATCCTGTCATGACATGGTGCGCGGCCAATGCAGTGGTAGATACTAGCCCGGCCGGTGATCGAAAAATCAACAAGGCCAAAGCAACCAGCCGTGTGGATGGCATGGTGGCATTACTGATGGCAACCGGGATATCTATGCGTACCGAGGTCAAGGAAAACGCATACGAGAAACGTGGATTAAGGACTGTAGGCTGAAAATTCTTGGTCTCTTTACCAATGATCTTTCTGCAGCCCGCCTAGATTCTATCAGACGGGTTTTTTTGTACCCGGATAAAAGTTATGGACAAAGTATCGGTGGAAGAACTCGAACGCAGGGTATCGGCGCTTGAGAGAAAGCTAGAGGCAGTCTTGCAGTGGCAACCCAGATTGTCGCGCACCTCAGTGACGTATCCGGATCCAAAAACAAAATTCACCGCCAAACTCGCTCAAGTATACAAGACAGAGTTCTAACCACTATGGAAAACATACTCGAACAGCTACAGCGTCACGAGGGCTCGGTCGTTGAGAAGGGCCGGCACATGCCATACAAAGACTCGGAAGGGCATCTCACGATAGGGTACGGCCACAACCTCGAGTACGGTGTCCCTCAGTTCATAGCCGACCAATTGCTCCGCTATGACTACGCACAAGCGGTGCAGGAGTTACGTCAGTCGTATGTCTGGTTCGACGAGCTGGACAAGGTGAGACAAGACGTACTCTCGAACATGTGTTTCAACCTCGGCATCGAGAGATTCGGCGGTTTCGTGCGCATGATCGCAGCCATTGTGGTCGGCGACTATGAAGAGGCCGCAATCGAAATGCTCGATAGCAAATGGGCTACACAGGTCGGCGACCGTGCCGACGAACTCGCTGGCCAGATGAGAACCGGTGACCGGTGACATGTCGTTCAGACAACTAAACAGACCCTATGAAACTCACGGGCTCAGGATAGTAGGTTGAATATATTAAAACGTTTATACATCGCCGCGACACTTAAAGAGCCCGAGTGGTGGCGGCAGACATTAAATATCCGGCCGGTAAAGTCCGGCGCAGTGGTAACGATGGATACCGCGCTGACAGTCGCCGCCGTTTGGGCGGCCGTTCGTATCATCGCAGAGGCGATTGCCAGCCTGCCTATCCATGTATATGAGCGGATAGATGCCGGCAAAAAGATCGCCGGCAAGCATCCTCTCAACTCATTGCTGTCAATGTTGCCAAATGGCGAGAATACAAACGTTGAACTGCTTGAGTTTGTTGTCTCAAACCTGTTGCTGCGCGGGACATCCTATTGTCAGAAGGCGCTAAGTCAACGTGGTCGAGTTGGTGAGATCTGGCCGTTGTACACAAAGCACATGCACGTTGATAGGAACGCGTCCGGAAAATTGGTTTTCGACTATCAGGAACCCGGCAACTCAAAAGTGTATGAGCCTGGTGATCTTTGGCGAACTGCTGGACTTGGGTCAAACGGCGTTACCGGTCATAGCCCAATAATGTTAGGGCGTGAATCTATCGGTGTTGCACTGAGCGCAGAGGAGCAGGCCGCCAAGTTATTCGCGAATGGATTTCAAAATCCTGTGCTGTTCGAGAAAGAAGGTGTTTTAAGTGATACGGCATACGAGCGGATTAAGAAGGATATCAAAGAAAAATCAGGCTCCGCGAACGCTTTTCAGGCGCTTCTACTTGAGGATGGTTTGACTGCCAAGAATATCGGTTTCACCGCCGAGGATTCACAGTTTCTTGAGAGCCGAAAATTTCAGATAGCAGAGGTTGCGCGGTGGTTCCGTGTGCCCCTCCACATGCTCAATGAGTTGGATCGATCGACGAACAATAATATCGAACACCAATCGATTGAATTCGTCATGCACACGCTCCGTCCATGGGTCAAGCGACTCGAGGCGTCCATGTTGCGCGATCTTTTCTCGCCACATGAGCGAGAACAGTATTTTTCTGAGTTCAATCTTGCGGGCCTACTCCGCGGTGATATCAAGACCCGATACGAAGCTTATGGAAAGGCGATAAACGATGGATGGCTGAATCGAAACGAAGCGAGATCCATGGAGAATCTAAACACCGTTGATGGTCTGGACGAGTTCCTTGTTCCGCTGAATATGCGCGGTCAAAACGAACCTGAGCAGGTCGAGAATGAGTCTCAGGCAATCGTTGATAAGGAGATTCGCGCTGTACGCGTTGAATACAAACGCTTAGACGACAAAGCGTTCATGGATTGGGTGACAGACTATTATCCGAGACTTGCCGATAAGCTAACAGAGCAAGGGTACTCAGAAACGACAACCATGTCGTATTGCTCGGCGCATGCCGCAGCGTTGCGAACCCGACCGCTTGATGTCGATCAACTTCTCAATCATTGGCAGAAACATGCCTCAAAGGATTTATACCATGGCTGAAATTCTTATTTATGACGTTATCGGCGAAGATTGGTTCGGTGATGGTGTATCCGCAAAAAAGGTTAAAGACCAACTCGACGGTATTGCCGGTGACGATGAAATAACCGTGCGCATTAACTCGCCCGGTGGTGATGTCTTTGACGGCTTTGCGATCTATAACTTGTTGAAACAGGCCAACGCAATCATACGAGTCGTCGTAGACGGGTACGCCGCTTCAGCGGCCTCTGTTATCGCCATGGCGGGCGATTCGGTAGAAATGGCAGAGAATACCTATCTGATGATTCACAATCCTTACACGTTCGCTATAGGTTCGGCCGATGATTTTCGGGCTGAAGCTGAGACGCTGGACAAGATAAAAGGGTCGATCGTGAACACGTACGTGAAGCGATCCGGTGATGACCCGGAGGTGGTTAGTGCAGCCATGGACGCCGAGACCTGGTACACAGCACAGGAAGCCGTCGACGCTGGTCTTGCGGATCTCGTCATCGATGCCAGTGAAAGCAAGATCGAGAATCTGAAAAAGCCTTGGATCAATAAGGCCCCGAAGATCGTAACCGAACAACCTAACCAGGAAACCCCTGAATTTCGTATCGCCGCACGTAAGCGGCTCCCTATTATCGCGTGACGTTGGACTGACGATACGCCGTCGGGCGGACGCCCGGCACAAAAAGCAACCCACTTCGGCGGGTTTTTTTATGCCTGAAATAGAGAGGTCCAATACCATGACTCTACAAGAAATTCTCGAAAAACGCGGTCGTATCGTCGACCAAATGCGTGAAATGCTCGACAAGGCGGAATCCGAAAACCGCGACTTGAACGCCGAAGAGCAGCAATCCTACAACGCAATGGAATCCGAACAATCAGATCTCGGCAACCGTGCCAAGCGCATGCAGGAACAGGAAAGCCTCGAACAGACACTTAACGAGATCCAGCCCGCACAGAATCGCCGTTCTTTGGGTAGCGATTCGAATGCCAATCCTTATGCCACCCCTGAATATCTGGCGGCATTCAATCAATACGTACGTCGTGAGCTTGTTCAAGATCCCCGTATCCTTAACGCGCTCTCGGTAGGTGTTGCCACTGAAGGCGGCAATGTCATACCGGAAGAGTTCGATACTCAACTCCGTGAGATCATGCTCGATCTTAATGAGTTCCGAAACTTGATCGAGGTCATCAATACCGGTGGCGATCGTCATATTCCTATCGAGGGGTCGGTCGGTTCCGCTGCGTGGACGGCTGAGGCGGGCGCATATAACGAGGATGATCCTTCGTTCAACCGTGTGAGCATTGGCGCACACAAACTCACCCGTATCGTGAAAGTATCCGAGGAACTGCTCAACGATGCTTTCTTCGATGTAATGGGATACCTGGCCCGTAACTTCGGGCGTTCCTTCCATGTGGCGGAGGAAGCAGCAATCGTCAGCGGCACCGGTACCGGTCAGCCAGCTGGCATGATCGGGGGTGCCAGCGCAGGCATTACCACCGCGAGCGGTACGGCGATCACTGCCGACGAACTGCTCGATCTGTATCACTCCCTGCTGCGTCCGTATCGCAAGTCAGCAACCTGGGTGATGAATGACGATACGATCAAGGCAGTAAGTAAGCTGAAAGACAGTAATGGTCAGTATCTATGGCAGCCGGGTCTTGTGGCTGGCCAGCCAGATACGATTCGGGGCCGTCGTGTCGTGTCCTCTTCGGCCATGCCTACCATTGCGGTGAACGCCGTCACCGTGCTTTTTGGTGATTTGAAGAGCTACACCCTTGCCGATCGCGGCAGTCGTGTGATGCAGCGTCTCAACGAGTTGTATGCCGCAAGCGGTCAAGTCGGTTTCCGTATGTATCAACGTATGGATGGTGCGGTCGTTATGCCTGAAGGCATCAAGAAACTGACTCAGGCCGCATCATAAGCCTAAGTCGAGAAGGGGCGTTCATCGCCCCTTTTTCTCACCCCTAGGAATCTGATCATGAAAATCAAGCTTAACACCAGCCTTGCAGGTCCGGGTTATGTATTCGGGTATGGCGATATCGTCGATGCCCCCGCAGAGGTGGCGAAGCGGCTTATCGAGCGAGACCAGGCCGAGGTCGTGTCTAACACCGCTAAATCGGTTGGGGATATCCCTGTCGCCAAGAAGGCAAAGGCCCCAGCCCGTAAGAAGGCAACCAAGCCGACCCGTAACAAGGGACAGTGATGCCTTACAAAGTCATAAACCCGCCGGTCGATGAACCCCTGACACTCGGGGAAGCAAAGGAGCATTTGCGGGAGCCAGCCTCCTTATCAGCACACGATACGCAGATAGAAGCTCTTATAAAGGCGGCGCGGGAATACGCGGAAGAGTACACCCGCCGGGCGTTCATCACGCAGACCATCGAGATGAGACTCGATGATTTCGCTGACGAGATCGAGCTGCCTAAACCACCGCTGCAATCGGTTATCTCTATCGAGTATTTCGATGCAGACGGCGTGTTGCAGACTTTAGCAACGTCAGTTTATAGCGTCGACACGACTTCAACCCCGGGTCGAGTGACGCTTAACGACGGCGAGTCCTGGCCGGGGACTAAAGACACGACGAACGCGGTAATCATTACTTTCACCGCCGGGTACGGTGTCAATGGCACAGACGTCCCGGAGACGATCCGGCAGGCGTTGCGCCTCTACCTGTCGAAGCACTTTGACCTCGATCGCAACGATGGCGAGTATCTCGATAAAGCGTTGCACTGCATGTTGAAACTCAAAAAGGTTTGGAGTTTGTAGCGTGGCCTTTTGGAAACGTTTATTCGGTTCTGAGGATGTCGTCGGGAAAACCGTTGACGCTGCGATAAAAGCAGGCGACGCACTCATTTTCACAGACGAGGAGAAAGACCGGGCCAATCAGAAAAAACTAGAATGGTTGCTCGAATTCCATAAAGTCTCAAGCGGTTCGAATGTGGCTCGCCGGTTCTTGGCGGTCATGTTCAGCGCGGTGTTTTTGTTGCTCATTCTTGTTGCGGCTTTGCTGTATATCGTTGGTTTGGATGCAATCGCCGAGAAGATTCTTACCTTAATCGTCGAAACCCTTGTGCATCCAGAAATGCTGGTCATGGTCTTCTATTTCGGCCATGGCGCGCTCAGGTATATGACGAATAATAAATCGGATTCTTAACCATGAACGGGCCGAAATATGACCCAACAAGAAACACGCGGGGTGATCGATGTTAACCACTACCGAGCACTCGTCCGCGAATTCAATCGATATAAAAAAGAGCAAACGCAAAGGTGCGAGAGGCTCGATAACAAGATCGACAAGCTACAAGACCAGGTTAACCGGAATACTGCAGCTATTCATCCTCTTGTCGAGGCATGGAATGACGCCAAAGGTGTGATCAAGGTCAGCGGGTATATCGGTAACTTTTTTGCCTGGCTCGGTAAGTTCGCGATCGTCGGCTGGGTCGTTGTTTTTATCAAGGATACTTTTTTCGAATGAGCGGGAAAGTTAAAAAGTATTTTCGCAATGTCTTTGTAGCGTTCGATCAACTGTTCAACGCCCTGACCGGTGGCGATGAAGACGAGACGATCAGTTCGCGCTTGGGGAAGGCGCGGCGCAACGGTAGCCGTTTTGCTACTGTAATCTGTTGGGTTTTGACTCACGTTTTCTTTTGGGAAAAGGGCGATCATTGCGCTCGTTCCATCGAAGAGGACGAGGGCGCAAACGAAATCGTAAAGTTTTAGATGACTGACTTCACAGCAACCCAGGCCGGTGACGCGAAAGATGGCGGCACCTACGGTAATACCTCGCCTGGCGTAGAGGGTATAGATTACCCTGATTTCACCAATGGCGGCGACACGCTGAACGATGGCGGTTTTGCGCTGACAAATGTCTCCGGAATACTTGGAGATGATACCGCTACACCACCCATTACAAATAGCGGAAATATAACGCAGTCTGGCGGGCTGGAGTTGCGGCCAGGCGCTGAGGCAATTGCTCAAGCCGTAGGGACATATAATCAGGCTGGTTATGATTTAGCGGTAGAGCCAAACGACAACAACGCAACGCTGCATAGCGTTTCCGGATCTGGTTTGAGTGTCTGGAACTCTGGCGGTGGCGCAATTCATCATGACGGTGCGCGTAATGGTGGTGGTGTTTGTGAAGGGCTTAACAAGCCTGAAGTGTATAACCCATCTTACAACGTGCAGCTCAATTGGGGTGGCACAAAGTATTATGGCTTCGGTGATGGTACAGCTACAACCGGACTAACTTGGTCGGGCTGGAATGGCGATTCATTTCTTTGGGACGGGGGCAAATATACAGATTGTGGTCAACTGAGAATCAATCTAGGCCCTCAAGGATTTTTGCAGCAGACTACTTTTAGAATGGATTCTCTTGCGATTGGCGCATGGCGAGGGGCTTTTGCGGTATCTGGTATATCAGATCATCCTATACGGCTACAAAACTTTATTACATCACCAACCATCACGCCTCGGATCACCAACTGTACTGTTTTTACAGATGATCCATCGAATGGTTATACCATTTGGCCGGAGTATTTAGCCGGGCCGGTCGATCTGTCGAATACAAAGCTTCTGAATTATCACACCTCTGCCGCCCGAAAGGATGTAAATCTCGATGATACTTGGCATATCGTCACAACGGAAACCAATGACTTGGGTATCGGCATTGGCAGAGATGCGACCAGTGTACAGTCATTTAACCGAGTCTCAGTAACCGGCAACGCGCCGAATGCCCATCACATTTCGATCAATGGTGACGGCTCTGGTACAACATATCAAATCGATGACTTAATCATCGATGGTTGTGGCTATGCCTACCCCGGCGACCTTGGTGACATGCCACTGATTTACAGTCAGACGGTAACGCTTAATAACTTCTTACAAATACATTCAGGTGGCGGGGTCAATCCATCACTTGGTGCTGATGCAACTATCAATATCAACCGGGGGACATTCCATCGGGCGGTCAATATTATATGCGGTGAAGACGCTGGAGCGGGCTCGAATGCCACGATGATCGGGGATATCAAGAATTGTATATTCTCCGATCCCTATGGAGATGCAGCATTTACAGATGGAGGCGGATTCATGACGAACCAAACCGCCGATGATGTGAATTATAACGCCTTCATCGAAGCAGAAATGGACGTCAATAACCTTGCTCACGGCACGCTCACAGGCAATGGTTATTTTGATAATGACATGGCGGGGCATCTGTCAGATGGCGCAAATGATATGCATGTCACAGACTTCCAGTTTGCTGACTCAACACGCAACGGCTATACATGGGCGCAGTCGCTCGGATACACAGCAGACGGGGAAGGGCTTAGAGACGCCATACTCGCAGGCGCAGGCGTCACGATCACAGGCGCCGATCAGACCGTAGATACAGACGCGAATCATGCCAATTATCGGGCCTACATGATTGCAGGCTTTACCTCCTCTAATTCAAATCTGCAAGGGGCAGGTGAGAGCGGCGTTGATATCGGCGCGTTTGATATTCTAGCGAGTGGTTCACCAACGTATGACCAAGTTATTGATGCGTTAAATCCAGATCACAGGTGGGCATTCGATGGTAACGAAGCGGTTGATCAGGTCGGATTGGTTGACGGCACGACATCTGGAACCGTATCAAGCACCGCTGGTTGCGAGGATGTAACCAACTGTCTTCAGACTAATACCATCGCTGGTGACCGAGTTAGCTATGCAACAACCACGACCCTAAATAACTCTGCCCAATCGAGAAAAGCGGTTTCCGGTTGGTTTATGGTAAGCGCGATCAATGCGCATCCTTGTCGAATTTATGGCGAAGGGACTAACGCACTTTGCTATCACGTTGTCATGGCATTAGGCAACAACCTGATGTTCGAGGTGGTTGACGCCTCATCTATTCAGCTCTATGGCCTCTCCCTGGTTCCGGGGCGGTGGTATCACCTCTACACCGAGTTTCAGGGTACGGGATATGAAGATACTGTCAGACTTTATGTGGATGGCGTTTTGCAAGATGAGGCATCATCGGGTGTGGCCACGTTGGCGGCAAGAGGTGTGGCAGAGATTGCTGACCCGGCAGGAACTGTTGGTGTAGGGGGTGATGTTGTACTGCTTCAGTCGCCTGTAAACGGCCATTACAACCAATGGGCAACCTGGTCTGATAAAACGCTACCGACTGCTACAGAGATCAGAGAAGAACTATTTGAGAAAGGTGCGCTGCCGTCTGTAACAATATCGAGCGACACTGAGGCTAATATGCAGACGGCACTGGATGCTTATGCAGACACAGTTCGCCCTGATGCACCGCTTTGCATTCGGATTGAAGACGTTTCCGGCGGCGGGAATCTCGCTTTGACGGCAGACAATGTCACCTTTGATGCACTGGCATCGATCCATGTGCAGTGGATGGGATCAGGAACACTAAACTGGACGAATGCAAATGGTGCCGATGCCAGTATCGGCTCAACGCCAAACGACGGAACGATCAACTTCATAAACCCTGCGACGTTGACGATCAACGGATTGATACCCAGCGGCGAACTTCGAATTTATGATGACGAAAACACGTCGGATAATAATTACAATACGGAACTTGATGGAATTGAAACACTAGCCGGTACAACGTTTCATTACTCGCATTCCGGCGCCGTAAACTCGGTAATTGTTCAGCATATCGCCGCTGGCTATCAGGAAATCATCTACCCTGTCGACCTGGATTCTAACGATCTGGATATAACGTTGTACCCGGTACCGGACGGAAACGAATAAATGGCAATTTCTTTTGTCAGCGCGAATACTCAAGATTCCGCAGGGGCGCAATCGCTGACATTTACAATTCCGGCTGGAGCGCAGACAGACGACTTTATGGTCTGTTTTGTTAAGCAGTCAGAGAATACAGGCCAGCAAACCTGGGATGATGACGGCGGAGGTGGTAACGGCTGGACAAGAGAAGATTATCACAGATCAACGGGCGGTCGTGACCAAGAGACCGCGATCTATTGGAAGATCCACAGCGGAAGTGAAAGTAATCCTACGTTCACCTGGGATACGGGCGGCACAAACGAGCCGATGTCTGGAGCGCTCCTAGTTTATAGGGGTGTGGATACTATCGCGCCGTTTTCCGATTTGTCATGGATGTGGGCGCAGAATGATGGCAATCCACCTAACCCATCAGTCAATGTAGACAACGTTGACTCTTGGGTGATTTGTTTTCATGCAGCTACGCATGATGACATCAGCTCCACGGCTCCGCCAACCGGCTTTACCATGCGAGCCGAGGTGTATGGCGGTTCTGCACAACACACAGCCGATCATAGAGATTTATTTGCTGCTGACATAAATAACATCGATGGGCCGTTGGCTTACAGTCCGCCGGACTGGCAGCACTCGGTAGCGAATACCACGCCCGAGTATCACACCTATACCATGGCGCTCAATGAGCAGAAGCCAATAGGTGTGACAGTTTACGACACCGCAATGCAGTGGGGTCAGACGAATAAGACAATCACAGGATATGGCTTCGGTGCGACACAAGGATCAGGCACTGTAGAGATCTGGAGTGATTTGACAGGAACTACACAGGTAGCTCAAACCATCGATTCCTGGTCAGACACAAGTATCCAGTTTGATCTTGTGCGGGGTGCATTGAGCGACGACACGACGCTTTATCTGGTAGTGACCAATAACAGTGCAGAAGAGAGCGCACCAAAAGCAATTCAGTTTGGCCTGGTCAATTATCACGATGCTTGTCTTGCGCTTAACCCGGATCATTGGTGGACGCTGGACGGTAACTATTCAGATACGGGTGTTGGTGGATCGACAAGAGATATGACATCTGGTGTGGTCGGTACGCATCCGTGGGTCAGTGCAATCGCAGAAGATGCCACACAGGCCATGCAGTTTAATGATGTACTGGATCGCAGGGAGATTGCAGATAGCCCGTACATGAATATAACCATTTCCTCGCAGGAACGCACTGTGGGCGGATGGATTCAGTTAGGTGGAATTCAGCAGTCGATGGGAGCGATCTGGAAAGAGGGCGGCGGCGTTCAGAACCTGGCCTTTATAACCGGGCTTGGGAATGTATTGATGGCTCAATTGGCAGATGTAGCAGGGTCAAGAGATAACGTACAGGCAACGGCGTCGATTCGATTGACACCAGACAGGCCTTATCACATCGCACTGCGTTACAGCCATTCCGAGACAACTAAAGAGATGCGATTATTTCTGGACGGCGAGGAACAGCCTATTGAACTGACTGACGGCAATCCGATGACGCTGGGGATTTTCGATAGCCATTCAGGGGATGTGACATGGGGCGATCCTGACAACAATCTTGAGACGGGCGGAACAGACATTGCTTATGCAGGCCAGGAGGATTGCATCTATCAGCACTGGTACTCATGGTCTGACAACTCTGCCCAGGGTGGTGCATTAGACAAAACGACCGAGATCAGAGACGTTCTTTTCAGGAGAGGAGCGCCGCCAGCCTACACCATCAGTGCGGACACTCAGGCCAACATGCAGTCAGATTTGGACACTCAGCTGCAGGATTCAGAGATTGAGGATTGGCCGCTTGGTATCAGGGTGGAAGGCCCGTCGTCCGGTGGGCCGGATCTTACACTGACAGCTAATGGTGTTACGTTTAACAGCCGTACAACAATGCATGTTGAGTGGCGTGGTATTGGTACACTCACTTGGATTGTCGGTACGAACAGTGATATCGATGAGAGTAAAATATTTTCTACTAAAGGCGGTTCTGTCGTTGTTGAGCGACCGGCGACTTTGACAGTTAACGGCTTGATCAATGGTTCCGAGGTTCGTCTATATGACGACAACGGAACAGGTAACAACATGGGGACGGAACTCGACGGAGTCGAAACTCTATCGGGGACCACTTTTCAATATAGTCACTCTGGCGCAACGAATGACATTATTGTTCAAATGATCGCCGATGGTTATATCGAAATACAGTACCCGTTCCAACTGAACAGCAACAACCAATCATTAACCCTTTTCCCAATTCCCGACTTGAATGCTTAAGGAGTCGAAACCATGGCCGTTTTAATTGATCATACTAATTGGTCTAGCTATCTAAAAGAATCCACACAATCGCGGTCCGGCACTCCAGACGGTAACGTTTATTTCGACTCTGCGAACAACATTATTGAATTGATTGGTGTCGATGAACTCGCGACGTTTGACCATACCCCGATGGGTGGGGGCGCAAGCGATCCAAACCAACTGGCGAACGTCGAAGGGATAACCCTCAGAGGACTATATAACTTCATCAACAGCCGCCGCCGGTTGAATAACACGCTACGCCAGTTCAAGCGAGGGATGAAAGGTAACTACCGGTTCGCAGGTGCTTACTATTTCCCGAACGGCGTAAAACTGGATGACACTGTCCTCGGCGATAGCACGACCGACAGAAACAAGATTCGCGGTTCAGGTTGGCTTGAATACGCTGATACGGGCGATGGGGAAACCGACATCGATCGCATATACCACGGCGTTGTATCACTGGTCTCCATTCAGGCCACTACCCAACCGCGCTATGCACTGGTGACGGATACTCTAGAGGCAACATTACAGGCAGCAACCTGGGCTGACTTTTCGCGCGTTGGTGACATTAACGAAACCGTTCAGGTATTCGGTGATACCGCAAACGGCGACGCCAGCGCTGGCGATTTCGATTACACCACACGAACTTTGATTGTGCGTGTTCGGTCCTGGGGATATAACCCGGGCGAAACGACCTCGGTCGCGACAGGTATCGCTGAATTCTCCGGTTTCTCGGCGGGCTATGGTGTCGGTGAATCACTAAACCCAGCGAATACTTATGACCTGGCGGACGTTATCGGTGGTGGTCAGATTACGCCATGGACTGGGATGTCACTTGAAAAGCTGGTTGCACCACAAACCGAAACCGGGTTTAACGAATCCGACGGCGATTTTACTTGGGTTCTACACAACGCCAATAGCGGTACCGCGCAAGAGTGCGCGGCTTTCCTTGACGCGCTAACCTTGCAGGATGCCGACGTCGACGACGGGGCCGGTTCATACAATGGTCAGAAAGGGCGCGTCTGGTACACCCGAAACGCGTCCGGTAAAATCGTAACCGTTTCGAATGAGGGCGAAGGGCTATTTATTGAAGGCCTAAGCACAGCCGAACAGCAAAACGTTATTATGACGGATGACACGGCTGCCACTAAAACCTACCCATTCTTTCCGGACGTTCAGATTTCAGTCGGCGCGGCAGCCGTCGCCGATGCAAATGCCTGGTATCACGTCTATTATCTCGATGGTGCTGCCGGCGCTGATTTCGATACCGCTTCAGCCGTCACGGTTGAGGATTCAAGCAATAACCCAGTAAACGGAAACGTTAATACAGACGCGGTCGGGAATAAAGTGTCATTTGCTTATGCCTACGATACCAACACACAGGCCGGGCTTTCTGCCGGTGTGGATAAGGATATCGTCGTAATTGTTGAAGGCGACGGAGGAGTCGCTCAAGCGATAACATACGCGACGATAACCCGTGATACCGTCGTCCCGGTCACATGCGCGCCTTCTGCTGATAACAACGCGTAGTGAGGTTATCGGGTGAGATATGCCTTTGATTGCAAATATCGACGGCCCAACCAGGCGCGTATATCTTGGCATCGACTCTGTCGGCGTTGATGTCCATCCGATCGATATATACAAAGAAATGCGGGCATTGCGCCGCACAAATAGCAGTCTGCGACAATATTATTTGTTCATGTCGGCGCATGGGTACGACCAAAAGGGTACCGGCTCATTTACTGAGCGATACGTTAAATTGCTGAATGGCACTCGAATCGTTCCGTATGACTCAACCCACGTTCTACGCGTGACGGGGACGGTTATCACCGACTCAGGTGCGGCAGGGGCGGACTGTTTCGATCGTAGTCTGTTAATGCCAACGAGTCGTATAGATATCGATTATCAGCCGCCACAAGTCGAGGTTGTAACAGTTAATAGTGGTTCAGGCTTGTCGGTTGATCAGGACAGCAAATTGTCCGATGTCTATCGCGCGCATTACAACCGGCGGCGGTGGGATAAAGTCGGTCATCAGGTCGTTTTATATGCAGACGATGGCATTACCCCGGCGCATGTTTTCAATACAGACGGCACTTCGAATGCGATCGGCGAGCTAACCCCGATTTAATGTTTACTTTTGGATTAACTTCAACTGGCGGTGGCACGATCATCGTCGGCGGCACCCTATCGGCAAGCGTTACATGCGCTCTACAAGCGGACATTAATAACTTATTGTCGGCTGATTCTGATAACCAGGCTGCTATGGTCGACGTGGTTAACACGTCAACAGCAGAAGTCAGCGATCAGCCACTTACAGCAGAGTTATAAGAGTATGACAGACCCGATCATTGTCACAGGCGACGACGTTGAACTTGCGGTGACGCTCAAGAAGGCAGGCGCTACGTTTGACATGGCGGGTGCAACTATACACGCCCGGATAGTCAAGAAAGATAATTCAGGCGTTATTACCGCATCGGTTGAACAAAGCGAAGCAGCTAACGGGGCTGATTGGGCAAATTCACGTTTGATTCTTGAGATACCTACCACCGAAACGTCGGGCATTACTTATCAAGGCCCGGCATTAATAGAGATTCAAGTCAATGACGGAAAAAAAAGGACTTGGTTTATTGACTGTAAACTTGTGCGAGGTCAAATAGTATGAGAATTCGAGATCCGTTCGCCCCGGCATTCCTGGCGTTGCTTTTTATCATGCTGGCGGTTGTCACTATTGACGCGCAGGCATACATGTTCGGTGAGCTGAACGTTTGCCATTCAGACCAGAAGTTCGAGGGCCGTATCGACTCCGCATTCGATCAGGCGTTATTCAATGCGGACCGCTCGACGTCCGAGGATATTTTTAATACTGAGCGGGCAAAATGTATCGGCGGTATTTTTGGGGCCGGGGTTATTCGGGACAATAACTTGCTCGAAGGGTTTGTTGCCATTGCGCCTAACAGCAAGATCAGGACCGATAACGAGTTCGGGGCCGCCAAGGCGCGTATGGATACGATCTCCGCCGGCATCTCCACCGGTCGGGTGTTTTATGATCGGCTCGCGGTCAAGGTCGGTGCGGCGGTGCATAAAACCCGGGTGAAGGTCCATGTCTGGCAACCCGATGGATCAGGCGGTCTCGATGAGCAGCATTACGAGTTATCAGACGTCACTTACGGTTTGACAGGCGGGCTTGAGTTTAAGGTCACCCGCAATACGTCTCTGAGTTACACAGTCTTGAAGAACGTTGGCGACGCTGACAGCGTGGGGACCGGCTCCCGTCAATTCCTGGGTGTCCGGTATTCGTTCTAAATGGCTTACCCGACGTTACCCATCGATAACGATTCGCGCCGGCAGGCCGTCAATCTGAGCGCGGTCAATATCACGGCGTCGGGTGGAGTGCGGCAAAGAAATTTCCAGGCAACCGAGCTGTTCGAGTTCGATGTCATTCATTCGCTCATCACGAAAGCTCAAGCCGATTCCGTGTATGCCGACTGGCAGGCTAACAAGACGGCCGAGGTCAATTTCGACTGGGTTGATGGTGTTACTTACGTCGTCCGCTACAAAGAGCCGCCCCACTTAACGCATCAGAACGGCCCCTGGTGGAAGGTTGAATCCAAGTTAATCGGACGGGCGTTATGATCAGCGGGCGGCTCAAACACGCGATAACCATCGAGCAACCGACCGGCGATCGCAGTACGAGCGGCCAGCCGACGATTGTCTGGTCGACCTTTGCCGACGTTTACGCGGATATCTATTCCGTGACAGGTAAGGAGTGGTTCGAGGCGCACCAGGTCAACTCAAGCGTGACGACTAAAATCGTGATCCGTTATCTCGATGGGGTGCGCCCCGATATGCGGGTAAAGCATGGTGATACCGTTTACAACATTATCGCGGTACTCAACCAGGAGAACCCGCGTAAACCGACTACGTTAATGTGTGAGCGCGAGCAATGACGGTTGCTGACGTTGATTTCAATCCACCGCTCGAGCGCCTCATGTCTCGGCTTCATTCGCTCGAGGGCAAACTCCCTGATAAGGGCATGCGGTCTTCTTTGGTGGCGTCCCTGGGGCCATTTAAGAAGCGACTGAAAGGCAGTATCCGCAATGTGACCGGGTCACTTCGTCGGGCGATCGGGCACCGTTCTTTGAGCGCATCGGCGAGAGCCCGGCTCGGATATTCCCGAGAATCGGTGGTCCTGTTCGCCGGCGCAACCAAGAAGGTTGCAGGCAGTATCGGTGCTCCCCCGGGTAAGAAGTGGGACCAGAACTATAAATTGCATTTTCTCGAGATGGGCGTCAGGCCTCACACGATCCCCGACGTTGGCAAAACGAAACGGTTTCGAGGCCGCAAGGTGCTTAAGTTCGGCGGGGGCTATGCCACATCGATAGAGCACCCCGGCTTTGCGGGTCGGCGGTTGGTCTGGAAATCACTGCAGGCAACACGCAGTCAACAACAGTCGCTATTCAATCAACGCTTAAAAGTCTTTCTGGATAAAAACACCGGATGAACGTTCAACCCTATGTCGATCTGCTGACGGCCAATGCGCCGACGTTACAGCAAGCGGTGGTCGCGCCCCCAGGTGTTCAATCGCTCGGAGTGGTATCGACCGATGAAATACTGACCGTGTTTAGTGGCGTGTTGGGTGATCGCGTTTATCAGATGTCGCTACCCCAATATCCGACTTATCCGAACCTTGTTTATCAATTGGTATCGAGTGACCCGCAGGTTGTCGACGGCTACCACGTAACCCACACCGACACACTGCACCTATACGTACGCGATACAACCATCGATGGGCTTGATACGGCTGTCGCGACTGTGCAGGCCGCCATCGAGGCTAGCGCTTGGTCGATCGAAGTTCAGGACATGATGTATGACTTCGACGACGAACAAAACGTGTATGTCGCAGTGATCGAGATAACGTTCGTTGTTTCCGCGCTCCCGTCTCAATCGTTACCGGCGGCGATCGTTTACCCTGTAGGCACCAACGCCGACCCATCGCCCTTCGGTAACCTGGTCCGCCAACTGGAAAGACAATCCTTCGCTGTCGTGATTATAAGCAATAGCGCGTCGATCGAATCGCTACGGCGTGAGATTCAAGGGGCCTTACTCGGTAAGCAGGTCCACGAGACACAGATTCAATATCAACAAGGTATCCCGCTTGATGGTGGCGGGGGCCTGATGCTGTGGCAGGAGGTCTACTCAGACAGCTTGTACATAGAACAGATTTAGACCGTCAATTTCTTCCACCCCCTTAACCCGCTTCGGCGGGTTTTTTTATGCCTGAAATAAGGAGTCCTTACCATGGGTTTGAAAACTCGTAAGACTATCATTCTTGCCGCCGTAGAAGCGTCTTACGGCGTTGACGAAGCCCCGCTCGGTTCCGATGCAATCCTCGTTACCGAACCAACTATCACCCCCCTGGCCGGCGGCACAGTAAGCCGCAACAACGCCCGCCCGTACCTCGGTAACAGCCAACAGATCCATGTCAATACGCATGTGCAGGTTAGCTTTCAGGTTGAGATCGCAGGCGGCGGTGCAGCCGATACCCCGGCCCCCTGGAGTATCCTGCTACAAGCGTGCGGCGGTGATGAATCGATCAATGCTGGTACCAGTGTCGTCAATGGCCTGATCTCCGGTAACGAACCATCGTTGACCATTTACTTTTTCCGCGATGGTCAGAAACATGCCCTCGTAGGTGCGCATGGGTCCGTTTCTCTCGAATTCAGTCGGGACAATATCCCTTATTACAATTTCACGTTTACAGGTATGTGGGTCGACCCTTCCTCGGTCGCCGATCCGACCCCGGACTTCACCGGCTGGCAAACGCCGCTTCCTGTTTCAAACGTCAATACGCCGACCGTATCGCTCCATGGGTACGCGTGCATTCTCGAGAGCCTGTCAATCGACTTGGGCGTCGATGTCCAGCACGCCGACCGCCCCAACGAGAAACGCGTATCGATTGTCGACCGCCAGCCGGCGGGCTCGATCTCGTTTATCGCGCCTGCCTTGTCGGTGCAGAATTTTTTCACCGCCGCCAAGAACAACACCCTCGGCGCGTTGCAGATCGTTCACGGTACGGCTGCCGGCAATATCGTCACGCTTGACGCCCCAAACGTGCAACTCCTCGAGCCGACCTATGGCGACGCGAACGGCGAAACCCTCATCCAGGCAAACCTCGCATTGATCCCCACCGACGCGGGCAACGACGAGCTAACCATCACCACAACTTAACGGTCCCTCAACGGTCCCGGGTGGCTGGTGGGTGTTGACCGTGCTCGCTGGCTGCCCTCTATGGAGTATTCACAATGTCTAAGGTTCTTAAGGGCGTTAAAAACGAAATCACTCTGCAAGTCACCGCAAATGTTATGGACGATATGGGAAAAGAAACCCCCGTAAAGTTCAAGCTTACTTTTAAACGTATTCCAGATCGTAAAAAGGTTAAAGAGGTTGTCGACTCGGTCGCGCATGGCGAAAACGACGACCTTAGCGTTATCCAGGAATACCTGCTCGGTTGGAGCGGTATCGAGTTCGACGACGGAACCCCCGTCGAATTCAATGACGAGAACCTCGAAATGGTTATGACCGACAGGGATTACGCGCGAGCTATCGTTGATGGATTCGGCAAAGTACAACTCGGATACAAGGCGTTACAAGCAAAAAACTCCTGAACCTTGGCGCATATTCCGCAGGGAAGCGGGGTAGTGTTCAAGACGATTTCAAGGGTGTCCGTCAATCCATGGAGGCGTTCGGTACGGCCGCCGAGGATATCGAAAAATCGATTGCGATATTCAAAGCCGGACAACCGGATACTGAAACCTTTACTGTCTATTCCGACAACTGGGAAGCCTGGGAAGTCTTTCGGCGTGTCAATAACCAGTGGGATAGGAACCATTTCACAGGCGCTACCCTGGCGCTCAAATACGAAGCAGTAACCAGCGTTATCAACCTAATGGTCAAGCGTAAGAAACGTGTCGAGATTCTCGACGCGGTGCGCCTGATCGAGCGTGGCTTTTTGGACAATCAAACCTAATGGCAAACTACAAAACCGGCGTAATTGTCAGCGGCGATTCTTCAGGCGCGGTCAAATCGCTGAAAGCGACGCGTAGCCAACTAGGTGCGCTGAACGATACCAAGCGCCGCGGGACAAAAGCGTCTAGAGACTATGGCAATTCGATCGGCAAAATGTCGGGATTGCTTAAGACGCTCGTTCCAGTCGCGACGGTTGCCGGTCTTGCCTCTGTTGTAAAAAGTACCCTCAATGCTGTCGATTCGATCGGCGAGCTTTCCACCCGTATCGGGGCTTCGACCGAGGCGCTCTCCGAATACCGTCACGTCGCCGACCTCTCAGGCGTCCAATTCAATCAATTAACAATCGGCTGGCAACGTCAGACCCGCCGTATCGCTGAAGCCGCACAGGGTACAGGTGAAGCCAAAAACGCGCTTAAGGAACTCGGCCTCGAGGCGACACAACTTGCCAGGTTGAAGCCCGAGGATCAGTTCGAAGCGATCGCGAAAGCAATGGAAGGCGTCGGGTCTCAGTCCGACCGGGTCCGCCTTGGGATGAAGTTGTGGGACTCTGAGGGCGTCGCATTACTGCAGACCATGAAGGGCGGAGCGTCTGCTATCGCAGAAATGCGTGAGGAGGCTCGTGAACTTGGTCTTTCCTTGAGTAGTGAACAGGTACAGGCAGCAGATGATGCCAACGACGCATGGACACGCATGACAGCGTCGGCAAAAGGATTGACTGATCAGCTTGTCTTGAAGCTTGCGCCTGGACTTACACAGGTCATTGATAAATTCAACGAGCTGGCGAAGACAGAGGGTTTCTTTGCAGCCGTCGGTGGGGCGCTGAACAAGGCGTTCAGTAACATCTTGCACGGTGTCACACCTGAGCTATCCGCCGCCGAACAACAGATCCTGGAACTCAAGGAAACCATCAGGAGCATGGAACCTGCCATTGAGGCAGTCAATGTCCAGTTAAACCAACTGGAGCAGCAGGGATTGAAGGGCACCCCGGCCTGGAAAGCTTATACCAACCAACTAGACAAACTGAAAAAGATAGTCACTGATTCTGAGAAGAAAATCGACCTTCTTAATAAGTCGATGGAGGAATCGACCGATAAGACTAAGGACAATACAACCGAAACAGACAAAAACACCAAAAGCAGGAAAGGCAACACTGAGGCTATTGAAGATCAGATTGGGGCCATGGAGGATCTGCTGTTCTCGCTGGATAATGAACTTAGAATAAACTATGAGCACGGCAGAAAGCTTGACGAACTGACGGCTTTACGCGCCCAGGGGAGTCTGACTGAAAAGGAATATGCCAAACAGTTAGAGCTGACTGATAAATGGCTTAAGGAAAGCACACGGTCCACCAGTGAATTGATCACTGTTACAGCATCAGCACACGCCGAGGTAAATACTTTCACAGATGCGTGGGCTGAGGCAAGCAAGCGTATTGATGAGACATTTGCCGATGCGTGGAAAGGGGCGTTTAATTCGTTTGGTGAGTTTAAGGATAGACTCGTAGATAGTTTCAAGGATATGATCGGCGAACTAGCGCACGCCGCGATAACCCGCCCGATCCTTGTATCGATGGGGGTTGTATCCAGTGGCGCGGCGAATGCCTCACCGTTGGGGGGTGGCCAGTCGTCATTGTTTGGCGGTAACTCGATCGGCACCAGTTTAGTGAATTTCGGAGATAGTGTCGGGGTAGGATTGCTCGGAAACGCAAGCCAGTATGCAAACTGGCAATACGGCGTAGCTGGTCTTCTTGGTGGGCTGGCTGGGGATAAGCTTTTCGGCGGGCATGGCGGGGCCGGTGGTTCTCTTGGGGCGACAGTCGGAATGGCGTTTGGCGGGCCTGTAGGGGCGGTTATTGGGGGTCTCGCTGGGGGTGCTATAGGCGGGGCGTTTGGCGGTGACGATACCGCATACGCGACTTACACCAACCGCCGCACGAATGCAGGATTCGAAGACGACGTTTCCGTCCGATCGGCGTTCGGGTATCTCGGTCTTGCTGACCAGGGTTCGAGTAATATCAAGGCGGGCGATCTTCGATCCTCTTTTGAGGCAATTGCCGCGATCGATGATCTGATCGCCAACGCATTCGGGCCTGAAGCGACGAGCAATATCGCCAATGCGCTCGATGGCTGGACTGAGCAGGACCGCAAGGCCGACGACTTTACCGAACGGATGGTCGCGCGGTTGCGGTTGATCGTTCGTGAACTCGATTTCCAATTCGCAGACCTTGCGGAGATCGGGGCGAATAGTGTCGAAGAGATTTCCACACGGCTCCTGTCGTTCAAAGAGATCGCCGATTTTATCAGTAGCGACAGTCTTGCCGATCAGGCGCGGCTACTTGCTGACGCGTCACGTACCTTGCGGGATCGCTTCGATGAATCAACGTCCGCCGTCCGGGATCTCGGTAGCGCCTATGACGGCACAACCGACGCGACTACGTCACTTGCAACCGCGTTGCGCTCAAGATACGAACTCGAGATTCAATACCTGAATCAGATCTCGACCATACAGCAGAGTTTAAACAATACGCTGCAAGGCAGTATCGAGTCGATCCGCTTGTCGGTCATGGACACCCGACAGCAGTATGATTATTTCAGCGACCAGGCGGAGGCCTTGGCGTCGAGTCTGGCAAACCTGACCGACCCGACAGAGATCAACGAGACTGTTAACCGGATCAACTCACTGACGAATCAGGCCTATGGGCTCTTGTCAGGTGAACAACGTGCCGAGGTTTCCGGCGAGTTTGTCGATTTCCTAGAGGGTGTTATGGGGCAGGCGAATGATCGCCTCGAGACCGAGCGGACCCGGGCGGCGACAGAGTCCGAGCAGCTCCGCGACACGTTGCTTTCTGCAATCCAGCAGGGCGGGGAGCAGCTCGCCCAACAACTGACGCAATCCGCACAGCAGCAACAGCAGGCGGCGGCCACACTTGCGAGTGGTGCGGCGACCTTTGCCCAAGCGGCCGCCAGGCCAATCAATGTCAACGTCACATACTCCGGTTTTGGTGAGGTTGGCTAATGCGCAACCTATCCGCCACCGTATCAACCGCCGTCGCGCAAGACTCAACGACGCCGGTCTATCTCGTCGAATTGGGGTACGCGCCGGCTATTCGGTTGTCGACTGTCGGGGATGTTAGTTGGAACGGCCAGAACTGGATCGACTCAGGGGTTGAGGTTCGCTCAATTCGACAAACGAAGGGCGGCGGGCAGACCGCAAGCCTCAGACTGCTGAATCACGATAACGCCTATGGTGCGCTTGTCCTGGGTAACGGTATCCGCGACATTCCGGTCGATATCTATCAATTGTATGGGAGCGATCCTTACGCCGTTGACGACGCCGAGCATTTATTCTCAGGGGTCATTAGCGGGGTTCCTTCAATCGATGACTACGTAACCATGACGCTTGTCTCCGACGGAGTTTTGACCGCTCGCACCCCCCGCGTGCAACTCTCTTCGTTTTTGGGTGAAGACATGCCGATTCCCGGAACGCGTATCCTGTGGAACGGTGATAGCCTGGTGTTGGAATCGCGATGACGCTGCAGCTACCCGATTACCCACTACCACCGACCGCGGTTGATCTCGAACCGGAACCCGCCAGACGGTTGTCGGTTGTTCCTCGTCGTGTCGTTAATTCTGTCGCGAGTACCGCCGACGATCGGCAATTGTCGATAGCTGGGGCAGGCGCAGTGGTGCCGTTCGGCTATGGTGAATTTCGAACCGGTCCACTCGTTGGTAAGGTGACGGTTTATCAGAACCGTTTGGTCATGCTGCTGGTTTGGTGTCTTGGTGAGATCGAGGCGATCGACGGGCTATATTTGTCGGACGGTACACCCGCCCCGGCGTCGGTTACCGTCACACACTACACAGGCACAACGACACAGGGCGTCGATCCGACACTCGCGAACGCTTTTTCCGGTTGGAATAACCCCCTCGTTACGTCCATTCGCGGGCGGACTGTCGGCCTTGCTTATTCGGTTGTCGAGATCTCTGCCTCAACTGATATGAACGCGCCGCAATTCGTCGCACAGATCCGGGGTAAAAAGGTCTATGATCCGCGAGACGTTGGTCAATCGCCTACGGATAGCGCTACCTGGTTGTACTCGGATAATCCAGCCTTGGCGCTGGCGGATCTCGAGACGTCGGCCTTGTATGGTAGAGGCAAGTCGATCGACTGGGGGAGCGTGTCCACGGTCGCCGATGATTGTGACGAACTCGTCCAGACTACCGAGAAACGGCGTACGCTTGGTCTGGTACTGAATAGCAAGAGCGACGTCGATACCTGGGCCGATACGCTGAGCGTTTACGCCGGGTGTTTCATGGTCAACGAGGGTTCGATCACCAAGCTTGTCAGTAACCGACCTGCAGCCGTCACACGGGCGATCACCGACGACGATATCGTTGCCGACAATAGGGGAAACCCGCGTTTACAGATTCGCTTGAAGAGTGTCGCGGACGCTCCGACCGTTGTAAAAATCAACTACACCGACAAATCGTCGGATGAATGGCGGGACTCGCCCGCCTATGCAAATCTTTCGGGGGCCGTCGATGGTTCGCTCGAATGGCGTGTTTCGGAGGTCAGCCTCCCGGGTATCGATCGTTATTCGCAGGCGCAACGTGAAGCCGTCGAGCGATTGAATGCATTGACCTTGACCGATCTCGAAGTGACGTTCGTCACGCATGACGAAGCGTTGCAGGATCAGGTCGGCGACATTGTTACGGTCACCAGTTCGCGGGGGCTGACAGCGAAGCCGATCCGGATAACGAGTGTTACTCCGATCGAGCCGGGACGCTGGCAGGTTACCGGGTACGAATATCAACCGGGCGTCTTTTCCGACAATATTGAAACGGCTCCGACGTACCAGGACACGACGCTTCCCTCGCCGACCGACCCGCCGGCACCGACCGGGTTAAGTGTTGTCGAGGAGGTCTACCAACTCGCAAACGGGACATACGCGTCTCGGTTGGCGGTAACCTGGGACGCTTCACCGTTTACCTATCTGGATCACTGGGACGTGCGGGTTATGGACGGGCCGACGCTCGTCCACCAGGCCAGCGTGCCCGATCCGGAATATACCTCGCCCGCTGTTCAGGATCTCGTTTATTACACGGTGCAAGTCCGCACGGTTTCAAGTGTGGGTGCGGTATCGGATTGGCAAACTGTCAATATCACGGCGAACGGCAAATATCTTATTCCCGGTGACGTGCCGAATCTCGACGGTTTCGAAGTCGGCGGTGAAGTTCGCTTGAATTGGGAGCCGGCGGTCGATCTCGATATCTGGCGCTATGAGATCCGTTACGTTGCGGCATCCGGTTTATGGGACGACGGGATACTGATCGATCGTGTCGACGCCCTCCGCATCGTAACAAATGACGTGCCGGCGGGGACGTGGGATTTCATGGTCAAGGCGCTTGATAGTGTCGGGCAGTATTCGGCAAATGAGGCGCGTCAACAGGTTGTCGTTACCCTCGATAGCGGTGCGTTCCTGGTCGATTCGAACGATTTTTCGTCACCGACGCTAACCAATGTTCGGGAGTTTCAACTCGGGCGGGTCGATATGGTTCGGCGTTTTGTAACCGAGATGGGCGACACGATCGCGTCGATGTTCCCGAATGTGATGTCGACCTATACCAACCCCTTGGCGACCTACCATTCGAGTGGCTCGTCGGAGCTCCTTTCCGAGACTTGGGACGCTGGACTATTAATCTCGGGCACATGGCAAGCCGAGATTGACTTCTCGGCGCTCTCCGGCGTTGTTACCGCGTACCTCGAGCTGTCTGAAAACGGGTCTGACTGGACGCAGTACGTGAATCTAACGGCCAAGGTCACTGCCAGGTACGCCAGAATTCGCGTAGCAGCGGCTGATACGGACACGATGTTGGTGAAATTGACCGGTGTGAGCATCCGGGTGGATGCGGTGCCGCGTGAAGAGAACGGCTCAGGCACTAGTTCTGCTGTCTCGCCCACCACCATCACTCTGGCCAATGAGTATTCAGCAGTGCAGTCAATCTCAATCACGCCGGTTGGATCATCGGCGCTGTCACCCACGGTTGACAATATCGTGGTGGGCAATCCTACAACCTTTGATGTTTACATTTTTGATGATACTGGCGCACAGGTAGCTAATGATTTTATCTGGCGCTTCGGGGGAGTCTGATGGCTTATGAACCTTTTGATCCGGCGCTGCCTGATCCATCCACGGAAAACGGCACACAGGCGTTTGATTCAACCAGAAAGAATTTATTGGCCATCAGAGATGGGCTGATAAGAAACGGTGGATATCCTGGTTGGAATAGTGAAGCGCAGAACAGTGATGGAACAACGCCACCTACTGATCCGGATCAAATGGATCAGATTGTATATAGCAGAGGCGTTGAGCGCATCAAGCTGGTTTACACATGGGGCACTACCGGCGGTGAAGAGGGTAACGCAGTGGAAATCACTTCTTATTATTCCGCTGACTCCGGCGGCCTCTATGAGCCGCTGGGCGGTGTGGATTATCCGTTAGGTAAGGTCACTAATATTTTTGATGCCAATGGTGGATGGTTGGCTGAGGTGTGGAGTTAAAATCATGATGTTCTTGGCGGGTGTTCCCGGAAAACTGAAAAAATTACTTGACCGCATAACGGTGGCTAGGGCGGACAATCTCGACAACATTGACGCGGCGACCATGGCGCATTTAGACGCTGATGTGTCGAGCGTCGGCAAGGTTCGAAAGACGCAAGTATTCACGACGTCGGGAACCTTTCCTCGACCTGCTGGGGTGGATTCCGTTCACGTGCTTCTGATCGGCGCGGGCGGTGGTGGTGGCGGTGTAGAGGCAAACACCGGCGTCTTAGTCGGAGGAGGCGGAGGCGGCGGTCAAGTCATCGAGCGCGATCTCGCAATCACCAGTAACCTGACTGTTACGATCGGCGCGGGGGGTTCCGGTGGCGTTGGTGGAAATGCAGGTTCTGCAGGGGGTGATAGTACCCTGTCGGGTGGAGCCTCTCTAACTGCATATGGGGGCGGGGGCGGTGCGCCTGGTTCCGCAACGATATCGTTGCTTAACTCCGCTGACGCGAACGGTAATACCGGTGGCGCGGGTGGCGGCGGTACCCTACAGGCGGATTTCGGGGGGTGTGGTGCCGGGGCCAGTCGCTCTCCCGTCGCTATGGCGAGTACCTCATCGGGCGGTTATCCCGGCGCATCGGCTTACGGGAATAAAGGGGCGATGGCGTCAGACAAAGCAGACTTGTTTGGTCCGCTACAGCCTGGGTATGGCTTAGGAGGATATGGCGGCGGTGGGGGTGGCGGTTCGAGATACCAGCCGGACAGTTCCGTATACGGACCTTTTATCCCTGCGGGTGTTGACGGTGGCGGTGATGGTGCGCGCGGAACGTCAGGCGCCGGCGGGGATGCGGTCGCGAATACTGGTGGCGGTGGTGGCGGTGCTTTTTCCAGCACGGCAACAGCCTACAACGGTGGCGACGGTGCAGACGGCCTTTGTGTTATTACCTGGTTTGAGTAGCGGGGATTGAAAAATGTATCGACTTGCTTTAATCGAGAACGGTGTCGTTAAGAATGTTTTTAAATCCCCATCGCTCGACCATCCGGGCGCGATAGACGTCTCTGATCAGCCAACTATCGGGCCGGGTTGGACGTATGACGGAGTGACATTCTCCGCGCCTACGCCGCCCGAACCTGGGCCGGCCCCTACCACGTATCAAATCACACCGACGGAGTTGCTACGCCGCTTCACGATCACCGAGAAGGCGGCAATCGTTGCCGCGCAGGCAACAGATCCGGTCGTCGGGGCGTTTATGTTTACGTTACAGGTCGCCAAGGTGATCGACTCTGATAATCAGGATCTGATTGGCGGCGTGACTTACATGGAATCGGCCGGGCTTATCGCGACCGGTCGGGCGGCTGAGATCTTAACCTCTTAAATTTCGTCAACGATTAAGCCTAGTTCGTCCTTTTCAAACATGCGGTCGATCTCTGTTTTGATCGCGCCCCTCAGTTCGGCGACGGTGGTAAATTCGACGAGTAGTTTTTGGTACGGGATCTGTACTTCAGCCTGTCTGATTTTTTCTACTGGTTCGGTTTTTAGTGTGATGTCCATTTTTTGGCTCCAATCGTTAGAATTTAACGGCCGTAGGGGTACCAATCCGGCACGCGGGCGGCTGAGATATTAGCGCCGGAACGCGTCTAAAAGTTCCTCAGCCTTCCCTTCTTTCACCGCCCACCTTATCGCCTTAAGCGCGGCGACTGCCGCGCCGTCAGGCGTCCTCTCCCCCCGTTCCCATTTGCTGATAGTCATGGGGTGAGTGTCAAAAACTTCGGCGAGGCCAGCTTGCGACAGGCGGGCCTTGAGCCGGATCTCTTTAATCTGTTTCGGTGTCATTCCGGTTACAACCAATAGGTTTCAGGTTGACCGCTCTTTGTGTAGGCTTTGCTAAGTTCATAGCTAGGATCTGCACCGATCTCGTGGTCTCGTTCCATAGAATCAAGAGCGGCTCTCAAAGTAGTGTCGTAGTCAATCCCTGTTCTAGCTGTGGCGTCAAACCATGCGCGAAATTCTGATTCATTAAAATCTTTTAGCGTAGTATTGATAGTCATTGTCATCGAATCCTATTTCTGTCTCTCGTTGAAAAAGTGCCCGGTTTTTGCGCTCCGGGCTAGCGCCGTGGCGGGGGTCACGCTATACTAGGTTTTGGACGTCTAGTAGGCTCTCGCCCTTTGGTCTCTCCATCAACCCCCAGCTACCACCTGGGGGGAGAGAGGGTTGCCATCTCCCCGCTAAATCCTTTTACTTGGCTAAATCACTTCCTGTTGATATTAAGTATAACCCAATGGGTTAGTTTGTCAAGGGTTAAAATGAACTTTTTTTGGCCGTCAACGTACTTGTAAGTATTTGATTTTTAGTGCTCCGTTAGGGTGGGCGGCCGTCAACATTATCGTTTAACCGTCTGATTTTAAAAGCTTCTCCCTGAGACTTTTAATCAGGTGGCCATTCGGCATGTGTCAGACTCAACCGAGAGTGTCCATCCATCGCTTCCCCTTGGGGACGCCATATCCGATGTATGCCGGGCGTCACGGTTTCCTCTCCAGCCCGATTCACAGTATTCGGCGGTGGCTGATTACCGCCTCCCGGACACTTTCACAGCAGGCAATTCTTCTTGGGCTTGCCCCACTCGCAATTTACAAGTTATTGACACTCGAGCGTTCTATGCTCCAGTGTTCGGTTGGAAATTCCTGCCCACTGCCCAGTTTTATACGGACCTATGACCGCAACTGGGCCAATGGGTGGGGTATAGGGATCATTATGGAGTGTGACTGTTCCTCCTCAATGGTTTGGTAGGAGGCATTAAATCCCGATCAGGAAGTAGTGGTAGACCAAGTCACATCTATTTTCCGAGCATGCTGTCGATAATACTCTCGCACTCGAGCCAATCCTCAACATCGTGTCCCGATTCGAAGTTGCGTTGTTCGGCGCGATAGTAAGCCATGGTCGCTATCATCTCGTAGCGCTCCCTCGGACTGATAGAGGCTCTGGCGCTACGTTTTGACATGGTTTTTTTTGCAACCCGTTTCTTAGTGATTGCCTTTTTCTTTGTGACTTTTTTCTTACTCACCTTGGCCTTGGTTTTTTTTGTTGTAGTGCTCTTTTTCGCATTACTTTCCTGTTTGCTGGCCACTTTGTTGCTCCTGATATTTATAAGTTTGAAAACGAATTTTAGTATCTGTTTATGACAGTTCCACTACATCTGTTTATAGGCGATTCGCTGATGGATTGTCCAGTCATTATTAGGTGATGACGCTGGGTTTTGTGCGCCCGGTTCGATGCTCGATTTCAGCCAGGGTCAAAGCGATATCCACCAGTTGTGTCATGACGGACTCGGTCGACTGTGTCTGCTTGGACGGATCGGTCTCGTAGGCCTCCAGATAGACACGTAAAGTCGCTCCTTCAGTACCGGTTCCCGAAAGCCTGAAAACGATTCTCGAGCCGTCGCTGAAACCCACTCTTATTCCCTGGCGTTCCGATATGCTTCCATCCACGGGGTCCGTGTAGGCGAAGTCGTCGGCATACTCAACACGGTAGCCACTCAAGGTTTGACCGGGAAGGGCGGGGAGCTTTTCCCGCAATGCGTCCATCAGATTTTCAGCATCGGCTTTGTCGATGGCTTCGTAGTCGTAACGGGTATAGTAGTTCCTGCCAAACGCCTTCCAGTGATCGGTGACGATTTTCTCCACCGACTGCTGTTTGACGGCGAGTAGATTGAGCCAGAACAGTACCGACCAGAGCCCGTCTTTTTCGCGGATATGATCGGATCCGGTGCCAAAGCTCTCTTCGCCGCAGAGTGTGATTTTTCGGCCGTCCAGCAGATTGCCGAAAAACTTCCACCCTGTTGGGGTTTCGAAGCAGGGCAGTCCAAGCTTGTCCGCCACCCGATCCGCCGCCTGGCTGGTGGGCATGGAGCGTGCCACGCCGCTGATGCCGCCGGAATAGCCTTTGATGAGATGGGCGTTGGCCGCCATGACAGCCAGACTGTCGCTGGGTGTGACAAAAAAGTTGCGGCCTAAAATCATATTCCGGTCGCCATCACCGTCTGAAGCCGCTGCGAAGTTGACGGCACCGGTGCCGCGGGTGAGCTCGACAAGCTGATGCGCATGAACCAGGTTGGGATCAGGATGGCCGCCACCGAAGTCGACTTTGGGTATGCCGTTGATCACTGTTCCGGGTTCAGCACCCAGTCTTCCCTCAAGAATCTCCGTGGCATAAGGACCTGTAACCGCATGCATGGCGTCGAAGCGCATGGAAAATATACCGGAATCGAAGAGTTTTCGAATCCGGTCAAAGTCAAACAGTTCCATCATCAGATCGGCATAGTCTGCGACCGGATCGATGATGTCGATCCGGGTATCACCCAGGCTGACTTTTCCCGCTTTATCCAGATCGATGGGGGGGGTCTGTAAAATCCGGTATTCATCGATTTCAGTCGTCCGGTGAAAGATTGCCTCAGTGACCGTTTCCGGTGCCGGTCCTCCGTTGGGCGTGTTGAATTTGATGCCGAAATCTTCGTCGGGGCCGCCAGGATTATGACTGGCTGACAGGATGATGCCTCCATCGGTGTTATATTTGCGGATAATACAGGAGGCGGCGGGTGTCGACAGCAGTCCGCCTCTGCCGAGCAAGACCTGTTTCACACCATTGGCGCTGGCCATGCGCAAGATGACCTGGATCGCTTCGCGGTTGTAGTATCGACCGTCCCCGCCGAGTACGAGGATGCCCCCTCTCAGATCCGTCTGTGTGTCGAAAATGGCTTGTACAAAATTTTCTAAATAGTGAGGTGTTTGAAAAACTTTGACTTTTTTTCTGAGACCCGATGTGCCGGGGCGTTGATCATCGTAGGGCTGAGTATTGATTGTGACAATGTTCATATGCTTCTCGTTGCGGCCGTTGTCGAATTTTTCTATATGGTGCGTTATTCATACCCATATGGGAACCCCGGCTTCTGTGACAATTCATTGTCGGGACGGTGCCGGGTGCGTGACGGATGCTGGTGTCAGAAAACACATTCAATCAATGGGTTATGGGGGGTCTGCCTGATCTGTTCTAGATAAGGGAAACTGTCTTCAGCAATTGGCTGTGCAGAGACCGGGTTTTGATCCGTTGCTTATGACCTCAATTTCTCGACTTCTTGATTTATCCTGCGTATCTTATTTCGAACTTATTTGGCCCCGGATCCTGCTGACTTTTTTAATGCTAATGGGTTAATCCAAATTTCGAATGATGAAGGACGTGAGAAATGATCATCAATAAGCTGAATCATTTAAATATGGAACAGATCTTCGGGGGTAAACCCCTTGTCTATGCCTGTCTCGCTTGTGGCATGGGATTGGCCGCAAATTCAGGCACTCTCTATGCCGCTGACTGGGTGATATCTCCAAGTATCGGAATTCAGCAGATTTACACCGATAATGCGAATCTGACCCATGAAGACGAGGTGAGCGACAACATTACGGTGGTCAGGCCCACCCTGTCGATCTACAAGGAGGGGGCCAGGGCAAATTTGGATTTCAACTATGCACCGGAATATCGTCACTATTGGGACGAGACGGAAGACAATGAAGTTGTCCATTTTATGCGCACCGAGGGTAATGTGGAGATTGCCGAAAACCATCTCTACCTCGATGGCTGGCTGAGGGCGGACAGGACAAACATTACCAGTACCGGCAGATCAGGTATCGGCGGCTTGACCGGTACCGGGGATGACACGGATTTCTATTCAGTCGGACTGAGCCCCTATTTCACTGCCAGGCTGGGTGATTTCAGCGTCGTTGAGGTTCGATTTACCGGGGACAGAATCGACTATTCTGAAGATCTCGACAACGATAGTACCGGCAGGCGAGGTGAGATTGCATTCGGTAACGGCAGTATGTTCACAAACCAGATTTGGGAAGTCTTATATCAACAAAGCGATGTGGACTATGAAAATCTGGACGATGACAATGAGACGAAGATATTTCGTGCGGAACTGATACAAAAAATCACCAATCAGTGGTCAGCTGCCTTTTCGGCCGGTTATGAGGAGTATGATTTAGCGGTTACTGATGATAGAGACGACTCTACATGGAGTATCGGAGCTATTTACACACCCAACCCCAGGACGCGTTTTGCGCTCGGTGTCGGTGAGCGGTCATTTGGCGATGACTATTATTTCGATTTCATTCATCAAACGGGCAGGACTATATGGACCGCCAGCTATGAACAGGATTTTATCAGTGCCCGCGATGAACTGACTACACAGCCGCTGTTCGAGCGCCAGGATGCATTTGGCAATCTGGTTAGGGATCCCGTTCTGGAGTCATCCCCGGTCACTGTGCGCGCTGCATACAATCCCTCCATTACAGAGGATTTTTATGAGAGCAAGCGATTTTCCACAGAGTTCACTTATCAGACAACCAGGACTTCGGTTAGCCTGAGAGGGCGTTATCTGGAACGTCTCTATGACCGCTCCGGTAGAGATACGGAAGATATCGAGTTAAGCGTGTTGCTGACAAGAAGGCTTGCCCGATTGACAAGCGGGTACATTCAAATCTCCGGCATAGATCACGAGGAAGAGGTTTTAGTCTACGATCAATTGACAGCCACGCTGGGTGTAAGTTACCAGTTCGGCACTGACAGCAGGGTCGGTTTCAACATAACCCATCTCGAGCGAGACGCTGATACGGATGTTGATAGTTACGAAGAGAATCACGCGAGTCTCAGTGTCACCTCAGCGTTTTAATTGAATTGGGTTCTTGAAATTAGTGTTGGAATCCCCATATTAAGCGACGACAAAAAAATCCTAACCACCGAAACAATCGTCAATCTAAACCAATTGGAGTTCTAACCTAAAGATGACTGTCGAAGCTCATAAGGAAACCCTTGATTTTCAAGCAGAAGTTAGTCAGGTACTCAACCTGGTAATTCGTTCGCTATACAGTAATAAAGAGATTTTTCTACGCGAATTAGTCTCCAATGCCTCCGATGCGGCGGAAAAACTGAGGTTTGAAGCCCTGACGGACGAGGCCCTGTTCGAGGACGATCCCGAACTCAGGGTGCGGGTAACCCTCGACAAAGAGGCGGGAACCGTCACCATCTCCGATAATGGCATCGGTATGAGCCGACAGGAGGTGGCTGAGACTATCGGCACCATTGCCAGTTCAGGCACACGCAAATTTTTTGAAGCCATGTCCGGAGACCAGACCAAGGACAGCGAATTGATCGGCCAGTTCGGTGTCGGTTTCTATTCCGCCTTCATCGTTGCCGATAAGGTGACGCTGCTGACGCGTCGGGCCGGCCTGGGCCAGGAGCATGGCGTTCGCTGGGAATCGGACGGGGAGGGTTCGTTTACCATCGAAAACATGGATAAGGCAACCCGCGGCACCGATGTCGTCCTCCATCTGCGTGAGGATGAGAAGGAGTTTCTGGAGAGCTATCGGCTACGATCCATCATCTCCAAGTTCTCCGACCACATCACCATTCCGGTGGAGATGGAGAAGGAACATTACGGCGAGGACGAGGAGAAACCCGAGAAAGCGGAATTTGAACGGGTCAATAAAGGGACTGCGTTGTGGATGCGCAATCGGAGCGATATCTCGGAAGAGGAGTATCATGAGTTTTACAAACACGTCTCTCACGACTTCGAGAATCCACTCACCCACGTCCACAACAAGGTCGAGGGAAACAATGAATATACAGCCCTGCTCTACATACCTCAGCGGGCGCCGTTCGATCTCTGGGACAGGGATCAAAAACATGGCGTGAAACTGTTTGTGCGGCGTGTTTTCATCATGGACGAGGCGGATAAGCTCATGCCCCGCTATCTGCGCTTTGTCAAAGGCGTGGTGGATTCGGATGATCTGCCGCTGAACGTATCGCGTGAAATCCTGCAACATAACCGCAAGATAGACACCATCAGGCAGGCTAATGTAAAACGTATTATGTCTGCGTTGGAGAAACTGGCGGAATCGGACAAGGAAAAGTATCAGACCTTCTGGGATGAGTTCGGTAAGGTGATGAAGGAAGGGCCGGCGGAAGACTATGCCAATCGTGATCGAATTGCCGGTTTGTTGCGTTTTGCCACAACCCACAATGAGACGGACGAACAGAACGTATCCCTGGCGGACTATGTTTCCCGCATACAGGAGGGCCAGGATAAAATCTACTATATCACCGCCGATTCACCCGCGGCCGCGCGTTTCAGTCCACATCTCGAAGTGCTGAAAAAGAAAGGCGTCGAGGTGTTATTGCTGTCTGACCGGGTCGACGAATGGCTGGTGACAAGTCTTACCGAATTTGAGGGTAAGCAGCTGCAGTCGGTGGCCAAGGGCGCCCTCGATCTTGGAGAGCTGGAAGACAAGGAAGAGAAGGAGAGCAGCGAGAAACAGTCAGAGGAGCATAAGGAACTGTTGCAGCGTATGCAGGATGTGTTGGGCGAGGCGGTTAAGGAGATCCGTATAAGCCAGCGCCTGACCGACTCCCCGGCCTGTCTTGTGGTGGAGGAGCATGATATGAGCGCCAATCTCGCCAGGGTTCTCAAATCGGTTGGACAGGACGCGCCTCAAACCAAACCGATCATGGAGATCAATGCGGAACATCCACTGGTCGAGCGCCTGGAGGGCGAACAGGATGGTGATAAATTTGGTGATTTGACAAAGGTGTTGTTCGATCAGGCTCAACTTGCCGAAGGCGGACAGTTGGATGATCCCGCCGCATTCGTGAGGCGACTTAATAGTTTAATGCTAAAGCTGACTGCAGGCTGATAGTGAGAGGGATAGTGAGCCTATCGCCTGTCCCTGAATAATAAGGTTTAACCAGCCGTATCGGATTGAAGGGGAGGGACCCCCCTTCATAAACGCCCTATATCCACCTATTGATAGCCTCAACTGGTTCAGGCAGCCGGGGCGTGGCAAACTTCCTCGATCCTTATAACAAACCAAAGGAGTATCACTATGCGCGTCATACTGCTCGGCGGACCTGGAGCCGGTAAAGGCACACAGGCCAATTACATCAAAGATAAGTATCAAATTCCGCAAATTTCCACTGGAGATATGCTGCGGGCTCATGTCAAGGCCGGCACCGAATTGGGTGTTGCAGCGAAGAAGATCATGGATGAAGGTGGCTTGGTTTCGGATGACATCATCATGGGCATGGTGAAGGAGCGGATTGCCGAGGATGACTGCAACAATGGATATCTGTTCGATGGTTTTCCCCGTACCATTCCTCAGGCTGAATCACTTAAAGAGGCAGGCGTGCCGATCGATGCGGTGGTAGAGATCGATGTGCCCGATGAGGAAATCATCAAACGTATGTCCGGTCGTCGTGTTCACCTTGCCTCGGGCCGGACCTACCATATCATCTATAACCCCCCTAAATCTGAGGGTAAAGATGATGTCACCGGCGAAGATCTCATACAGCGCGATGATGATCAGGAAGAGACGGTAAAAGCCCGGCTGAAAGTCTACCATGACCAGACCGAGCCACTTGTCAGTTTCTACTCCAAAGAGGCGGATTCAGGTGACTGCAAGTATCTGAAAATCAATGGGGTAGGGGGTGTTGACGAGATTCGGGAGCAGATCTTCCAAGGCTTGGGATAGTTCTGTGCGGGTCAGTTTCCTGAAACAGGTATTGGAGAGGTCGTGCATGCGGGCGGCCTCTCTGATATCCCTGCCCATTTGAATGTAGCTTTGTCCGTATTCAAACTGGTCGAAAATCATGGTTATGCGCCTGTTTCGAGAGCTATTAATGTCCAACAAGCATTAAGTTGGCTATTCTGATACCATCACTCCAATTTTTTAGAATTAGCAAGGGGCCGTGTTGTGGCAGTAGTAGAACTGACAAAAGAAAACTTCGAATCGACGATTACAGAGAACGATTTTGTCATCATTGATTTCTGGGCTCCCTGGTGTGGACCGTGCCGCTCATTTGCACCTACCTATGAGTCGGTTTCCGAGGATCATGACAATATCGTCTTCGGCAAGGTCAATACCGAGGAAGAGCAGGAGTTGGCGATGCATTTTCAGGTGCGCTCGATTCCTACACTGATGATATTCCGTGACAATATCATCATCTTCTCCCAGCCAGGGGCACTGCCTGAATCCGCATTTCGCGAACTGTTGAGTAAAGCGGGTGAACTGGATATGGATGAGGTTCGCGCGCAAATCGAAGCGGAACAACAGAAGGGGCAAAACGCCTGATTTCTTGTTCAACCTCTTCCTGCGTTGTCTGGCATAGGCGTTATATCGCGGCCAAGCAAAAGTGCCGGGTCGCTAAAGGCGATCACCGCATCAGGGTAGAATGATATCTGTGTACCGGATGAAGTAAGATCCGCGGGACTGCATCATATTGCCTGATCCGTTTTTTGGTTCATAACCCTGGATGATGCTATCAATCCAGGGTTTTTTTAATATTAACCCCACGTTTGGATGCCTGTCGAATACTCGAGCTTCTACCGTCTCGCTATACTATTGCATACTGAGAGATGTCGGAGTTGAATCTATCTATTATGTACCGAAGCGGTTACCCATGGAGCATAAACAAAATGTTGGCCAAAAGGCCAAGCGTGGGTATGGTGCTGGATCTCAGTGAGGAAAACTATGCTTTGTTGATGCGTTTGGCGCCATGCCTTGCGGAGATGTCCGGCCAATACCAATCCAACCTTGCGTATGGGATGGATCTCTATCTCGAAGTCATGGAGCAGACCCCTTATACATCACTTGTTCACTTAACCTACTATTTCAGTCATGCCGTCGGTGACTACCCTGACCCTGACGCAACGCTCAGGGTCTATCATGACTCCAGCCAGATCGATGTTCTGGATCTTCGACAATCGAGCCTGCCCCTGCACCGGTGGGGTGACAATCCCACCTTGGAGCAGCGCTGGCGGATTAACCTTTTTTTGACCAAATGGTTACAATATTGTGTTGCGCAAGGACATGAGTTTATGATTAAAAATCATATAGTTACAGATGGATACCTGCAGCCTGAATATACTTGAGTAAAGTACAGGGAATAAGCGATTTAATTACTTAGGGTACTCGCCGTGACCGGCAGTTTGGGGTACATTAGGTCGATATGTATTAAAACCGGGATAACTCTGGATGCGACAAAGGAATGCAATTCCGGCCAAAATAGATACAAGAAGGACCTGATGAGATATAGAGATGATAAAAGTTCTACTGGTTGATGATCACGAGCTGATCAGAACCGGTGTAAAGGGGATTTTGGATAAGGCGCACGATATCGATGTCGCTGGAGAAGCGTCAAGCGGTGAAGAGGCGATTGAGTTGGTACAAAAGACCTCTCCCGACTTAGTACTGATGGATGTCAATATGCCGGGCATGGGTGGTATTGAAGCAACCCGCAGGCTATTGCGTATCAAACCTGATCTGAAGGTGATAGCCCTTACCATTCTTGATGAAGATCCCTTTCCTTCCCGTCTGCATGAGGTGGGCGCAATGGGTTTTCTCACCAAGGGATGCCCGGCTGATGAGATGCTGCGCGCCATCAAGGCTGTCTATGAAGGTCATCACTACATCGCGTCTGATGTGGCCAGGAAACATGCATTGATGGAGTGGCATGGGAATTCAGAGAATCCCTTTAAGATGCTGTCATCGAGGGAAGTGCAGGTATTGCTGCAGATACTGGAGGGACATAAGAACCTGGAAATATCCGATATTCTCTCCCTGAGTCCAAAAACTGTCAGCACCTATCGACAACGTATATACGATAAGCTCGATATCAAAAATGACGTTGAATTGACGCGCCTTGCCTATCGGCACGGCATTTTGAAAGATTCCGAAAACCATTCATGACCTTCGACGCCAAGTGTCGTCTTTGCCCGCGTTTGGTTGATTTTCTTGGCCGGGTGAAGGCGGATTACCCAGACTACCATGCTGCCCCAGTCGCGCCTTTCGGCGATAATGATGCTCAACTGCTGATTGTCGGCCTGGCGCCAGGGTTGCATGGCGCCAATGCCACTGGTCGCCCCTTTACCGGTGATCACGCCGGTATCCTGCTCTATCAGACACTCCACCAGTTCGGTTTTGCCAATCAACCCGAAGCCAGCTCACGTAACGACGGCCTTCAGCTGCATAATTGCAGAATCACCAATGCCGTGAAGTGTCTTCCGCCTCAAAACAAGCCGATCGGCAGTGAAATCAACACCTGCAATGGGTTTCTGCAGCGTGAACTGGAGAATATGCCGGCGAGCAGCATTGTCATAAGCCTGGGTTCGATCGCCCATCAGGCAGTGATCAAAGCCCTTGGGCTGAGGCAGAAGGCCTATCCGTTTTCTCATGGTAAGGAACATCAGCTCGACGAACGGCACTTGATGATCGACTCCTATCACTGCAGTCGTTACAACACCCAAACCCGCAGGCTCACCCCGGCGATGTTTCAAAAGGTTTTTCGGCGTGCCAGGAAACTGCTCGACGGTCGATAACTCGATCACTGGTGTGTCCCGCATTCACCGGTTCCATTGAACAAATCCAGTGCGGTCCGTTTTTTTGTGAAGATTCGTTATCCAGGCGGTGTTGCTTTCAGCGTGAGTCTGTCGTCCCAAGGATAAAGATTGCTAATATCCCGAATTACCGGTACCACTTATTACTAGTGCCTGCAGAGCCGATTGGATCAGTGTTAACAGACTCTAAACCATGCAGCAGAATGAATTTGATCACACCGCTTTTCTCAAGACCCTGACCACCAGGCCAGGTGTCTATCGCATGGTCAACGCCGAGGGCAATGTACTCTATGTCGGTAAGGCCAGGAATCTGAAAAAGCGGGTTTCCAGTTACTTTACCCGCAGTCTCAATCGGCGCATTCAGATCATGGTGGGGCAGATTGCCCAGATTGAGGTCATCGTCACCCACACGGAAGCCGAAGCGCTGCTGCTCGAAAATCATCTCATCAAATCACTCAAGCCCAAATACAATGTTCTGTTGCGGGATGACAAGAGTTACCCCTACATCTATCTCTCCACTGACCATACCTATCCCGCACTCTCCTTAAGACGAGGCGCACGGCGGGGAAAGGGGCGCTACTTCGGTCCCTATCCCAGCGCCGGGTCGACGCGTGAAACCCTCCAGGTGCTGCAAAAGCTATTCCCTGTCCGTCAATGTGAAGAGAGTTTTTTCCGCAACCGTTCAAGGGCGTGTCTGCAATATCAGATAAAGCGTTGTAGCGGACCCTGTGTCGGCTTGATCTCGCCGCAGGCCTACGGGGAGGACGTACAGCATGCGGTACTTTTCCTGGAGGGCAAAACAAGCCAGGTGGTCGATGAACTGGTGGCGTGGATGGAGCAGGCCTCCGGCAATCTGGATTATGAACAGGCGGCCATCTACCGGGATCAGATCAAGCATCTAAGGAGGATTCAGGAGCGGCAATATGTGAGCGGCGAGGGGGGCGATCTGGATATCGTTGCCCTGGCCAAGCGGGGGGGAAGTGCCTGTATCCAGGTGTTTTACATTCGCTCAGGGCGGAATCTCGGCAACAAGTCGTTCTATCCATCGGTGCCCCGGGATGCCACCGATGAGACGATTCTGCAGGCGTTTGTCTCTCAATACTATCTGGAAAAACCGGTTCCCAACGAGATCATCCTCAATCACAGATTGGCTGAGGAGGGGCTGCTGGAGGAGGTGCTCAGCCAACAGGCGCAGCGGCGGGTCCGTATCAGCAGCAGGGTACGTGGAGAGCGCGCCCGCTGGTTGAAGATGGCGCAGGGGAATGCGGAACTGGCCCTGCAGGCCCGGCTCAGTGCCCAGGCCGGTATGGAGGAGCGGTTGCAGGCCTTGCAGCAGGCCTTGCAACTGCCGGCTATCCCTGAACGGATGGAGTGCTTCGATATCAGCCATACACGGGGTGAGTCGACTGTCGCATCCTGTGTTGTCTTCAATGAACAGGGGCCGCTGAAGTCCGATTACCGGCGTTTCAATATCGAAGACATCACCCCGGGGGACGATTACGCCGCCATGGCTCAGGCGCTGGAGCGCCGTTACCGCAGGGTCAAGAAAGGTGAAGTGGCGTTGCCTGATATACTTTTTATCGACGGTGGCAAGGGTCAGATCGGTGCTGTGCATGAGCGCCTGCAGGATCTCGGTATCTCGGGTTTGACCCTGGTTGGGGTGGCAAAGGGTGCAGACCGAAAGGCCGGTATGGAACAGCTGTTCTTGTTGGGGCGCAGAGCACCCTTTATACTGCCTGCTGATTCACCGGCATTGCATTTAATCCAGCAGATTCGGGATGAAGCCCATCGCTTTGCCATAACTGCACACCGGCAGCGACGCTCGAAGAGCCGAAACCGGTCGGTTCTGGAACAGATTCCGGGCATAGGTCCCAAACGCAGACAGCGGCTGATGAAACAGTTTGGCGGCCTGCAAGAGCTATCGAGGGCGGGGATAGAGGATATTTCCAGGGTCGAGGGGATCAGTACAGCCTTGGCGGAGCAGATCTATCACGCATTTCATGATAAGGGCTAGCGATTAAAAATGTGGAATATTCCTAACATTCTCACACTGTTGCGAATAGTCTTGATACCGGTATTCGTACTGCTTTTCTATCTCCCCGTGGAGTGGGCGCGCCTCAGCTGTGCCGTGGTATTTTCAATCGCCGCCGTGACGGACTGGTTCGATGGCTACCTGGCCAGGCGCTGGGGCCAGGTATCGCCGTTCGGCGCCTTTCTCGACCCGGTGGCGGACAAACTGATGGTGGCGGTCTCTCTGTTACTGCTCGTACAGTCCGAGCCGACACCGGCATTCGCCATCCCGGCGGCGGTCATCATCGGTCGTGAGATCACAATATCGGCCCTGCGTGAGTGGATGGCCGAACTGGGCGCCAGGACAATGGTGGCGGTCTCGTTGATCGGTAAATTCAAGACCGCGGTGCAGATGATTGCCATTCTGCTGCTGATCTACGAAAAGCCGTTGTGGAATATTCCTGTTTATACCGTCGGCTTTGTGCTGCTCTATATTGCTGCCATACTCACACTCTGGTCGATGGTGATCTATATCCGGGCCGCTTTGCCCAGCCTGTTGGGAGAACGTCAGTTGGGTGGTTCATTGGAACGCAAGTAGTCGACCCCCGCCACACCAGTACGGGTTGATCGATTCACCAGGTTATATAATCCACCGGCATCTGATCCGGGCATGTTTAGAGCTATTGAACTGCTAAGCTTAACAATAGGAAACATAGGATTATCAGAGGAGGTTTACGATGAAAAGCGTGCTTTATCTTGTCAGCGTCTTGATTATGGTTGCGGCCGCTGCCCAACTGCATGCGCAACCTCCTGGCTATTACAATCCTGGTGGGTCTTACAACAGGGGTATGGATGCGCCATCGTCCTTCCAAGTTCAGCGAGGTGTCAGGTTCAGACAGGATCAGGATGATTCGGGTTACCATCTACGCATCTACCTGCAAGGCTACTCACCCGAAGCTATACAGGTGAGTGCGGATGGGCGCTCCCTGCTGGTTGAGAACAAAGAGGCCCACCGCTTGGAAAACCGCAGCGAAAGGGGTTATAGCTTTGTCTCATCCTCCTCTTCGATGCGCCGCCGGTTCAGACTGCCATGGGATGCGGATGTGAATGGGATGCAAAGGACTGAAAACGAGGGTGAGATCGTCATTACGCTGCCCTACCGGGCCTATCCTTGATACCCGCCTGCACGTCCCCGACCTCCATGCCGCGCTGGCAGGAAAAGGTTGACAGACGACGAACTGTAGCTACAATACGCCCTTCCTGAATCAAGCGGGAATAGCTCAGTTGGTAGAGCACAACCTTGCCAAGGTTGGGGTCGCGAGTTCGAATCTCGTTTCCCGCTCCAAGTTGAAAAAGGCCTCGGCACCCCCCGGGGCTTTTTTTTGTTTCGAGTATGCCGTGCTCGTACCAGGGCGTACTTAATAATTCGATTCATCAACGATAGATGATAGAATCACTGTTTTGGGCTGAGTGGCAGAGTGGTTATGCAGCGGCCTGCAAAGCCGTGGACCTCGGTTCGATTCCGGGCTCAGCCTCCATCTCCTTGCCGTGACAGCTATCAAAAAAACCCACTCTGCCCGGGTGGCGAAATTGGTAGACGCAAGAGACTTAAAATCTCTCGACCTTCGGGTCGTGCCGGTTCGATTCCGGCCCCGGGCACCAGATTCCACTAACCCCATCCCTACTAATTTCATATCGCTTACTATCGGCTTGGCTATCAGATAGGTTTTATATCTTCAGGCGAGTTAATTTTAGGACTATTCACACTTCATTAGAAGAGATAGGCAGATTGTTTGGCGTGGGTAACTTTTGCACGGTATCGTAGACGCTTGCTTGGTTAAAGCGTCTCACCAAATGAAAATAAACGTGTGGGAGAGCAAATAAATATAAGTACAGACTTGACCCCTTTACTTTATTTTTTTAGTCGAGGGTAAGGGCAAGCCTGTGAGGGGATGTCTGAAGGAAGCCTAAGTGCAAGACAGTGAGCCGACGGACAGAAACGTCATAGAAGGCCGACTTCCCTGTGGCGAGAGATGAGTTATTCAATGAACAGCATATATGGAGAAACCATCACAATCCTGACTGCCTGATATTGCATGGTTTCATGCCATTTAAACTACCTTTACATTGGAATCTGTCTCTTTTTCCGTCGCTGCTTCCACTTCCTGTACCTCCGGTCGGTCATTTATGTCCTTGAGAACTTCCTCTGGTGACCCCTTCAAAAAAGATTGGTTAGCTTTTTCTTCTTCGACCTGAGGCTCCGTTTCTTCCGGCTCCTCCTCCGTAATCTGGTGTTGGAACGACACCTTGGTGATCCGGTGGTTGTCCATCTCCAGGACTTCTAATAAGGCCCCCTCAAGCTGGACAAGGTCGCCGACTTCCGCGATCCGGCCAAGACTGTGATGAATGAGTCCTCCCATGGTCACGTAATCGCCGGTGGGGAAGGGGAAGTTCAATTTCGGCTCCAGCTCCGTCACCCGGACTCCGCCATTGATGATAAAGTGTTGCTTGTCCTCCATCTTTATGTGACGGTGCCTGGGCGTAAATTCGTCCTCGTAGTCACCCACGATCTCTTCGAGGATATCCTCCAGGGTGATCAGCCCTTCGGTACCGCCATACTCGTCCAGCACGATGGCAATTTGCCGACGGTTGCTGGTGAAGTCCTTGAGCAGCAAGCTCAGGCGCATGGTATCCGGGACGAAATAGGCTGGCATCATCACTTCGCCTACCGGAAGTTTTATGATGCTGGCGGATGACTCCGGGCTCTCCGCTGTGGCCAGTCTATTCAGCAGCTCCTTCATGGAGACGATGCCGACGATATTGTCGAGAGACGTTTCGTAGACAGGATAGCGCTCGCGTAGCTCTTCCTTGAAGAGGTCGAGTACATCGGCCACGGTGGCGGTATTCGGGACACCGTCTACTTCCGTACGAGGAATCATGGCGTCCCGCGCAGTGTGATCATCCAGGTCGAACACCCCTCTCAACATCATGGTCAGCTGGGGGTCGAGAGCCCCCTCCTGCTCGCTGGCACTGAGAATGGTTCGGATCTCATCACCGGTCATGGAAAAGTGTCCTTCACCATGGGCGGCAAGGTCGTGTTGACCGAACAACCAGAGCAGGCCATTGGAAGAATGGTTCATGACCCAGATAAGGGGGCGCATTATGGTGTGGAGAGCGTTGATGATCCACGCCACAGACAGGCTCATGGCCTCTGCTTTGTGGAAGGCCAGCACCTTGGGTGCCAGTTCGCCCGCCACCACGTGCAAGAAAGAGATGATGATAAAGGCAATGATATAAGAGAATGTGTGTGCCCAGCCTAATATCTCTTCACTTTGGCCAAACCATCCGAAAGCTTTCTCGATGCTCGGATCCATAACCTGGGTTAGGGTGATCATACCGATGGCGCCCAGGGCCAGCGACACAAGGGTGATACCGATCTGGGTGACCGAATAGAACCGCTCAGGTTCGTTGTGGAGCACTTGGACGATCTTGGCGGACTTGTTGCCTGTACTGGCCAGCTGCTTGATACGACTACGTCGGGCGGAGGTCAGGGCGATCTCAGATCCCACGAAAAAGGCGTTACCGATGATCAGTAGCAGGATCAGGAATAGCTTGCTTATCAGTATCCAGTCCATCTGACTATTCTCCCCGGATGGAAGGTGAAATTATAATTGATACAGTAGACAAAAATTCAGGTTTAATCCGACACGATACAAGATTTTAAAGCCCCTAGCTATGACAACATGAGCCATGGTTGCTTTATGGCAACAGTTTCCATATTGAACTTGGGGTCGTTCTTGCGCTCCTCCTACTCTAGCAACCCGGAGAAATCTTGCCCCTATCACAACCTGGCCTACCCATCCGCCAATGAGGAAGATGCCTTTGCTTTAGTGGGTTGAACATAGAAAAGGAGGCATGTAGAAATCACTTTCTACTCAATAGTTATTAAAAACAAGTAAATGGACAATCAATGCGATAACGGCCCCGGCACCAGGTCCCACTAACTCCATCGATATAGATTCCATAAACCCAACTAGCGGTTTGGTTATCAGATGGGTTTGACATTGTCAGGCGAGTTGTTTCCAGGATTGTTCACACTGCGGCTGACAGGAAAGAGACGAGTGTTATCTGATCCATTGGCTAGCAACAGGGGCTTCAGGATGACCGGATCTTTGCTCTCCTTGTCGAGCCAGGCGTCATAGTTGTCGGGGGATAAAATCACCGGCATTCTGTCGTGGATGGCTGCAATTCCACCCTTGGCCTGTGAGACGACAATGGTGCATGAATCGATCTTCTCCCCATGGCTGCTTTGCCAATGCTCATACAGGCCCGCAAAGGCGAAGGGTTTTCCGTTGTCTGATGTGATGCAGTAGGGTTGCTTCCCCCTGCTGGTCGCTTTCCACTCGAAGTATCCGCTGGCGGGGATCAGGCATCGGCGATGTTTGAAAGCCGTACGGAATGACGGTTTGCTCTCGATGGTCTCCGCGCGGGCATTGATGGTGCGGTAAGCGAACTTTTTGTCTTTTGCCCAGGAAGGTATCAATCCCCAATGCAAGCGGACCAATACCCTGCCACTGCCTTTCGATTTGATGGCAGCTATCTGCTGCGAGGGTGCGATATTGTAATGCGGACTGATATGCGGTGCGGAAGATAGGCCAAAATATTCGATCATTTCCTCAGCGGCCACATCGAGATAAAACCTGCCACACATAGATCCACCATCGCCTCATTGTTTGCTTGAAGTGGACGCCCAGTATCCCTATTAAAACAATGGAACCAATGGCGTGAATTTTAGTTAGGATGCTGTCGAAACTAACCTGAGGCCTGTTGACAGGCCCTTTAAAGGAACAATTATCGGCAAATATATCGTTGTCGTTTCGAACTCTGATTTTATACCCATGTTAGCTGATGTGAGCGTCAAATGAGAGTCATGGGTTAGTGGGGTGCCTATTGGGCCATGATTTTGAACGCTGGCTACAATGAGTGTTCAGATAGCGATTTTACGATCAGAGCGGTTAGAGGGCAGTCCATGCAGGTAGAATTTCACCACAGCATCGATGAGTTGAGGCAAGCCGAATGGGATGCGTTGGTACACGACGATAATCCCTTCCTGAAGTACGCCTTTCATGCCGCGCTGGAGCATCATGATTGTGTGGGCAGGAAGTTCGGCTGGATGCCCTGCCATCTGGTGATTCGTGATGATGAACGTATGGTCGGGCTCTCCCCGCTCTATATCAAGACGAACTCCTATGGTGAATTCGTTTTTGACCATGCGTGGGCCGATGCCTATCAGCGAAGCGGCAAGCGCTACTACCCTAAAATGGTGAGTGCGATTCCCTATACACCCGCTTATGGAGAGCGTCTTCTGGTTGCTCCGGACTCGGATGCCGGCCAACTGCGAAGAGAGATGATCACTGCAACCAAGCAGCTGGCGATCGAATCCGGTTTCTCTTCGATGCACTGGTTGTTCACTACCCGGGAAGAGGGGGGATTGCTAAGGTCGATGGGCATGATGGAGCGCCTGGGTGTGCAGTTTCACTGGCACAATCAGGCGTATCAGGACTTTTACCACTTTCTTACCCGATTGACGGCGAAGCGCAGAAAAAACATTCGGCAGGAGAGGCGAAAGGTGATGGATGCCGGGATACGGTTTCGGGTGTTGCATGGCGATGAGGTCTCGGATAGTGAGTGGCAGTTGTTTGCGGGCTTCTATACAAAGACCTTCGAGGAGCGCTATAGCCTGGCCACCTTGAATACCGGTTTTTTTCGTGAGGTGGGCCGCTGCCTGGGGGAGCAGGTTATCCTGATCCTGGCCTATGACGGTGCCGCCTGTATCGCCGGTGCCTTGCTCTATCGCAGTCCGTCGGTACTCTATGGGCGCCATTGGGGCGCTGTGCATCACTATGACAGCCTCCACTTCGAGACCTGTTACTATCAGGGCATCGAGTATGCCATCAAGCACGGACTGCAGCGTTTCGAGCCGGGCGCACAAGGGGAGCATAAGATCTGGCGAGGATTCCTGCCTGTTCAGACCCGCTCCTATCACTGGATCGGTGATCCGCAATTCAGTCTGAGTATCGGGGATTTTCTCTCCAGAGAGACGCCGGCGATCAAAGATTATGAAAAAAGCCTCCTCTCGAGCTCACCATACAGGGACAAATCGTCTCCTGAATGACTGTAACCATCAGATATATCAATAAAAAATAATAAATACCCCAATTTTACGAATTTTTATACGATAAAAGTTGACTAATTTACTTAGTTACTCTAGTCTAATTACCAAGTGATTTACTGGGTAATGCGATTAGTACCACTGGAGAAAACCAATGAGATTGTCAACGAAAGGACGTTATGCGGTTACCGCTATGCTGGATCTTGCACTAAACGGCAAAAATGGTCCTGTTACACTGGCTGAGATATCTGAAAATCAGGGAATCTCACTGTCATATCTGGAACAGCTGTTCGCTGCTTTGAGAAACAAGGATCTGGTACGTGGTGTCAGAGGGCCTGGCGGCGGCTACTATCTGGGTAAAAGCGCCGATGAGATCTCAATCGCCAACATTATCTGTGCGGTCGATGAGTGGGTGGAGTTCACCCGCTGCGGCGGCAGGCAGAACTGCAGTGGCGGCGCCCGCTGTCTGACTCACACCCTATGGGATGATCTCAGCAGCGAGATATTCAATTTCCTGGCAAACATTTCACTGGGTGATCTGGTGCGCAGAAACCTGAACAAGAGTGAAGAGTCGGAGGAAGCACCGCTTAGTGTTGTTGGGGGCGACTCCAGCTCTCAGGCAGCCTGATTTTTCATTGGATTGATTCACTCCGGGGTGGGGGCCATTAGGCCTTCCGCCCCGTGGCGTATTGGGATAACACCATATAACTTACTGGCCGAATCGGTTATGATTCACGGTTTTTCAGCCAGTTGCTTCCGTGCAGACACTTATATCCATTGCAGATTACATTCGCTGGGGTGCCAGTCGCTTTACAGAGGCAAACCTGTTTTTTGGACATGGTACCGACAATGCATTGGATGAGGCCGCTGCCCTGGTCCTGGGTGCGCTGCATCAGCCCCCCGATCTCCCTGCGAGCTGGTTCAGCTGCCGACTGACAGGTGATGAGCGTGAACGCGTGCTTGGCCTGATTCAGCGCCGAATCGATGAGCGCGTGCCGCTCCCCTACCTGTTGGGGGAAGCCTGGTTTGCAGGCATGAGATTTCATATCAACGAACAGGTGCTGATACCCCGTTCACCCATCGCAGAGTTGATTGAAAAGGGGTTTTCACCCTGGCTGGGGCCTTCGACGGAACCGCGGATTCTCGATCTCTGCTGCGGTAGTGGCTGTATCGGTATCGCCGCGGCGGCCTATCTCCCCGAAAGTCATGTCGACCTGGCCGATATCTCCGCCGGTGCGTTAGAGGTGGCTAAGCGGAATATTGCTGAATATTGTCTGCAGGAACGCGTGATGCTCCATCAGTCGGATCTTTTCGAGAAGCTGCCGGATAAAAAGTATGATCTGATCGTTTCCAACCCTCCCTATGTCGGTGCGGCCGAGATGGAGGGTCTTCCGGAAGAGTACCGGCATGAACCGGTAATGGCCCTGCACGCGAATCAAAACGGGCTTGAGATTGTCCAACGGATACTGAAACAGGCGAAGAGGTATCTCTCCCCCCGGGGTATAATAATCGTCGAGGTCGGAAACAGTGCCCAACTACTGATGGACAGCTTCCCGGAAATCCCCTTTGTCTGGCTCGATTTCGAGCGTGGCGGCGAGGGGGTATTTCTGTTATCGGCGGCTGATCTGACAGAATAGGCGAAGGGTATGTTTATAGTGATCAGACGAAATATTCGGATTAATGAGAGACTTGACAGCAGATGAGCTTACAGCGTGCGCGCAGTGCGGAAGAGTATGTGGAGTGGGTCAAGCAGGCCGTCTTCGAAGTTGACGACCTTAGAGACTGCTATGACTATCAGATGGATGAGATGGGCCGATATCCGTCATTCCTCGAGCCATTGGAGGAGGGCATCAAAGCCCTCTACCGTCAGATGGAGGAGGGTGAATATCACTTCGGCCGTGAAGACCTGTCGTTTATGTCACTGGTAAACCGCCATGGCGAAGATATTCCCTTTGCCATTTTGTTACGTCAGATCAATGAAACACATCGCAAGGGCATAGAAGCGGATGTGGAGTAAACGACTGTTTGCTGCCTGCCCGACCTAATATCAAATACTATTAGAGATAATTCATTCATGGATCATTCGACACAATTCGATCTTGAGCTGATCGCCAAATATGATCAGAGCGGTCCGCGCTACACCTCCTACCCCACAGCGGTTCAGTTCCATGATGGGTTTAACGAGGAGGAATACAAGCGGGTCGCAAGGGAGAGCAACGAATCCTCCAATCCCCTATCGCTCTATTTCCACATACCCTTCTGTGACACGGTCTGCTTCTACTGTGCCTGTAACAAGGTGGCGACCAAGGACCGCAGCCTGGCGGCGGGCTATCTCGCCCGCATCCATGAAGAACTGCGCATGCAGTCGGAGTTGTTCGATGCATCGAGAGTTGTGACCCAGCTCCATTGGGGAGGAGGGACACCCACATTCATCAGCCATGATGAGATGCGCGAACTGGTGGCCCGGACACGCAAGGCCTTCATCCTGCTGGACGATGATACGGGTGAGTATTCCATCGAGATAGACCCCAGGGAGGCGCAAGGGGATACCATCAAGCTGCTGCGTGAGTTGGGCTTCAATCGCATGAGCCTGGGTGTGCAGGATTTTGATCAGCGGGTGCAGAAAGCGGTAAACCGGATCCAGAGCAAGGATGAAACCCTGACTGTATTACAGTCCGCTCGGGATGAAGGTTTTCGTTCCATCAGCATCGATCTCATCTATGGGCTGCCTTTCCAGAGCGTTGAGAGCTTCTCCAGCACCCTGGATCAGATTCTCGAGGTCGATCCTGACCGGCTCTCGGTATTCAACTATGCCCACCTCCCGGAGCGCTTCAAACCGCAGCGACGCATCAACGAGGAGGAGCTGCCGCCCCCACAGGAAAAGCTCGATATCCTGCAGATGAGCATCGAAAAACTATCGGCGGCCGGCTATGTCTACGTCGGCATGGATCACTTCGCAAAGCCGAATGATGAACTGGTACTGGCACAGGAGGACGGTACCCTGTATCGCAATTTCCAGGGTTATTCGACCCATGCCGATTGTGATCTGATCGGCCTGGGGGCTACCTCGATCGGTATGGTGGGTCCAAGCTATGCGCAGAACATGCGCAGTCTCGATGAGTATTACCAGCGTATCGACAGCGGCAGGCTGGCGGTCTTCCGCGGGGTGGAACTGAACTGGGATGACCGGCTGCGCCGTGATGTGATTACCCGACTTATCTGCCATTTTTCCCTTTCAATGGCGGATGTGGAGAAGCACTGGAATATTGTGTTCAAAGAATATTTCGCCAACGAGATCGAATCGTTGCAGGGGATGGTTGCGGATGGCCTGCTGAGCATAGATGATGACGAGATCAAGGTCTTGCCCAGGGGGCGCTTGCTGATCAGAAATATCTGTATGCAATTCGATGCCTATCTCAGCAGCAAGCAGTCGCAGGGAAGTTTCTCGAAAGTTATCTGACGAAAAGCCTGGTTTCTGGTTATTCTGGTTCCCACGGTCCTCCGTGGGAATCCGTACCTAGTTTTCCTATCGCGCTGAGGTCTGCATTCCCACGCTGGAGCGTGGGAACGAGGAAATGCTGTTTTTCCACTTGTGAGTGAGTGAAGCGGGGTAATCGAAACGTAGGGTGCGGCTTGCCGCACCACAATCGGCCTATTAGTTATTCGGTATCAACGCCCTCTGCGCTTTCTTGTTGCCCTGCGCTGCCGCCTGCTGAATCCAATGCATGGCCTGGCGGTCACTCTTCTCTACGCCTAAACCGTGGTAGAACAGGTAACCCAAGGCATATTGCGCCTTGTCGTTGCCGGCGGCGGCAAGTGGGAAGATCAATTGGAAAACCTTTTTATAAGCCTTGATGTTATAGGCCCGGTGCGCCTCTTTGAGAATCGCTGCGGTTTCGTCCATCTGCGCACTGTCGGGTGTGGTGCTGCAACCGTTCAAGACTATGAGACCTGGCAGCATGCCGAGTAACAGAAGGGTGAATTTCAGTCGTGGGTGGATATTCATGGCATCAGCCTACCAGTTGATTGAGGTCGAAGATAGGAAGCAGTATGGCCAGTACGATAACCAGTACAATACCTCCCATCACCAGGATAAGTATCGGTTCGAATAATCCTTGAATGGTCGAGACCAGGGTCTCGATCTCCCGTTCCTGGATATCCGCCGACCGTTCCAGCATGCCTTCCAGGTTACCGCTCGATTCACCACTCGCCAGCAGGCTGAGGGTCATGGGTGGAAAGTAGCCGGTCTTTTCCAGGGCCCGGTAGAGGCTGGTGCCCTCCCGCACCCGCGAGGTGGCTTCCTCCACGGCATTGCGCATGGGCAGATTGGTCAATACCTGTGATGCGATACGCATCGCATCCAAGATCGGTACGCTGCTGGCTGCCATGATGCTTAAGGTGCGGGAAAAGCGGGCGGCATTGGCGGTACGAACCAGGCGACCGACCAAAGGGATGCGTAACATCATTCGGTGCCACCAGCGTTTGGGGCCGGGTTTTTTCAGCAGATAGCTGAACAAGAGTCCGAGAAGCAACAGCAGTACAAAGATAGGGATACCGTAGGTACGGAAGACGTCACTGGTGGTCATCAGTGCCCGGGTGATCCAGGGAAGTTCTGCCTGCATGGTTTCGAACACTCGCGTTACCTGAGGCACGATATAGGTCAGCAGGCCAACCACGATGAGAAAGGAGACGATGGTCAACAGTGCCGGATAGAAAAGGGCGAAGATGGTCTTCTGACGCATCTGCTGGCGTTGTTCCGTATAGTCGGCCAGGCGTTCCAGTACCACTTCGAGGTGCCCCGATTGCTCACCTGACGAAACGGTCTTGATATAGAGTTCGGGAAAGGTCTTGGGGAATTCACTCAGGCCATCCGCCAGGGTACGACCCTCCAGTACCTTTGCTCTAACGGCCAGCAGGGTGCGTTCCACATGACGCTTATCGGACTGGGATGCGGTTGTCTTCAGCACATGCTCCAACGGCAGACCGGACCTCAGCAGGGTTGCCATCTGGCGGGTTATCAATGCCAGCTCCATGGCATTGATATGGCGTTGAAAGAGGCTGCTTTTTCTTTCCTGAGTGGCGCCACTTGCAACATCGATGGTCAGTGGTGTGAGGCCTGATTCGCGCAATTGCTGGCGTACCTGTCTCGGGCTGTCACCCTCCAGTACGCCGCGTCGCTCCTTCCCTGTCGGGTCGAGTGCTACGTATTCAAAGGCGTCCAAGGTTGATCAACCCTCCTGGGTAACGCGAATGATTTCGTCGATCGTGGTATCGCCACTGAGTACGCGCTTCATTCCATCCTGACGGATACTCTCGCTCATGGTTCTGGCATGCTCCAGCATTTCGATTTCGCCGCTGCCTTTGTGGATCAGGTTGCGCAATGTCTCATCGATGGTGATGAGTTCATAGATACCCGTCCTGCCGAGATAGCCATGGTTATGGCACTTCTCGCACCCCGTTGAGGTATAGAGCGTAACCTCCTCGGTTGTGGGACGCTCCAACATCTGCAGCTCCTCTTCACTGGCCGTATATGGTGACTTGCAGTGCGGGCATAGGGTGCGCACCAGGCGCTGAGCAAGTACCCCGATCAGACTGGATGAGAGCAGAAAGGGCTCTACGCCCATGTCGCGAAGACGGGTAATACTGCCGATGGCGGTATTGGTATGCAGACTCGACATCACCAGATGGCCGGTCAGACTGGCCTGCACGGCGATCTGAGCGGTTTCCAGGTCTCGGATCTCACCTACCATCACCACATCCGGGTCCTGTCGCAAGATAGCGCGTAAGCCGCGCGCGAAGGTGAGATCGACCTTGTTGTTAACCTGAGTCTGGCCGATGCCGTCGAGGTAATATTCGATGGGATCTTCCACGGTAACGATATTGCGACTCTGGGTGTTGAGTCGGCTCAGGGCCGCATACAGGGTCGTGGTTTTACCCGAGCCCGTGGGGCCTGTGACCAGAAAGATGCCGTGCGGTCGTTTGATGATGCCCGGATCGACCTGCAGCAGGAGTTCCTTCGCCATGCCGAGTTGCTCCAGATCGAGTCGTCCCGCCTGCTTGTCCAGCAGACGCAGAACCACCCGTTCGCCATAACTGGAGGGGAGTGTGGAGACACGAACGTCCACCGGACGGTTGCCTACCTTGAGGGAGATTCGTCCATCCTGCGGGATGCGCTTTTCGGCAATATCGAGCTGGGCCATGACCTTGATGCGTGAGACCAGAAAGGACGACACGGTACGCGGCGGGGTGAGGACTTCACGCAGTACGCCATCGACACGGAAACGCACGACCAGGCGATTCTCGTAGGGTTCGATATGGATGTCGGAGGCCTGTTCCTTGATCGCTTCTGTAAACAGGGCGTTGATCAGTCTGATGATCGGGGCGTCGTCGTCACTCTCAAGCAGGTCTTCAGGCTGGTTCAGTGCCCGTGCCGCGTTGTCGAGATCGATGTCGTCACCCATCGTCTCCATGATCTGACTGGACTGTTTCGAACCCGCTTCATAGATCTGCGAAAGCTGTTTCTCCAGCGTCTCCTCATCGACCTGGGTATAGATCAAGGGTTGGGAAAAGAGCCGGCGCACCTCATTGAGCACGCCTAGCGAGACCCCTGGTTTATGTACCAGCTTCAGCGCATCATGCTCTTCATCCTTGACGATGACGACACCATGGCGACGGGCGAAGGCATAGGGTAGTTGTACCGGTGTCTGCGTGGCCTCATCCAGCAGTACCGATTCAACATCGAGTTCGTCGACCATTTGCGATGAGGGTGTGAGGTTCTCAGACATGCCTCTTTCCTCTCCGATCAATGTTCGGGTTCCAGCTCTTCATCATCAAATGGCGGGGCGAGGGTGCCGAAGCGTGGCGGCAGGACCGGCATCTCCTCATCCGACATCAGATTAACACCCTCCTGCTTCAGCCTGAGCTGCTGGGCGCGGAAGAAGTTGTATTTGTCGCTGGCGATCTGGGTGTTGATGGCGTCATCGCGAATCACCACTGGACGCAGGAAGACCATCAGGTTGCGTTTTATCTTGGTTGTCCTGTTGGCGCGAAACAGTGCGCCCAGCAAGGGTATGTCGCCCAGCACCGGCACCTTCTCTTCGGTCTGTTGTAGGTCCTCCTCGATCAGTCCGCCCAGCACAATGGTATTGCCATCGTCCACCATGACCACGGTCTTGATGGTCCGCTTGTTGGTGACGATATCGCTGGTGCCGGAACTGGCGGAGGCGTTGATGCTGGATATCTCCTGTTCGATCTCCAGTTGAATCGAGTTGCCTTCGTTGATCTGCGGTTTTACTTTGAGGGTCAGGCCCACGTCCTCCCGCTGCACGGTCTGGAATGGATTGACTGAGTTGCTGACACCGCCGGTCGAACTGTAAGATCCGGTGATGAAGGGCACATTCTGGCCGATTACGATTTCAGCTTCCTGATTATCAAGGGTGGTGATCGTCGGTGTGGAGAGAATGTTGGAGGTGGAATCACTCTCCAGGGCCTGGATCAGGGCGGCGAAATTGATCCGGTTACTGTTGAATCGTCCAAAACCTAGAGAGGTGCCGGGGCCGAGCGAAACCCCGGTTCCGGTGGCCGCTGAGGTTGCGATGTCCGATATCCTGGGCGAGCCCAGGTTAATGACGCCGATGGGGCCTTTGTCATCCGGGCTGCCATCGACGATCCATTGCACACCGAGCTGTTTCGCCTTGTCGTAGGAGACCTCGGCAATGATCGCTTCCACCAGGACCTGGGCGCGGCGGATATCGAGTTTACGGATAATCGCCTGCAGAGCTCGGAATTGATCGGGCGGTGCGGTGATGATCAGTGCATTCGCGGCGTCATCGGCTTGGATGCTGATCGGCAGTGTGGGTTTACCCTTGGCCGCCGCTTTGCCGCCTCCCTGCTTGGCCTCGTCCAGATTTTCACTGACACCCGTCAATACCTGCACCAGGTCTGTGGCGTTGGCATACTTTAGGTAGATGACTTGGGCGTTGCCTTCGTTGTCGAAGGGGGTATCCAGATGTTCGATGATTACCCGCGTTCGTAATCTGGCCGTCGGGTCGCCGCTGATCAACACACTGTTGGTACGTTCGTCCGCGACTAGTTTGGTAACATTCTTCTTGCCCTTTGCCGCAGGGGCCTGTAATCCGTTGAGGATGCGTACCACCTCGGAAGCGGAGGCATGCTGCAGCGTGATCACCTCGATCGAGCTGTCGCTTACCCTGTCGATCTGATCAATGATCTTCATCAGCCGGTCAACATTCTGACGGCGATCGGAGATGATCAGGACATTGGTGTCCGGGTAGGCGGCGAGATGGCCCTCCTGGGGTATCAGGGGCCGTAAAATCGGCACCAGTTGCGCGGAAGTGACATTCTTGACCTGGATAATGCGGGTAACGATCTGATCCCCGGGCAGTTGTCCGAGGGCGTTGACCGTGGGGATCCCGCCCTGCTTGGCCTTCACATCGGGGACCACCTTGATCACATCGCCGCTGGGGATGGTTGAGAAACCATGCACTTCGAGGATCGAGAGGAACACCTGATAGAACTCATCGCGATCCATCGGGTGGGCTGAGATGACCGTCACTTTGCCCTTCACTCTGGGATCGATGACGAAGTTCTTTCCGGTGTGTTCGGAGACCGTCTTGATCAGGGCCTCTATGTCGGCATTGTTCAGATTGAGGGTAATCTGTTCCGCATGGCCAAGTGGGATCCACGAAAGGTTAAGCAGGGCGACGGTGCACAGCATGAGGGCCAGGCGTGAGAACAGGCCGGTGCGCGGGTGCTGTCTATCCATGAAAAGGGTTGGCAAAATACTCATTGTTGAATCGGTTCCATCGAAGTCTCGCGCCCGAATCGCGGCACCTGCGGGTGTGTGATTTGGGGCAGGATCAGATGTGGATGGTGAAAATCTTTATTCATCATGGGTTTATGGTAAATATATAATGCATTATATATTAGCAGATGATGGGGCGTTGGCATACAGGCCTGAATCAGCCTCGTTAGTTGCACCCGATCACAGAAAATACCTATAGACTACCGCTGAAACTGATTCGATAACTACCGTCGGGTTGGCTTTTTGCAACGGCCTTCAATGCGCTGCTCAAACCGGGGTCTGATCCCGCGCCAGGTTTGATCGCGCCGTTCAGATTATAGTTTCCTTCGTTACTGAGACTCAGTTCACCATCCACCGAGGTGCCCCCGCCCAGGTCATTGATCTTGATCTTGATATTGCCGTTATCGTCAGTTGTCACATCAGCTTTAAGATTGCCCTCCTTGAGGCTGAAGGGGCGAAGCAGAGCCGGATTAAGCCATTTGATCTCTCCTTCGGCCGAGGTGACGCGTTCAGTCTCGATGGCAACATGACTCAGATTGAGTTCAACATCACCCTCAACACTGATCTGGTTGAGGTCCGCCATGTCGGTAATCATCGATGCCGGGAGCTGACCTTCAACATCCTTCAGTTGGAAACCACCCAGGGTGCGGGCTACATTCGCATCGACTTTGTTATTCATGTGCCGCAGTTCAAGCTCGAAACTGATCCTGCCGAGAAGCAGGCCGCTCGGTGCGAAGCGCCACTTAATCTTGTCGAGGGGCATTCCCTGATAATTGATGGCTTCCATTTTACCTCGCCACAAGCTCCCTTTCACGGTTGCGTAAGAGAAGGGCAGTTTACCGTTCTCGGCCAGTGCCCAGCCTATGATGTGTTGCGCCGGGATTCCCGCAAGCAGAAAAATCAGGTAACCACCCAAGCCGATCAATAGAAAACTCCACCAGCGCATCAAGATCCCCCTTCCCGCTGCAGGACCAGGCGTGCATTGACCAGTCCCGGTTTGTCTTGTCTATCGATCGTCAGGGAGTCGATCTCGATGGCGTGGGCTTGCGTCAGCTGACCCAGCCATTTGATGATGGTGTCGAATGAAGCCTCTTCGATCCATAACTGAACGGCATTGTCGCCCTGGGGTTTAATGCGCTGGATCTGTTGTCTCAGTCGGATTTTCTTTGCCGTTCTATCAACCAGGGTGAGCAGTGCCTCATTACTGCCGGCACTTTTTCCCCGCTGTTGGCTACGCAGGTTTTTGACCAGATCGAGGTTGTCCTGCATCCAGTTCAGGGTGAGCTGTTGACTCTCGACCAGCAGTGCCTTCTTGTCCAGGGCCTGATTGAACGGGCGCCACAACAGCAGATAGACAAGCAGCAGTAAGATGGCTGCGGCGCCTATGATCAGGGCCATGTGCTCCTGGGGTGTTTTTGACTGCCACCACTCCTTCATGGATTCACTCCACTGATACGTAGATGTGAAGTGACCTGGTTGCCGGTGGCATTGGCCGAGCGGATCTCAACCGCGAGTTTTTTGGCCTCGATAGTCTGTTTCAAATTCTCCAATGCCTGCAGCTCCTTGATGATTAATTGCAGATCGAGTTTGCCATCCCGGAAACTTATGCTTTCCAGCGTGGTGTCTGGACTGCTTTTGATGACCGAAGCGGCAGGTACGAAGAGGCTGGTGAATTGCAAGAAACTGCCGGAACCTCCTTGGCGCAGGCTCTTCAGTTTCTGCTCCATCTGTACCTTCGGGTCGACGATGCGCTTTACTTCCGGGAAGGCCTGCTGAAAGGTCTCTCTGATCTGTTGGTCGAGTGCGGCACTCTGTTGTTCGTAGTGGCGGTATTGCTGGATGCTCATCAGCAGGGTGAGACCAATGAATACCGCTGCCAGCACGGCGGCGGGAAGCCAGCGTTTCCATTGCAGCGTCAACTTGTCGACTCGCAGATAATCACCCTGAAGCAGATTGATCTGCTGTTTATCGATCAGATTATCGGCCAGCAGAGCGGTCAGCTCGGCCTGGGTATCGAGTCGTTTGGTACTGATTTCATAGTCGCCGTCGAGCTGGTTAATATCGATCAGGTCCTGGGAATCAGGGGATTGAAAGAGATCGATCTTGCCAGGCGGATGCTCGCTGTCTTGCTGCAGGGCAAGCCTGAGTATCGCCTCGCCGTTGATGGCGTCGGCGCTGAAACCCTTTGCTCTATCGGTGCGGACGTTCAGAATCCGGCTGTCCTGAAAGAGGGTCCAGGCACCGCTCTCATAGGGTAGAGAGAGCAGATCGGCATAGATGGCGATAGGTTCGATTCCCGCTGTTTCGAGGGTTTCCAGCCAGTGGTCCAGCCTCTGCCTGGCGATGACTAGGACAGGGGTGATGTCATCGCTGTCGATGTTGCCTGCGGCAAAATGGAGCTGATCGACATCCTCGGTCAATTCATTCTCAAGAGAGAATGGTATCGCCTGAATGAGACGCTGCCGGTTTCTGGTCGGGATCCGGACCTCGGTGATGAGCAGTTCGGTGGCGGGAATAAAAACCAGGGTTCGTCGGCCCTTCGCCAATTTCGCCGCATCCGCCAGGGTCCCTTCGGCCGGTTGCGGATTGGCGCTGCCCTTGAGCAGCCAACTGACCTTGCTGCAGTCGCTGTCATGGCACTGAACTACCAGGCGTTCAGCCATTAGAAAGCTCCGAGGGTCCGGGAAATGACAACAACATCCTTCTCACCCTTATACAATTGACTGACTAATCTTTGGCTACTGCTTTCCATTCGGACCACCGTCTCCATTTGAAAATATTGGCTCTCAACAGAGATTAACGAGGTTACTTTTTGAGAGTTTACTTTATTTTCATCCAAAAGTGCTTTTAGTCTCGTGATAAATGCACTTGGCTGTTTGAACGGGTCATCTTCCCGTTCACTGATCAACTGCTCTGCATCTGCTTCGTTCAGGTTTTCAACCAATGCCTGGATGATTAATGCATCGGCAGTGTTGACATTGATTTTGGTCTGTTCCGGCAGGGTTATGATATAGGGGGTCAGCTTCTCATACACTTCTCGGTCCACGCCTTTGATGAGCCTCAGTTCGGTTGGGCTGGCCATAGCTCCGTTGGCGGTACGGTAGGGTGGATCCAAATTGAGATATTCCATATCTTCCGCACCATCCGGGTAGAGCGATTTGACATCCTCATCCAACCAGTCAGCAGTGGCTTGTGCAATCGACTCGGGTAACTCCAAAATCACCAGAAGACGCTGGAAAAGGGCCAAATTTTCACCAACTAACTGCTTATCCTCATCGCTCGCGTCCGTCTTCAGATAGAGATTGTTGAGATTGAATCTGGCTTGCAGATCGGTTGTGACCGCCTGTACCTGGCCGCCCTCGACCGGGGTTGGCGGAAGTTCCTGGGCCCAGTCTTCGTCAAGACCGTCGTAGTTACCATCCTGCTTATTATTGTTTAGGTCCCTGATCAACATTCCCCGCGACCAGGCTTCACTGCCCAGGGTAAAGAGATAGCCCTGGTCGGCGGCGAAAATATTACTGCTGCGGCGAATGTTCAACTGCAGTTCATGGGTCATGGCCACGGCAGCGATGGAGGCTATCGAGACGACGATGATGGCGGTGATCAGGGCAACACCTTTTTCATGCATCGATCTGTAAGCGGTTATACCTGGCATGTGACCTTACCCATTCTCAACCGGTACTGGCTGTTTCGCACGGAACAGTCGCCGAATCGTACCCCAGTCTTCGAGTTCCAGCTTCAGTTCGATAGAGACCGGCAGTAGGCTTGGATCCTCGTCCGCCTCCCCGGTTGTCCGGGGTGGCCATTCCCGCTTCTCCTGCAATGCCTTATCGTAAAAGACCAGTTCCAGCGACGAGATCTCTTCGATCAGTTTTTGTCGGTGAGGTTCACTCTCCCGGGGTCTATCCAGGGTAGGCCAGGTGAGACGGAAGAGGGTGTTGTCTTCCAGGACGTAGCCGACACGCTGAAGATTGCTGCGTGACAGCTGCATCGGATTGGAAAAGCCCCCGCGTGTAAGCTCCAACAGGATGCCGGATATACCGCCACTCTTCAGGGCAGGCTGTTGATCACCGTATTGATCGCGCACCGGTCGACCCACTAACTGTTCAATATCCCGCTGCATCAGATTGAGTCCGAGTTGGAGCTTGGCGATGCGTTGACCGTACAGGCTGGTCTGGTGTTCTGTGTCGAGGATGACCTTCAGGCCCGAATAGACGAATGTCGCGAGAATGGCGAAGATCGTTATGGCGATCAGTAGTTCCAGCAGAGTAAAACCGTGACTTCGAGGGTGGTGGTTCATATTACATACTTAAATCGGTTGGGGCAGAAAACTCACAAGCCGCGTTACAGCTTCATCATCCCCCCTGTTGCGAAACACGGCTATTTCCACCTTGCGAACCCGGTCATCCGGGGTTTTGCTGACGGTTCGTTGCCAATGCCATTTAGTCAGGCCCATCTCTTCGTCGCCCTGCTGTTTCCCGGTTGCCGGCCACTTGTTGCCAACCTGTAACTCGGTGATCTGGTTCAGCGCTACCCAGTGCGCCAGGGTTTTGTCCCTTAAATAACCGACGTTGACAGACTGGTTGGCTGCAACTGTGATGATCGAAGCGAATGCGATTGCCAGTATCGCTAAGGCGATAAGGATCTCAAGCAGGGTAAAGCCCCGAATTCTTGGGTTATGAGCCTGGAATGCGCCGGTGCGGGAAAGATTAATAGGGCGAGACATGATCGAGTGTGCGCTCCCCCATCTCACTGCCGGTCAATCTGTAATAGCTCTCTAGCCGGTCGGAACTCAGCTTTAGTTCGAAGGGAGTCATCTCACCGCTGTTGAGTAAAATGATCTCAGGGATGTTCTCCTCATCATCCTCTCCGGATTGCTGCGAGGAGGCAATACTGAATTCCATACCTTCCGGCAACTGACGTGAACGAAACAGGTTATCCTCCATTGGTTGCCACGATCCCTCTTCCAGGCGCAGAAAGCCATACTCTTCCTCGCTGATATCAACCCCGATCAAGACTGATCTCAATAGGGCCTCTTCACTTGCCAGCCCGATCAGATTGGATAGCCGCTGGGCCTCCGTCTTTAACTGGTCTTGCGGCGAACTGCGGCCCAAAGAGAGTGTGACGAAGTTGATAAGGATGCCGATGATGACGACTACCACCATCACCTCGATGAGTGTAAATCCTCGCTGGTTGGCTGCGGCGGTGGTTGAGTGGTTTACCTTCACTCCAGATTCCAGTTCCCTAGGTCGTCATCGGCCGATTGGGAATCGAGCCCCGCAGAGTAGATATCGATCACGCCATGGGTGCCAGGACTGAGAAAGAGATAGGGATTGCCCCAGGGATCGACGGGCAATCGATCCAGATATCCACCCTCTTTCCAATTCCTCGGTTCCGGTGAATCAGTTGGCTTGCTTACCAAAGCCTCAAGACCCTGATCGGTTGTGGGATATATCATATTGTCGAGTCGATAGAGGTTGAGAGCGGCCTCCAACGCACGGATATCACTCTTTGCCTTGGTGATTCGGGCCTGTTCGGGCCTGTCCATGATCTTGGGTACGACAATTGCCGCGAGGATGCTGAGTATGACTACGACAACCATCACCTCTATTAGGGTGAAGCCCTTGAATTTTAAATAATTTCTTGTTTTAAATCCGGTTTTGGCGTGAACCGGCAAGGAGGGAGTTACTCTATGTGCTGCATTTAATATCATGGTTTCAAATCCGCAAAAAAATATATCTGTATGATGGTGGGCTATTATCGAGGGAATCAGTTATGGAATCTAGATTCATCTGTAAATCCGGTTCGAAGAGGTGAATCAGTTCACCATCCCATATACTATTGATTGGCCATTGCCTATCCTGATAATCAATATTATTGTTAACTTATTGAATAATAATGCATTCACCTGTTTGCAAAGGGTGCCTGTAAATGAATGTGCTAGTAAGTATTCAGGATAATACTTACACCAATGCAGGTAAAAAGTTCATTTGCATGTCTGTGTGGGAATCTCTATAGAGGATTAGCTGCTTGAGTATCGGAATCATCGGTTATGCCATATCGGCCACACTATTCCTGCTCTTCAGTGTGATGCTTGTGACCAGCTGGCGCGGGCGAATAGAGGGGATCTATTTGCTGACGGCTTCCGTGACCACAGCATGCTGGGCGCTGGCGGCTGTTGCTTTGCAAGTGGACGAATCCGTCCTTACCAGAACCGCCTATCAAATCTTCGAGATAGCAAGAAATATTGCATGGTTCGTTTTCCTGTTCCGCCTACTGTTTAATTTGCAAAAGGCGAGTGGCAATAACCTACGCAATTTGGCTTATATTCCAATCGCCATACTCATCGGCTCAACCGTCTTGATTGCAATCGAGCCGATGTCCCAGCTCATCCCTGTGCCGATTGGTCCAGAGGGCTTTGCAAGTTACCCGTTAGTGGGCTATCTGGGATTCGCCATAACCGGACTGACCCTGATCGAACAACTCTACCGCAGCACAAGACCTGAGATGCGTTGGGCCGTCAAATATCTCTATCTCGGGATGGGTGTCCTGTTTGTCTACGATTTTTTTCTCTACGCTGAAGCTTTGTTGTTCAATCGGGTGGATACCACACTGTGGCAGGCGAGGGGACTGACCAGTGCGCTCGCTGTTCCTTTTGTGGCGATTGCGGCAACAAGAAATCCCAGCTGGTCCGTGCGCGTCTTTGTCTCGAAACAGGTGGTATTTCATGCCACCACAATCATCGCCGCAGGGGCCTACCTGGTGACGATGGCGGCGGTTGGCTATTACATCCGCTTTTACGGGGGAAGTTGGGGTAAAGCGACTCAAATCGCCTTTGTATTCGCAGGTGTCATCTTTCTCGTCACGGTATTGTTTTCGGGGAACCTGCGTTCAAAGTTAAAGGTCTTTGTCAACAAACACTTCTTCAGCTACAAGTATGACTGGCGTGATGAGTGGTTGCGGGTTGTGCAGACACTCTCCAACGGTAGAGGGGGCAAGGAGATCCGTATCCGGGTGATACAGGCGATCTCTGAATCAATCGATGCAGGCGGGGGATACCTCTGGATGTCGGATAATGCTGGCAGTTACCAGTGTGTCAGTCACTGGCAAGTGTCAGCGAACAATATCTTATTCGATTCAAGTGATTCATTGGTGACATATTTTTCCAACAGTGACTGGATTATCGACGTCGATGAATACAAACAGTTCCCGGAGCGCTATGAAAGCCTGAACCTTGATGACCAACTTATAGCTATTGAAAATGCCTGGTTGATCATACCCGTCAAACACCACGAACAGCTTCTTGGCTTTGTCTTACTGACTCAGCCGAAGCTGACCAAATCGGTCAATTGGGAGGACAGGGATCTCATCAAGGCTGCGGCGAAGCAGGCGGGCAGTTATCTGGCATTGTTGCAAACCTCGGAGGCGTTGAATCAGGCCAATCAATTCGAGGCCTTCAACAGGCTCTCGGCGTTTGTGGTACATGACCTGAAAAACCTGATTGCCCAATTGGAATTGGTGGTAAAGAATGCCGAACGGCACAAAAACAATCCTGAATTTATGGATGATGCGGTTAAAACGATTGGCAATGCAGTCAGTAAAATGGGACGATTGCTTACCCAGTTGAGGCAGGGAAGGTTCGAATCAACAAAATCAAAAGAATTTTATGTGGAAGAATCGGTTGCGCAGGCTGTTAATCAACTTTATGCCTATTTGCCCAAGCCGCGACTTACGATCAATGCCAATTTCCTGAAAATCATCGCCGATAAGGATCGTTTCACCGCCATCATGGTGCATATGATAAAAAATGCACAGGAAGCGTCGCAGGAAGATGGTAAGGTCGATGTGACCGTGGACCGGGTCAACAACTATGCAGTGATTACGATTGAGGATAATGGGGTTGGGATGGATGCATTGTTCATTAAGGAAAGGTTGTTTCGGCCGTTTCAAACGACAAAAGGAAATGCCGGGATGGGAATTGGTGTCTACGAAACCAGGGAGTACGTGAATTCCCTGAATGGCAAGATGAAGGTGGAGAGCGTTAAGGGTGTTGGAACCAAGTTCGAGATCAGTATACCGCTTGAGGTTGCGGGACAAGCAATCAATAATCACATATCGACCACGGCAGAGGCGTAGTTGTGAGTAAAGCTACTAACCAGATGAAATCGCTGATAATAGTTGAGGATGATCCGGGACTCCAGCGTCAACTCAAATGGAGTTTTGACGGATATGAGGTGCATATCGTCGGTGACAGGAAGAGTGCCATCAACTCTCTGAGGAAGACATCGGCGCCCGTGGTTACCCTTGATCTCGGTTTGCCGCCTGACCCGACCAATGTCAGCGAGGGATTCGCCACATTGCAGGAAATATTGAATTTAATTCCTCAAACAAAAGTCATAGTGGTGACGGGTAATGACGATCGTGAGAATGCCCTGAAGTCTATCGAATTGGGCGCCTATGATTTTTATCAGAAACCGATAGACCCTGATGTATTGCGGGTTATTATCGAACGCGCATTCAATGTACATGGCCTGGAAGATGAGAATCGCAGGCTACATAACATACAACGCAATTCACCACTGGACGGCGTTATCGCAAACAGTCCGGAAATGCTGGAAATATGCAGGATAATAGAGAAGATAAGCCCGACGGATATAACAGCACTTCTGCTGGGCGAAAGCGGGACCGGTAAAGAGGTGCTTGCCAGGGCCATCCATGCCCTGAGCGACAGAAGCGGTGAGAAATTTGCCGCCATAAACTGTGCTTCGATACCGGAAAATCTTTTGGAGAGCGAGCTATACGGTTATGAAAAAGGTGCTTTTACGGGTGCCTCGAAAAGGACGGTAGGAAAGATTGAGGCAGCAAATGGGGGAACCCTGTTTCTTGATGAGATAGGCGATATGCCCATGGGTTTGCAGGCGAAAATGCTGCGCTTTCTACAGGAAAGGGTAATCGAGAGGATTGGTGGTAGGGAAGAAATACCTGTGGATGTCCGGGTGGTGTGTGCAACCAATCAGGATTTGGAAGAGAAAATAGCACAGGGTGAGTTTCGCGAGGATCTCTATTACCGAATCAGTGAAATCTCTATCAATATACCACCACTAAGAGAGCGTGCGGGTGATGCAGTGCTGCTGGCTTGGTCATTTTTAAAAAAATATGCGAAGCAGAACACTTCGAAAGTCAGCGGATTCACTAAGGAAGCATTGAAAGCCATCGAGGGCTATAGCTGGCCAGGGAATGTCAGAGAGCTTGAAAACAGAATAAAACGTTCTGTGGTTATGGCTGATGAACAAATGATTACTCCCAGTGAACTGCAATTGACTGAAGGGAGCGAGGATGTGATGCCGGTCAATTTGAGAGAGGTCAGGGAGCAGGCAGAGGCAAAAGCGATAATACGGGCCATGAGCTTCGTTGGTGGAAATGTATCAAAGGCGGCTGATCTACTGGGAATCAGCAGACCAACCTTATATGACCTAGTGAATAAATATGGTCTGAAATAGATCGATTCAGGAGTTGCAGAGTGTTTTCAATACGGCCGCATTTGATGGTGGTTCTGAAATGACAAGGGCAGTGAATAACGTAAGACAATTGAACCTTTGGGCATTACTATCTGTAATCGTGCTGCAGCTTATGCTGTCCGCATGCACAGTCGGTAAAGATGACAGTGAAGCCTTGGCTTCTGCTAAAACCAGTTATCAAAGCGGACTCTATTCGAAAGCGATTATTGAGCTCAAGCAAATACTTCAGAATAACTCTGCAAATACCGATGCCAGACAATTACTGGCCAGAAGTTACTTGAAAAAAGGCGACGGGATTTCTGCAGAAAAAGAGATAAAAACAGTTTTAGGCGACAAGTCGCCCACGGCCGATGTGCAACTGATCTTAATGTCTTCCTGGGAGTTGCAAGGGAAACATAAAGAGATTGTAGAGGCGTACGAAAAAGGGAGGTTTGACAGCATCGAAGCTATGAGGGTGTGGGGTGTTGTCTCTCACTCTTATCTCAGTGTGGAAGATGTGGAGAAGGGAACGGTACTTGCCGAAAAAATGCTTGAGAAGGATACGGAAAGTGTCACTGCATTGCGATCGCTGGCGAAAGCGGCAAGTATGAGGAATGATGATACTGAGGCGTTGGAATATTTACAGCGTGCATTGGAGATAGATAACAAGGACTATAAGGTATGGCGTGACCTGGGATCTTTGCATGTAAAACTGGAGGATCACAGTAAGGCGGTTGAACTGTTGAAGGGTGCGCTGTCACTGATAGACGAAGATGATCCCAAGCAAGATGCGTATATAATCAAAGTCAATCTCACCCATTTGCTTTTTCACCTGAAGAGATTGGATGAGAGCGGTGTATATATTCGAGAGTTAGAGGCTCAATACAAAAAAAATCCATACGTTGCCTATCTCTCAGGTCTGTATGATTATTTGAAGCAGGATTATGAGAGTGCAGTTACCAAGTTGTCTCAGGCGCATTCAGTCATGCCCAATCACCTGCCGACAACCCTCTTGCTTGGCGCTTTGCACTTTTCTGAAAACAATTTGGAACAGGCAAATATACTGCTGACGAGATATGTCAATCAGGTGCCAACCCATCTCCAGGCCAGAAAGCTTCTTGGTGAAATCAAGTTACGACTGGATAAACCGAAAGAGGCCCTGGCTTTGCTTGAATCTGGTGGTGCCGACAGCAATGATGATCAGATATTGACCATGATTGGTCTCGCAGCCAGTCAATCGGGAGAGTATTCCAAGGGGATCGAGTTTCTTAAAAAGGCTGCGCATGTCAATCCCAGTGACACCCGCATTCGTGAGGAACTGGCTCGACTCTATATCAATCATGGGTCTGTCGATGAGGCTATATCCGAGTTGGAGGACAAATGGGAAGGAGAGTCATCGAACAGAGATACGCTGTTGATCCTTTCATATATCAAGAAACAGGATTTCAACTCTGCGCGGAAACTGTCTGATCAGCTTCTGACGCGTGAAGGTGAACGTCCTGGAGATCTCTATCTGCGGGCCATGATAGAGCTCAATTCGGGGAACAGAAACTATGCAAGGCGATACTTTGCTGATGCAGTCAGTAAAAGTGCCGAATTCATCCCTGGCCAGTTGGCACTGGCAAGGATGGATCTTGAGGATGGTCGTTTGATAGCTGGAAGCGACAGGCTCAATCTGGTCCTTGCCAGAGAGCCGGGCAATGTCAATGCGATGATGCTGCTAGCACAGATTAGCGAACGTTCGGGCAGTCAAAAAGAGGCACTGGCATGGTTGGAAAAAGCCGTTGAAACGGGTAAGGATTCATGGCTGCCTCGGGTCATTCTGGCCAGATACTACTTAAGAAGGAAACAGCCGGATAAGGCAGCAGTTTATCTTGATGACAAGCAGCTTCGACAGAGTAACAACCCTGCCATCATATCCCTGCTTGCCATGATCGATCAGCAGACAGGCCACTATAATCAGGCAGAGTCAACCATTAAAAAGTTGCTGGATGATAATCCGGACAGCGAGATGGCCTATTTGCAACTGGCCGATCTGCAGACAAAGAGAGGGGATCTAGAGGCTGCAAGAACTACCCTGCAAAAGTTGGATAGAAAGATACCTTTATCCATTAAAGGCAAACTGTTGCGTTACAAATTGGAGTTGCGGGATAGGAATTATCAACAGGTTGAAACGATAATAGAGCAACTGCTCGATAACGATAAGACCAGGCTTGTGGGTGTGACGCTTCAAGCCAACTACCATGAAGTAAAGGGAGATATAGTTAAAGCGATCAACAGCCTGGAAGCGCATGCCACACCCAAATCCCCCTTTATCCTGATACAGCAGCTGTCAGATCTGTATATCAAGAACAAAGATTCGATGAGTGCGATCAACCTGTTGACCAGCTGGAAGAGATCTCATAAGAACAATCAGCAGGTACAGTTGGCGCTGGCGATCGTCTATCAGACGATGGAGAAAATGAATGCAGCACTTAAATTATATAGTGATCTGCTGGAGGTGAACCCGCGAAATATAGTAGCCCTTAACAATTCTGCGCTGCTAAATTTTGATCAGGACCCTCAAAAAGCGCTTGATCAAGCGAAACTTGCCTATGAAATTTCAGGAAACGCCACTCAGTCAGTAGTGGATACTTATGCCTGGTTGACACATAAATCGGGAGACACGGCTACGGCTTTGAAAATATTGTCACCGATTATGGATACGGCCTCAGACCCGTCTATTCTTTATCATTATGCTGTTATGCTTGCAGAGTCGGACAATGTGAAAGCGGCGAAAGAGGTGCTGGTGAGGCTCAGCAAAGACCATGCGGACTTCCCCGAATCAGAGGAAGCGAAGAAGCTTTTGAGTGAGATCTCTCAAATTAAGGGTTAAAATAGTTCAAGTTAACATCATTGGATATCAGGAAAGCAATATGTTATCAATAGGTTACAAGAAAATACTGGGTTTTCTCTGGGTTCTTTCAACAATCATGCTGGCGGCATGTTCAAGCCCACCCGAGATGACATCTCCAGAAAATCAGGTTCCCACCACAGTCGCTGGGCCGGATTCACCGCTTTACGTGATCGGACCCGGAGACACGCTCAATGTCTTCGTGTGGGGAGACAGCGAGCTCTCAACTCAGGTGGTGGTGCGTCCGGATGGTATGATCACTACACCCCTGGTGGAGGATCTGCCTGCGAGTGGAAAAACGCCGACTGAATTGGCCAGAACCCTTGAAGCCAAACTTTCCAAATTCGTGAAATCACCCAAAGTGACGGTCAGCGTGACAGAGTTTGTGGGTAGGTATACTGAACAGGTACGTGTCGTCGGCCAGGCTTCTCAACCGCAGTCGATCAACTACAGGGATGGAATGACCTTGCTCGATGTCATTATCGCTGTGGGCGGTTTGACTGATTTCGCAGCGGGTAACAAAGCAAAGGTGGTCAGGAAGGTAAACGGAAAAACAACAGAGTATCGAGTCCGCCTTGACGATTTGATCAGAGATGGGGATATATCTGCTAATGTTAAAATGATGCCTGGCGATGTACTGATTATCCCGGAAACATGGTTTTAATACCCATCAATCACAGGAAAGCGGTTTAGATGAGCAGCATTGAGAAAGCCATTGAGCGTTTAGCAAAAACCAAATCGAATAAAGGTAATGCGAACGAATCAGCCAAGACAACGGATGTTACAAATCGTGATAAAACGATTGAAAAAGCCAAGCCGGTACTGGAGCAAACAGCGTCTGTCACACCTGCTGTGGGTGGACAGCAATCTGCCGAACCCACTATTCCTGTCAGCAGGGAGCCTGTCGCGAGAAGCAGTGCCAAGAAGATTCATCTGGACTACGAATCACTGTCTCGAGTGGGTTATATCGTACCCCATTCCGGCAATAAGCAACTCTCTGAAGAGTATCGAATTATAAAACGCCCGGTTATTATGAACGCCCTGGGTAAGGGTGCGGCGCCGATAGAGCATGGCAATCTGATATCCATTTCCAGTTCACTGCCATCGGAAGGCAAAACATTTACCGCAATGAATCTTGCCTTGAGTATATCTACGGAACTCGATTCGACCGTGCTCCTGATTGATGGTGATGTATTGCGCTGCTCCTTGAGTACGCTGCTTGGTATCGAAAAGGAAAAGGGACTTATCGATCTGCTTGAAGATAAAAGCTGTACCGTTGGTGATGTCATACTCGAAACACAAATCCCAAGGCTTAAAGTAATCTCTGCCGGAAAACGCTCGGAAAAGTCGACGGAGCTACTCGCCAGCAAAGAGATGGAGGAGTTCCTGACTGAAGTGGCTGTAAGGTATCAGGACCGGATCATCATTTTCGATTCTCCTCCCATGCTATCAACCAGTGAATCAATCGTACTAAACCAGCACATGGGGCAGGTCCTGGTGGTGGTGGAAGCTGGAGGGACGCCTGTTGAAGCGATCAAGGATACGCTGAGCCGCCTGGACAGCGACAAGGCAATCGGTTTGGTACTTAACAAGAGTCGGGAAGTCAAAGGCGACAATTACTACGGTACCTATTATTAAGAACTAATCCGAATCGATAACATCCGTTTGTCATATCCCTTCTTCTGACTGTTCTCTGCAATTACCGGGGGCGACTGTTTACCGCCAGTAACTCTCGTGCACCCATTCTCGATAGCAGCTGAATGGGATCAAACGAGAGTGAGTTGCCTGATTCTCACCGGAAATTACTGTTCAGCCCCTGTTTCGGCATCCAAAGCTATTATCTGATTGGCTAAAATGTGAAAATATTCCCAAAACACATATTCTGTATCCCACCAGTATTTACCCGGTTTTGTTACATGAGGGAAACGCAGAATAGCTGTAATCAGTCATTTCAAGCATATCTAACATTCTGTTATTAAAGGAAATATAGTATTTATTCTGTGGCTGTTTTCTGCTTCAGGGGAATCCGGGGCAGGCAGGAATCGTCACATTTGTCTAATCTTGTGAATCAAGGCATTAGTCTGGATAATGATGCGCGCTCGACAAAGTGCTAATACGACCTAAATTTGGCTGAGTAGAAAAACGATGAAAATAGGCCTATTGAAAGAAACAGCGGTGGGGGAAAGGCGTGTCGCTCTTTCACCGGAAATCGTCAAGAAACTGACTAATAAAGGTTTTACCATCAAGGTTTCCGCCGGCGCCGGCGAAAACGCCGATTATACTGATGAACATTATCGGGACGCAGGCGCTGAGATAGTCGCTCCCGAAGACGCATTGAATGCCGACATCCTGGTACGTGTGCGTAAGCCTTCGGTGAGCGAGGCCGCTGAACTCCCCAAGGGATCGATATTGATCGCTCATATTGAATCCTGCGAACTCGATGAAACGCTGAATACGATTCTGGAGAAAGAGATCGTCTATCTTGCGATGGAGAGAGTTCCCAGAATATCCAGAGCACAAGCTATGGATGCCCTCTCTTCGCAAAGCAATATCGCTGGTTATCGCGCAGTAATTGAAGCCGCACTCCACTACGGGCGTTTTCTGCCATTGATGATGACCTCGGCAGGATCGGCAAAGCCGGCCAGATTGGTGGTATTGGGTGCCGGTGTCGCAGGCCTGCAGGCGATTGCAACCGCCAGACGACTGGGGGCCGATGTGCTCGCCTATGACGTACGTCCGGAAACCAAGGAGCAGATCGAATCCCTGGGAGCCAAGGCCATCGAACTCGATATCGGCGAGAGCGGCTCCGGTGAGGGCGGCTATGCCAAAGAGTTATCGGAAGAGGCCAAGGCGAAGCAGCAGCAAGCCCTTGCTGATGAGTTGAGCAAGGCGCATATCATTATCACCACCGCTTTAATTCCCTGCCGTCCTGCACCCGTATTGGTTACCGAGGAGGTGATCAAGAATATGCGTGACGGATCGGTGGTGATCGATCTGGCAGCGGCGACAGGTGGTAATTGTCCCTTGACCGAGGCCGACAAGGTGGTTGTAAAGCATGGTGTGACGATTGTCGGTCATACCAATTACCCCTCAATGGTGGCTTCTGATGCGAGTGCCTTCTTTGGTGGAAATATCATGAATCTGCTCAATATCATGGTGGAGAAGGGTGAAGGCGGCCTGGAGCTGAAGGATCTTGAGGAAGATGAGATCACCAAGGCGATGCGTCTGAGATCCGAGTCTTAAGTCAGCTCCATGTCACAAAAACAACCTATACGAGAGTGATCCCATGCCTGACACACTGGTTGCATTATATGTTTTCGTTCTTGCCTGCTTTATCGGTTACTGGGTGATATGGGGGGTAACCCCCTCGCTGCATACACCCTTGGTCGCGCTGACCAACGCTATTTCGGGGATCATCATCGTGGGTGCCCTGTTGGTGACCGGCCTGGAGACAGCAGGTACCGCTGCTGAGATTTTTGGCTTTGTCGCGGTATTGTTGGCTTCGATCAACGTCTTTGGCGGGTTTCTGGTAACCAACCGGATGTTGGCCATGTTCAAGAAAAAAGATAAGTGAGTGCCTGACCGATGGAGATATCAGCAAATACCCAAGCGATTGCCTATCTGATTTCAGCAATCCTATTCATTCTGGCGCTTAAAGGCCTTACCCATCCGGCATCGGCACGGCGCGGAAACTATCTTGGCATGGCGGGTATGGCCATTGCCATCCTAGCCACCCTGTTCAGTCATGAAGTGCAGTCATACGGCTTCATTCTGGTCGGCGTAATCGCCGGCGCGGTGATTGGTACGGTACTGGCTGCCCGCGTGCAGATGACCGCCATGCCGCAGTTGGTGGCGGCGCTGCATAGCTTCGTGGGTATGGCCGCGGTGCTGGTGGCTATCGGCACCTATCTCAACCACGATGCCGCGGGTACCCTCAACCCGGTCATGATGGGGGAGTTATCGGCGGGTATCATCATCGGTGCGATCACCTTCTCCGGTTCAGTGGTGGCGTTTGCAAAACTGCAGGGATTGGTAAGCGGGGCGCCGGTAAAATTCAAGGGACAGCATGCCTTGAATGCAGCTATCGCAATCACAACGGTCTTACTCGGTGTCCACTTTGGCATGACAGGGAGTATGACCTCGCTGGTATTGATCACCCTGCTGTCATTCGTACTGGGTTTTACGCTGATCATTCCCATCGGTGGTGCGGATATGCCGGTTATCATATCCATGCTTAACAGTTATTCAGGATGGGCTGCTGCGGCAACGGGTTTTACTCTGGGTAATCTGTTGCTGATCATTGTCGGTGCCTTGGTCGGTTTTTCTGGCGCCATTCTCTCCTTCATCATGTGCCGGGCCATGAACCGTTCCATCATCAATGTTGTGTTCGGTGGTTTTGGCAGTGAGTCGGATGGTGCGCCCAGCGCGGTGGGTGTGGCTGCCGAGAAGGGTGTCAAGTCAGCCTCGGTAGAGGACGCCATCTACTGGATGGAAGATGCCAACAAGGTCATCATCGTACCGGGTTACGGTATGGCGGTGGCCCAGGCGCAGCATGCCTTGAAAGAGGTGTTGGAGCTGCTTGAAGAGCGGGATGTGACGGTAAAGTTTGCAATTCACCCAGTAGCCGGGCGTATGCCTGGACATATGAATGTGTTGCTCGCCGAAGCGGATATTCCTTATGACCACGTCCTCGAGATGGATGAGATCAACCCGGAATTCCCCACTGCCGATGTCACGCTGGTGGTGGGCGCCAATGACGTAGTCAATCCGGCAGCCAGGTCAGACTCTTCCAGCCCGATATACGGCATGCCGATACTGGATGCGGCGAAATCGAAGCAGGTCTATTTCCTCAAACGATCCATGAATCCCGGCTACTCAGGTGTCGACAACCTGCTGTTCTATCAGGACAACACTTCACTGATCTTCGGTGATGCCAAGGATACGATCGAAGGTATGGTGACAGCGCTGAAGGGTGGCGGTCATTGATCCAAAGCCTGTTAAAAGTCTACTGAATTCACTTCGAATCGGCTGCTATTTGGTGGCGCCTATCCCACCGTGCGGTGCTGGAAATCCATCATAATCTGGATGGATCCAATCCAAAGGTGTAGGGTGCGGCTTGCCGCACCGGAACCTAATGTTTATCGTGGTATATTGATACCCAATGCAGTACTAACCAAACGCTCCAGCGCGGGAATGCAGAAACCAAGTACGATTCATATAATGTCAGGATAAAGCCCATGGCGCCTGACCGGTGCTATTGACGATCATTTCATCAACATATTTGCAGCATTTAACTCCTCCATAGTGTTATCGTGAGTGCGACTCTCAATGATTTTCCCGATCCGTTAGAGATCAGGCATTGCATGCTGCGGGATCGGCATCGCCTCTATCGACAACTTCGCGGTCTGAGGAAACGTGAAGCCAGTGGGGGGGATTATTCACAAGGGCTGATGAAGCTCTGGCACTCCATTCGGTCGTCACAGCAGTGCCTGATGCAACGCCGTGAGAATCTGCCACAAGTCACATATCCCGAGGTGTTGCCTATCAGCCAGCGGGTTGATGAGATCAAGGCGCTGATTCAGGATCATCAGGTGGTTGTGCTGTGTGGTGAAACCGGTTCGGGTAAATCGACACAGCTGCCCAAAATCTGTCTCGACATCGGTCTTGGCCTGTCGGGATATATCGGTCACACACAGCCGCGCAGGGTCGCCGCCAGGACATTGGCAACACGAGTGGCGAGTGAACTGGGCTCCACCACTGGTCAAGCGGTGGGCTACAAGGTGCGTTTCAACGATCGTGTTGGTCCCCATAGCTATATCAAACTGATGACGGATGGGATACTGCTCGCTGAAATCCAGCAGGACCCTTATCTCAATCAATACGATACTTTGATTATCGATGAAGCCCATGAACGCAGTCTGAATATCGACTTCCTGCTGGGCTATCTGAAACAGCTGTGCATCAGGCGTTCCGATCTCAAACTGATTATCACCTCGGCGACCATAGATCCTCAGAGATTCTCCGAATATTTCCATAATGCACCCATCGTAGAGGTATCGGGTCGCACATATCCGGTGGAGGTGCGTTACCGACCGCCGGTTGAGGGGGGGGAGAACGAACGCGACGACCCGCTACAGCAGGCCATCGTGGATGCAGTGGATGAGCTGTCGCTGATCGACCGGGGCGATATATTGATCTTTTTAAGTGGTGAGCGGGAGATACGCGAGACAGCAGAGACCTTGCGCAAACACAGACTTCCCGCCACCGAAGTTCTGCCGCTCTATGCGCGACTCAGCATTGAGGATCAGAACCGGGTGTTCAAGCCCCACACGAGCCGGCGTATCGTATTGGCCACCAATGTGGCTGAAACCTCACTGACGGTACCGGGCATACGTTATGTTATCGATACCGGCTATGCGCGCATCAGTCGCTATAGTCATCGCAGCAAGGTGCAACGCCTGCCTGTGGAACGCATAGCCCAAGCTTCGGCTGATCAGCGCAAAGGCCGCTGCGGCCGTCTCGCCGCCGGGGTCTGCATCCGCCTCTTCACTGAAGAGGATTTCCAGGCCCGTCGTCCCTTTACCGAAGCGGAAATACAGCGTACCAATCTGGCCTCCGTCATCCTGCAGATGAAACTGCTTGGATTGGGTGAGATCAGTGACTTCCCCTTTATCGATCCCCCCGATCATCGTCTCATCAAGGACGGCTACCGGATACTGGAAGAGATCGGCGCGGTCGCCGGCGATCGCAAAATAACCCGTCTTGGCCAGCAGCTCGCCCGGCTGCCTGTGGATCCGCGTATCGGCAGGATGCTCCTCTCAGCGGCCCATAGCCACTGTCTGAAAGAGGTAATGGTGATTGCAGCCGCACTGAGTGTGCAGGATCCGCGGGAACGTCCGGTGGATAAGCAGCAGTTGGCGGATGAGGCCCATGCGAGATTTCGTCATGAGCAGTCTGATTTCCTGAGTTACCTCTCACTCTGGGAGGAGGTCGAGACGCAGAGAAAACATCTATCGAAAAACAAATTTCACCGCTGGTGCAAGCGGCTTTTTCTCTCCTGGAACAGGGTTCAGGAGTGGCATGACATACACCAACAATTGCGTGGACAACTGCATGAAATGGGGCTGCGTGAAAATAGTGCCGAGGCGGGCTATGAGGAGATCCATCGGGCCCTATTGAGTGGTCTTTTGAGTCATCTCGGTTTAAAGAGCAACAGCCATGATTATCTGGGAGCGCGGAATACACGCTTTTTCATCCATCCCGGCTCCGCTCTCTATAAAAAGCAGCCGAAGTGGGTCATGGCGGCCGAGTTGGTGGAGACCAGCAAACTCTATGCGCGAACCTTGGCGGTGATTCAGCCTGAATGGGTTGAGAAAGCGGCGGGACACCTGGTGAAACGCAGCTACTCTGAGCCCCATTGGGAGAAAAAACGCGGCCAGGTTGCCGGCTATGTGAAAGTCGCCCTGTTCGGCATCACCCTGATTCCGCGCCGTAAGATCAATTTCTCACCCATCGATCCGGTGGTCGCCAGGGATATTTTCATCCGCTCGGCGTTGGTCGACGGGGACTTTTACACTCGAGCGCCGTTCTGGCGTCACAATCAGACGTTGATCGAGGCCATTCATGACCAGGAAGCCAAATCGAGACGGCGGGATATTCTGGTGGATGAAGAACGTATCTACAGTTTCTACGATCAGCGGATACCCGAGGGCATTTCAACCACACCCGGATTCGAAAAATGGTTGCGACAGCAGTCCAAGCAGCAGTCGAAACGCTTATACATGGATGAGTCCGACCTGATGAGGGACGGTTCGCAACGGATCTCCAGTGAGCAGTTTCCCGATCATCTCGATATCAATGGTATGCGACTGCCCCTGGAGTACCAGTTCGATCCCGGGAGTGCACAGGATGGCCTTACCCTGATTGTTCCGCAGGATGTACTGAATCAGATCACCGAGGCGCGTCTGCAGTGGCTGGTGCCCGGATTGTTGAGAGAACGTGTGATTTCTCTGATCCGCGGATTACCTAAATCGCTAAGGCGTTCATTCGTACCTGTTCCCGAATTTGCCGACGCCTGTCTTGCCGATCTGCCGGACAGTGACAGGCCCCTGATACAGGTACTGGGAGAGCGATTGAAACAGCTCAGCGGAGTCCATATCCCCGAAGATGCATGGACTGAGGAGGATATTCCCGTTCACTTGCGCATGCGGGTGCGGGTTGTCGATCAGGGTGGGTCCACTTTGGAGCAGGGGCGGGATCTGGCAGGTATGAAGCGGCGGCATGCGGGGCAGACGCAGGCGCAGCACCGGCACCTCAACTCCCCCGGTTTTGAACGCAACGGTCTGAAGGATTGGGATTTCGACAGGCTGCCGAAACAGTTGGCAATAGAACAGGGAGGAATCACACTCCAGGGCTATCCTGCCCTGGTGGATGAAGGGGAGAGCGTAGCGATTCGTCTGCTCGATGCCGAGAGCAGCGCCTTGCGTTCCCACAAGGAGGGGGTGAGACGGCTGATAATGTTGAAAATGCCCAAGGAGATGAGGTATCTGCGTAAAAACCTCGACCAGCTCGACCGGATGCGCCTGCTTTACGCCAAGGTGCCTGCGGTGGAGAAAGATCGGGAAGACGGAGAGCATCGGGATCTTGAAGATGAATTGGTATCGTTCATCGTCGATCGCACATTTCTCAACCAACTCCCGGAGATTCGCGATGGTAAGCGCTTTGAAGAGCGGCTGAGCAGCAGGCGGGGAAGACTGATGCAGCAGGCGAACAGCAGTTGTCAACAACTGCTGGAGATACTGGAACTGAGCCATCAAACCAGAAAAGCGATAAGCGCGATCACCCAGGTCAACTGGATGGGCTCTGCAATGGATATGCGGCATCAGCTGGAGCGTCTGGTCTATCGTGGTTTTCTGCAACATGTGCCGGATGAACGGCTCAGCGACTACCCCAGATACCTTCAGGGTATTTCGAAACGGGTCGACAAACTGACCCATGCCGCGGCACGAGACCGGCAGCGTATGCATGAAATGGCGGAACTGCAACAGCGATGGGAGCAGTGGGATCAGCAATGCAGGCAGCGTGGACGGGTTGACGATCGCATCGAGGAGATCCGCTGGGGATTGGAAGAGTTGCGCATTTCCCTGTTCGCCCAGGATCTGGGAACCGCCTATCCCATCTCGGTCAAACGTCTACTGAAGCGTATCAAAGAGATGGGACTCTAATTCCAGCCCCATCATATCGATTCCAGGTCAAATATTCCTATCGACTCTCCACTGTCATCAGACTGTCATGGAACGCTGTTAGAGTTAGCTGCGTTGGAATGGTTTTAGAGAATGCCTATACCGGTTAACTGAATAGAGGCGGACTCAGTGTGGAATCGTTCCGTTTTTCCAGTCTACAGCCTCAATGATAGAGGCCTTCAAGGTGGGTGTTCACCCACCTTTTTTTCGTTCTGAAGAGAGGGCACCAGGCCCTGATCACTCGCTTGCCGTAACGCTAGGTCGGTGCCCAAAGCAGGAGCCGTTAATCGCCAAGACCGTTGTGGCGGGAGATCATGGCTCAAATCACAGGCGAAGCCATCATCCCCTTGGTGTTAAACAGGCGCTATGTTATTGTTCCCACTTAATAAATATTCATGCGGAGGAGACCATGGCTGGATGTTACTGTGGGTCTGGTGTCGCTTATGAGAGCTGTTGCGGACCAATCCATGAGGATGCTGCAAAGGCGGATACAGCCGAGAAACTGATGCGTGCACGTTACAGTGCGTTTGGCGCCAGAAAGGCGGAGTTCCTACATCAATCCCTGCACCCGGATCATCGTCATGATCACGATATTGAAGCCACACGGCGATGGGCGGAAAATGCCGAGTGGCTGGGCCTGCAGATTATGGATGTTCAAGGTGGAGGAGAGGCCGACGAAGAGGCTAGTGTGGAGTTTGTCGCCACCTATAAAGAGGGGGGGATGGTCAGGCCGCATCATGAAATCAGCCGTTTTCTCAAACAGGACGGCGTTTGGTATTTTGTTGACGGCCGGCTTGTGGCGCCGAAAACCGAGAAACGCCACCAGCCGAAGGTCGGCCGGAATGATCCATGCCCCTGCGGCAGCGGCAAGAAATATAAAAAATGTTGCGGCGCATGAACCGGAGAATCATTTGATTTCAAGTTTATCCGTTTTTTGCCGACAATTGCCCTATATAGGAAAGGATTGCGTGAAACCAAGATCAATCAGCGCTAAGCATGCTTTGAGGCAGCTGCTCCTGATGGCAGTCTGTTTCTGCGTGCCTATGTCGGTAAGTGCAGAGATTTATAAGTATCGGGGTAGTGATGGCGGCATCCATTTCACCGATAAGCCCATGAAGGGCAACTATCGCCTGTTGTGGCGTAGCGGGAAGAAGAAACGTAATAGTCGAAGCAACTACAGTTTGGCGCGTCTGCGCAAAAACAAGGCTGAGCTGACACCGATAATCGATGATATTGCCAGACAGCTCCATCTTCATCCGGGATTGCTGCACGCGGTGGTGATGGTCGAGTCGGCCTACAATCCGAAAGCAATATCCAGCAAGGGTGCACGCGGATTGATGCAGTTGATGCCGGCTACCGCAAATCGCTACGGCGTCAATGACTCCTATGACCCAAAACAGAATCTTCAAGGCGGTGCTCAATATTTGAAGGACCTGCTGAAGCTGTTCGAATTCGATATCAAACTGGCTCTTGCGGCGTACAATGCGGGTGAAAATGCGGTGTTCAAGTACGGAAATACGATCCCGCCCTACCCGGAGACGCAAAACTACGTGAAAAAGGTTCTTCACGAGTTTGAACGCAACCGCCTAGCTATGCTCAATTAGGGCCGATTGGACTAGACAAAAATGGAGACCCCCCAGCTCTGCTGGGGAGGCATCAATAGTTTGACAGAAACAGGAGTCTCATAGTAACCCCAAAGCGTGAGCCGCCAAGCAACACGCTAAGGAGAAACCATGAGACAAGTAGAAAGTTTAAGCCACACGAGATGGGAGTGTAAGTACCATATAGTGTTTATCCCGAAGTACCGGAGGAAGACGCTTTTTGGGCAGATCAGGCAGGAGCTTGGAGAGGTATTTCATCGGTT
>QBVD01000055.1 GCA_003058525.1 gamma proteobacterium symbiont of Ctena orbiculata | reverse complement strand
GCGCTCAACGGTTGATAATACCCTTGTCAAGGGCGTAAGTCGTCAACGCGGAAACACTGTGCAAATCGAGCTTTTTCATCAGGTTCGCTCGATGCTTCTCCACTGTCTTCACACTGATGCAAAGATACTCGGCCATGCTTTTATTGGTATGGCCTTCGGCAATGAGTTTTAATATCTGCCGCTCTCTCTGGGTCACTGTATCCCAGCGCGTCATCGGTTCCTGGCTTACGTTGTTCGTGTTCAGGTAACTGCTGATCACCTTGTCGGTGATTTCGGAACTCAGATAGGTCTTGCCCTTCAATACACGTTCCGCCGCCGTCATTAACTCGTTCTGCGTGGCGTCCTTCAGTACATATCCGTTGGCCCCCGCTTTCAGGCTGGCCAAGACATACTCTTCCTCGCTGTGCACAGTCAGCACCAGGGTTTTTATCTCCGGTAGGCGCTCTTTTATTTCACGTATTGCGTCCATGCCGTTTAGACCCGGCATGTTCAGGTCCATGATAACGAGGTCAGGTTTTAGTTCGATAACACGGCGGATTGCATCGCGGCCGTTATCGGCTTCTCCAATCACGTCAAACTGGGGATTGGATGTCAGCAGTGCCTTGAGCCCGGCTCGCAGAATATTGTGATCTTCGGCGATGATGATTTTCTTTTTATCCGTATTCATGGTCACCCGAATGCTGTCTATGAAAGGTATTGGGTACGGATGCTGGAACGCATTGCAGCTTTATTGTCGATTTCATCTGAATATAGGTGCGATTGAATGAGATGCAATGTTCAACCGTCTATTCCACAAGCCAGGTTCGAATATAAGAGTAACGCACGATGACACAAAAAGACAATTAATCAGCCCCGGGGAAGCCGCCACAAGAAGTGCAGCAACATTTCCTTCCTTTATCCTGGGCAGGGCAGCCAGGCTGCAAATAAACTTGAGAATTCGATATCCTTTGCTTCCCAACTCTATTTTTTATAAAAAAATAAAGCACTTATAATCCATAAGTGAAACCATATCATTTTTTTGACGCTTCCTGTCGAAGGGCTGATACAGGTTATGTTGATCCAAGTCCGGCGCCTTGGTCACGCTCAATCTTTCGGGGCAACCATTCAGGAATCGATGCTGCAGATCAGCAGTGAGCCGGATGACGGCAGTGCGAAAGAGAGTCGGGCTTTCACCTGATATTGAGCCAGAAGCGGCAGGAGATGTTGTGAAGTAGTGTCACAACAATATTGATCGCGAGTCTTTTTGAAAAAATCGAACACATGATGGATGATCTGCCCTATACTACTACCGATCCAAGGGTTAGTGCGGCGCCTGATCATTGTTTTGAATCCATGGGATACTACATCGCAAGTGTAGATACTGATGGAGGGTTAAGGAATCTGACAGATTGGATGGTCCCTTACGCCAGGATTTTGGAACAGGCTCTCTTCGCATTTTTTTGACGGTAGAAGCAGTGGATAATTATAAACAAGGCCATACCAACAGCTACAGCCCCGACTATCAGCTTGCAAAACGCTATGGCATCACTAGTTTTGTCGCAATCATCTTGATTGCCTTCGTCATCCTGTTTCTTTTTCGCTACGAAACTTCGCGCATCATCCAGGAATCCGCAAAAACGAGTAACGAATCGCTGACCATAGCCACAGAGTATGCGCTTAATGATCACTTTGTGATGTATCTGAATCTTATCAAGCTAAATAAAAAGAAACCTGGTGAGATGCCATTCGACCCATTGCTTGCGCGTGCGATACGAAAAATGATAAAGGATACCAATGTTGACAGGATAAAGCTGTACGATGTGAAGGGACGAGTCGCTTACTCATCCAATCCTTCAGCCTACACTGAAGAAGATGAGGAAAACGATGGTTTCAAGACAGCGATAGCGGGTTATCCGAGAACCGTCTTAAACTATCGTGATAGTTTCACTATCTTCAGTGACAATGACAGGGACGTTAACCTGGTGCAGACATATGTGCCGATACGGGTAGATGAAAATTCGCCAGTATTGGGTGTTATGGAGATCTATTACGACATCAGCGGCTATGTCAGTCATGCTATGAGGACAATCATTGTTCTGATGTTTACGACGTTGCTGTTGATGCTGTTCCTCTACGCTTTCTTGCTGATGCACATCAAACGATCTGAACGCATCATTGAAGATCAGAATCGAATCACAAGAGAAAAGAAGGTGCTGCTCGAATTTCTCACTGCCAAGATGATCAATGCCCAGGAGGATGAGAAGAGGCGGATAGCCTTTGATCTCCATGAAGACGTGGTACAGACCCTGTCCGGTGTCAAGATGCAGTTGGAAAAATATATACTGAGTCTAAATAAGCAGGAAAAGGAGGGCGAAGTCAATCAACTCTCCACGGAAATAGTACCGATGCTGCAGAATGCAGCTCATAAAATCAGGGCGGTTGCTATAGATCTGCGCCCACCGAGTCTCGACGATTTCGGTCTCAAGGCTGCACTCAATTCAGTGGTTTCAGAGTGTCACACCGAGAGATCAGGTCTTGAGATTGAGATTGTTTTCGCACTTGAGGAAGCTGATATCTCGCTAGAACGTAAGTCAATCCTGTATCGTCTGGTTAAAGATATATTACATGCCATCTGTTTTGAGCAAAATCTGACTGCCAAGGTGCAGATTAGGTTCGATCGGGTTTTAGGCGGCCTCTCTATGAGGGTTGTGATTACCAGTAAAAAGATTGACATTCTTTACAGAGAAGAGTTGCCTGACTATTTAACCATGATGGAGGAGCGAACGATTCTCTCTGGTGGAGAGTTCTCGAGAATGCCCAAGTACGACGACACGATTGAGGTGAAATCCATATGGGCTTTCTGAGTAACTGGTAAGGATACGAAGTCACTGTGATGGAGAAGATTCAGAGCGGTTCCCTAAGGGGGGCGTCACTCGTTGCTTGAGGAGCAGCATCGCCGGTTGTACCATCCGCATCCACTTCTGGGAATTCTGGTACCGTTTGGACATCCTTGGAGTCTGTCGCTGTAACAGTTTCTTTATCATTGTCGGAGCCACAGGCCCCCGGATCGGCAGAGATGGCAGAGCCACCGCATTCTGATTTCTTGTTATCTTCCACATGCTTTTCGCCGTCGCCGTCCCTTGGTTGAGTTGTCGCAGACACCTCTGGCGCTTGCAGGCCAAGTCTGTCCAACAAGGCGCTACTGTCATAACCACGTAGTGAAAGATCGAAGATCTTGAGGGTTGAACCTCGGTCCCTACGATTACGAGACTGATTTTGTGTGGAATCCTGTTCCAACGTCTCTCTGTTGCTGGAAAAACGGGAAGGGAGTCCGCCGCTGCTATGGCTCGGAGATGAGTGAATTGAGACGAAGGGCAGGGCGTCATCATCTATAATTCTGACAATCGCAGCAGATGGCGTGCTGATTGCGGCATTGCCGCTTGCATCGGAGAGTATCAGTGTAAAACTGCTCTCCTCCTCGTATAGACCATCGTTAATTATCTCAATCGATATTGTTCGACGTGACACTCCGGCCGGAAAAGTCAGGGTGCCGCTGGTGCCAACGTAGTCACTATCCTTTATGGCTGAACCATCGATGGTCTTGTATTTGACAGATGCGCTGGCCTCAAGGTCACCCGATCGAATTACTGTCAAGAAGACTTGATTGTCCGACTCATTGACTTCATAACTGACCGCATCCAGATAGATCGAAACAGTCTCAATATCCGGATCATCATCGAGAATTGTGACCGTGGTGGAGGCAGGTTCTGCTATCGATGCGTCCTCGCTGACTGCTGTAAGGAGAATCTGAAAGGTCTCATTCTCTTCATGCAGAGTGTCATCGACCAATTCGACATGTATCTCCTTCTGCGTCTCTCCCGATTGGAAGCGTATCGTCTCGCTATCGGCAATAAAATCGATATCGGCAGCAGCGCTTTTCGCCAGTAGCTGATACTCCACATCAACAACACCTGTGCTGCCTCCCGTGCGAATCAGATCGATGATTGCCTGCTGTTTCGATTCGTTGACGGCATAAGCGACAGCGCCAAATGAAATGGCCCCTGTGCCGTCATTGTCCAGAATAATGACCTCTGCCTCCAACTCCTCTCCAAGCGTGGCATTGCCATCCACATTGGATAGGGCGACATAGAACGTTTCATTCTCTTCATCCAGGTCGTCATCATGGATGAATACCTCGAAACTGCGTAGCGTTTCTCCGTCATTGAATTGCAGTGTGCCCTTGCTGATGGCATAGTCACGGCCCTGCCTTGCCTCGTCTTCAATCGTGGTGTAGTCGACGCTGGCCTCTCCTTTGCTCCCGCCTGAACGCCTGACAGTGACTATCAGTTTCTGTGTATTTTCATCCACGGAAAAGAGTGATTCATTGAACTCGATCCGGCTGTTTTCATTGGATCCGAAGTTACTCTCGAGGAGTGCATGTGCCGCAGCTACGTCCAGCAGGCCGTAACCGAAGCTATCATCTGAACCTGCCTCGCCCAAATCGACAGCAGAGTCATAGAGTGCGGTTTCGATCTGGGAAAGTGTGGCATCGGGAAACGCACTTTTAAGCAGTGCCATGGCTCCGGTTACATGGGGTGCGGCGAATGAAGTGCCGGAGACAATGTTATAGGCGTTGGGCAGCAGGTCTGCTGTAAAGATCAGGCTGCCGGGTGCAGCCAGCTTGGGGAAAACGCCGCCGTCACAGGCGCCTGGCCCACGGCTGCTGAGCAGTTCTATCTCGTTGGACTGATCCACCGATCCAACGGAGAGCGCACCTGGATCGTTGGCTGGACTGATACTGGATTCAGTGGATGGACCGAAGTTGCCGGCGGAGAACACGACACCAATGCCGGCCTCCCGCAGCAGCTTGATGTCTTCACTGAATTCCTGGAAACACTCGTTGATGGTTGTGGAAAAGCCCCAAGAATTGTTGACCAGGTCGGGCGCGTCATCGGTCAGTGGGTCACCATCCGGATCGAGCAGCCATTGAAACGACTCATGAATCGCGCTCAGCGTTGACTCATTGGCGTTGTCGAAGATCTTTGCCGCTATCCATTCGGCCTCAGGTGCCATGCCGATTTGAAAACCGCTCTCATCACCCCCCAGTATGATGCCGAGTGCCTGCGTGCCATGGCCCACCGTATCGGCGGGTAGTTCATTCTGCTGATAAGGGTCGAACCAACTGTTAGCCCCGCCGCGCCATTTTTCGATAAGATCCGGGTGGTTGAGCTCAACGCCGGAGTCCATGATGGCGACAGTGACGCCATCGCCATCGATCCCCTGCTGCCAGAGTTGTTCGGTGTTGATGTTGATGAGATTCCACAACGGATCTGTGGTCAGACCCTCGACACTGTCATCACTCATGGTCAACTGCATATCGACTGTGATCCGTTCCATTTCGGGCATGGCGGCGATCTTATCCACCAGATTGGCTGGCAGGTCCAAGGCGACAGCGTTGATGACCCAAAGTGATTTCAGGCGTGTTTTTACACCGTGATCACGCAATATTTTGGCGAGTTTTGCCTTTGGCTTGATGAGCTGGTCCTGCAGGCCGGTCAACAGCCTTCTGCGTAATTGCTTCTTTAGCCTCGACTGTGACTTAGTGACTGCCGGCTCATATTGATGTTTTTTGTTAATAAATCTACGCAAGTCATCTATATTGATGTTTTTTTTGAACTTTACAATGACCGGGACACGGGATGTGAGATCAACCTGTGCCACAAGTTTATCAACATCGGCGGTTAATCCTGCGGCACCATTCAGCACGGATTGATAGAACAATCCCGCCAAGATTACGGCAGTGAATAATCGCTTAAGCATCTTTGCCAGTCGCCTGATGGCGCGTTTATTTCCCCAGTATGGGAATCGATGGGTAAAATATGAATAAAATCATCTGATTATCAACTATATTCCTTAATACCTCATACTTTAATGCGTGTTACTACTACCTGTTGATTAGGTATGTTACTACCATGACTGAACAGTTGAGGCAGTAAAATCCTAAATAATTTTTATGTCGGAAACATAGAACATACACACTTAAAACGCTTCATGGAAAGCTGATTTGGCCACTATAGGATTGATTATCCTATTCATTTAGCAGGTAGTTCATGCACTCTGAGCATGATCTTGAGGCTGGGTGATAGAGACAGTAGAACCCGTGGTAGGGTTTTTATGCATTAAAGGTATGAAATCACCCCATGCGGAAATACATCCTCCCATCAATCTCATTAATCTTGTAAATCTGCTGTTATTGTATGAAGCCATATTCAGTCCTATGTGCCTCGATTAGGATATGGAAGTTTTGTGGAACTACTGGAAATCAGATGAGCAAGAGTGAACCCAATCTGCTGACTCGGTTATTGCCAATGGTATTGTCCATATTGTTGGTATCATGCGCCCAGCAACCCGAAATCAACCAAACAGATGCTGGCAGACTGATTGCTCCCTATCCAGCAGAGAGACCGTCAATCGCGACCTCCGGCGGCGATGATGAACAGGAACTGGTACTCTCGCAACAGGCAGTGAAGGAACCGGAGTTCTTTGTTCGTGAGGGTAGCGGTAGATTCATTAAACCTGGAGAGTCGGGTAAGAAAAAGACTCAACCGGCGCGTGGCGACATAACACTCAACTTTGAGGCAGTGGATCTGCGCGAAGTGGTCAAGGTGGTGTTTGAGGAGATACTGCGGGAAAACTATCTGATCGATGACAAGGTACAGGGTCAGGTAACCATCCATACGACCTACCCGGTCAGCACCGATGCGGTATTGCCGATTCTTGAGAACATTCTGCAGATGAACGGTGCCGTGATGGTGCGTAACGGCGCACTCTATAAGATTCTGCCTGCGGCTGATCTGAAGAGTATGGCCCTGAAACCCTCGGTTGGTCAGGGTAAGGCGAAGATGAAAGCGGGTCAGGGTGTACAGATCGTACCATTGAGGTACATCACAGCCGTTGAAATGAAGAAGGTTTTGGAAAGCTTTGCCTCCCCGGCAGAGCAGATTCGGGTGGACAAAGGCAGGAATCTGTTAATCCTTACCGGCTCCTATCAACAGATCAACAATCTGTTGCAGACCGTCGAAATGTTTGATGTGGATTGGCTCAGTGGTATGTCATTTGCGCTGATACCGCTGAAGGCCACTGACGCCAAAACCATTACCGAAGAACTCAAGCATCTGGTTGGAGATGGCGATGGGTCGCCATTGGCTGGAATGATCAAGCTGATTCCCATCGATCGCCTGAATGCGGTCATGGTGATCAGTCAGCAACCCAGATATATCAAGGATGTGCGCAGGTTGATCAGCCAGTTTGACCAGGGCAGTGATAAATCTCCCGACCGCCGGCTATACGTCTATCATCTGAAAAACGGAAAAGCGGAGAATATAGCCGCCATTCTGCAGAATATATTCGGTAATGAGGTTTCAGCACCTTCCTCAAGTGTGGGATTGAGCAGCAGTGATCCGCTACTACGCTCGAATGTGCGCGCTCCCACAGCGACCGGGATCGATCTGAAGAACAGTAATGCCGACAGTGAGGCTGTTCTCACCAGGGATCAGCCTGCAGCAGCTACGGCAGCGGTAGCAAGCGCCAGTATGTCTAGACAGACGCCGCAAGAAGGATCGGTTGCCACGGCGACCATCATTGCCGATCCGGATAACAATGCCATCCTGGTGATGGCCAGCCCGAAGGACTATCAGAAAATCAAGGCGACGATCAGCCGTCTGGATGTTTCGCCCAAGCAGGTGCTCATCGAAGCGACCATTGCCGAGGTGCAATTGAGCGATAACCTGAGCTATGGCGTACGTTGGTTCTTCAATGGTTCCACAGGGAGCGGGCGCCCCTATAAAGGCGCATTGGGGAGTCTGCCCGGGGATGTCTCGGGTGGCGACGGTTTTTCACTGGGACTGTTCAATAGCGCCAACGATCTGAAGGTCTTCTTCGATATTCTGGAGAACGAATCCTCAGTGAAGTTTCTCTCCGCACCCCAGATCATGGTGATAGACAACCAGACAGCGAGCTTCCGGGTGGGTGACCAGATACCCATTGTGACTCGTTCGTCACAGAGTACTACCGATCCGGATGCCCCCATTGTTTCCGAGGTGCAGTTCCGCGATACGGGTACCCTGTTGCAGGTCACGCCGCGCATCAACGAAGGGGGCATGGTGACTTTGGAGGTCAGCCAGGAGGTCAGTACCCCCGGTACCGCCCCGGCCATTGGCGGCGGTGGCAATGTCTCAATTTCCCAGCGTACCATCGAGAGCACCGTCATCGTTCACGATGGGCAGACTGTTGTGCTGGGTGGTTTGATTCGTGAAAGCAGCTCAGGCGGCAAAACGGGGATCCCGGGTTTGATGCATCTCCCCATCGTCGGCAACCTCTTCGGCAGCACCACCAAGGACATAAGCCGCACCGAGTTGATCGTGACATTGACACCAAAGGTGGTACGGAACCCGCAAGAGGCCTACGATATATCTCAGGAACTGCGAGAAAAGATACGCGACGCCACCCTGTTTCATGATGACTTTCAACGGCGTCGGGCATCCAGCAAGTAATCGACAAAGAACTGGTGACTCATGCTTTTTCTACGTGGCAGTGCTGAACGGCACTGACCGACAGGCATATAGAGTCCAACCAGCCACCTGAGAGGTCATGCGTTGTGAGACAGGAGATTAGCCAGATAGCCAAGGAGAATCTCTCCCCTGAGGATGATACCGGTGTACTCAGCTATATGGAGTACCCGCTATGCGTCGCCCTGGTGGAGGGCGGACGACTCAGTACCGCCGATGCCGAGCGCGCGGTTCGTCTGAGAGACAACCAGCAGAGTGACCAGTCGATCGGCACCATCCTGTTACAGCTGGGGCTGATCTCGGACCGGGATCTTGCCATCACTCTGTCGACTCTGTGTGAAGTACCCCTCATCGTGGCAAAGGCCTATCCCGATCTTACCCATATCAGCGACAATATCTCTTCCAATTTCCTCAAGGAACATCGCCTGATTGTCTATGAGGAGCAGGAGGACCATCTGGTGGCGATCATGGTCGATCCCACCGACCGGTATGTCATCGATGCGCTGGAACTGATCAGCGGCAAACAGATCAGGTTGGCCATCGGTATCGCCTCCGAAATCGACGAGGTGATCCAGACCCTGTTCAGTGAAAAGCTGAGGGAAGAGGCTGGGGAAAACGATGCGGGCATGGAGCACCAACTGCTGCTCGATGATGTCGAGCAACTCAAGGAGCTTGCCAGTGAAGCGCCTGTCATCAAGATGGTCAACCAGATCATCCAGCGGGCGGTCACTACGAAGGCATCCGATATCCATATCGAACCTTTCGAAAGCAGTCTGAAGGTACGTTACCGGGTCGATGGACTGTTACGGGAAACCGAAACACCTTCCGTCAACCTGGCTCCGGCATTGATCTCGCGCATAAAAATCATGGCCAATCTCAATATCGCGGAACGCCGTCTGCCGCAGGATGGGCGCTTCAAGGTCAGGGTCCACGGTTCCACTCTCGATATGCGTGTCTCCACGGTACCGACGCTGCATGGTGAGAGTATGGTACTCAGGTTGCTGCAGCGGGATCATGTCAATCTTGACTTTGCCAGCCTCGGTTTCGATAGCACGATTGAGAAGCGACTCTTGGAGATTCTGGATCGTCCCCATGGCATCGTGGTGGTGACCGGACCCACCGGCAGCGGTAAGACCACCTCCCTGTATGCCGCGCTCAACTATCTCAATCGGCCGCAAAGAAAAATCCTGACTGTCGAGGATCCGGTGGAATACAACATCGAAGGGGTCAATCAGATCCAGGTCAAACCGAATATTGGCCTGGATTTCAGTTCGGCGCTACGTTCGATCGTGCGGCAGGACCCGGATATCATTATGATTGGCGAGATTCGTGATCAGGAGACCGCCCAGATTGCGGTGCAATCGGCCCTCACCGGCCACCTGGTTCTCTCCTCGCTGCATACCAATGATGCCGCGGGCAGTATCACCCGGTTCATTGACATGGGGATCGAGCCATTCCTGTTGACCTCAACGGTAAATGCCGTTGTAGCTCAGCGTCTGGTGCGAAATCTCTGTCCCGATTGCAAGGTGCCCTACGATCCACCGCCGGAAGTGACGGCGCGTTTCGAATCATTCCCCGGCCGCGCCACCCTTTACCGGGCTGTCGGTTGTGAACACTGCAGCGGTAGCGGCTATCGAGGTCGTAGCGCAATCATTGAAATGATCGAGCTGTCGGAAGGATTGCGCTCACTGATCCTCCAGGGCGGGGATAAGAACGTGTTGGCTGAGTGCGCGAGACGCGAGGGTGCCCGTACCATGTATGAGGATGGCGTACAAAAAGTGATGCGGGGCATCACCACCCTTGAAGAGGTGCTACGAGTCACTCAGGAGAGCTGAGCATGGCCGCGTTCCTATATAAGGCTGTCGATGCAGACGGCAAGGTCGTGGAGGGAGAGCTGCAGGCGGTCAGCCGCGATCATGCCGTTAACCAGATCCACCTCAATGGACAGGTGCCGATACGTGTCGAGGAGAGTCGGCAAAAGAACCGAGGGGCACCACGCAGAAGCTTTCAGCGCAAATCGGTCTCTGCTGAACAGATCGCATCATTTACCCGGGAATTGGCGACACTGCTGAAATCGGGGCAACCCCTGGATGGCGCACTGGCGATACTTATCTCCATCGCAGGTGAGGAATCACTGTTCAGCCAGCATCTGACCAGCATTCGGGACAGTCTGAAAAGCGGTAATTCGTTTGCCGATGCATTGGCGAAAGAGGGCGGGCTGTTCAATAATTTCTATGTGCAGATGGTAAGGGCGGGGGAATCCGGTGGTGCGCTGGAGAGCGTCCTGGCCCGATTGGCGATGCATTTGGAGCGTGCCAAAGAGGTGCGTAGTTCACTGATATCCGCGTTGATCTATCCCGCAATCCTGCTGTTTGTCGCGATTACTTCGATTTTGATTCTGCTGACCTATGTGATACCCCAATTCAGCGAGCTGTTCAGTGACATGGGGCAGGCCCTTCCCCTGTCGACACGCATCACCATGGGTATCGCTGGATTTCTTCAGGACTACGGCTGGGTATTGGCCTTGGCGATAATACTCCTGATCTTCTTTTTCAGGTGGCAGATGAGCCGCAGGGTAAGTGCCAAGCGGTGGCATGCCAGACTGCTTGTGCTACCTGTCGTCGGTCCCATCATCAAGCAGGTCGAAGCAGCCCGTTTCTGCCGGACCCTTGGCACCTTGCTTGAGAATGGCGTGCCATTGCTGAGATCCGTGGCAATCGTGAAAGATACCATCAGTAATCATGTCATTGCCGATGGCATGGATCAGGTCGTAAACCAGCTGAAATCAGGCCGAAGATTGGCCGATCCGCTCACAGAACATGCCCAGTTCCCCCTGTTCGCCTTGCAGATGATCCGGGTAGGCGAGGAGTCAGGACAGCTGGAACCGATGTTGATGCAGACCGCCGAGATCCTCGACCAGGAGACACAGACCCTGATCAAGCGTGCATTGAGTCTGGTGGAACCGGTGATGATCCTGGTGTTGGGCCTGATCATCGCAGGTGTGGTGATGTCGATTCTGGTTGCCATCCTGGGCGTGAATTCACTGGTTGCATTGTGAGGCAGGGATGAACGCGATATTCAGTGACAAGTCGACATCCAGCAAGGGTTTCACCCTGATCGAAGTAATGTTGGCACTGGTGATATTGGCAATGCTGGTCAGTTTGACACCACCACTGTTCGAGAGGGCATTTCCTTCGCTCAAACTCAAGGCCGCTACGCGGGATCTGGCCCAGGAGATTCGTTATATCCAGCAGACTGCAATCATTACCGGTGTGCCCTCGAAGGTGCAGTTCGACCTCCACAACAATGCCTACCAAAGTGATCATGTCAACAGTGGTGAAATACGACACCTGCCCGATGGGTTGAAATTTGCCCGGAATAAACCTGCCATAGGGATAGATGGAGCCCCGATTCTGGTATTCGAATTCTTTCCGGATGGCAGCTCGACTGGAGGTATATTGATTCTCGATAACGGCGGACAGCGCTTCGCTATTGCTGTGGACTGGCTGACAAGCCGGGTCCGGGTCTTGGATCCCGAAGAGCTTAAAGCGAATGCCCCATACCAAGTCTGAAGGCATGTCGTTGATCGAGGTGCTGGTGGCGTTTGTCATTCTAAGCATGACCATGAGTGTGATTCTCAGGATCAACGCCACAACCCTGCGCAACCACCAGGTTACGACTGACTATCTCAAGGCTGTCCAGATAGCCGAATCAAGACTGGATCAAATGGCTGTCGATCGAAGCAACAGCGACCTGAATGAACAAGGTAGCGAACAGGGTGGGTTCAGATGGCACTATCTGCGACAGCCCTATAGTGGCTGGTCAGCCGAGAAAAAACTGGTGGTGCCTCTGCAGCCCGTGGAAGAGACCTTCGCTATCGCTTGGGAAGCCCCTGGTGGTGAAAGAAGTCTGACATTCACACGCATAGGTCTTGTATATGATAAACCCTAAGCGAACTGTTGCTGCAAAACGGCCACGCATCGTTTTGACCGTTGTGGATGGGGTCGTGAATGTGGCAGGTCATCGCAGTGGTGGTTTCACGCTGCTGGAAGTTATGGTTGCTATGTTATTGTTGGCAGTCATCATGACAACCTCGGTGACAATGCTGTTTATCAATCTCAAAGGCTGGGAGAGTTTGACTGAGCATAGTGATGCTGTGCTTGAGGAGCACTTAATACAAAAGAGAATCACTTCCATGATTCAGCACCTTGTACCACTGGTCTGGCGGGATCAGAAACAGCGTGTATTGGCCTTGACCGGGGAGGCGCGACAACTTCAATTCCTTTCAAAGGCCCCGCAACAGCACAGGGCCGGTGGATTGTTCGAATATCTTCTGGTGCAGGAAAACGCTTATGAGCAGGGAATCAGCCTGGTGCTCTATTATACTCCGCTCGATCCGAATGCCTCGCAACTGACGCTGCCTGGGAATGGATCACGTCGCGTTCTGATGACCGGGTTGGAAGAGGTTGAGTTTTCATACTTCGGCAGTAAACAGGAGCGGGAAACTGCTGGATGGTTCGACAGTTGGGAAGCCGGCTCGACACGCTATCCAGAATTGATCCGTTTGAGCCTGCTTTATCCAGGCGATGAGGATGGAACGCAGGAACACTATTTTAGAGTCCACCAAAATTATCCGATGATTGTACAGCGACCATGATGATGAAGGGGAGGGGGCAATATTCCGGTCAGAATGGCTTTGCACTCGTGCTGGTGCTATGGCTGGTCGCCCTGTTGACCATCGTCGCCGCCAGTTTTTCCACCCATTCCAAGGTCGAGACCAGATTAACAGGCAATGCAATTGATGCGCTACATTCTAAGTTGCTGGCGGAGAGTGGCGTTAATCGGGCAATTCTTGAACTGATGGTCAAAGATGCGTCGCAACGATGGAGCAGCAATGGTCAAATCCACCAGCTTGTATCCGATCTGGGCAAAGTCAACATATCCATCCGCAACTCATCCGGTCTACTCGATCTGAACAGGGCGTCGAGAGAACATCTGGTCAATCTGTTTGCATTGATAACTGAAGACATTCAAGGTCGTGAGATGCTTGCCGATCGTCTTGTTGACTGGCGTGACAGCGATGATTTACGTCATCTCAATGGCGCTGAGGATGCCGATTACCGGAGTGCCGGCCATCCGTATACCACAGCGGGTCGTGACTTTGTGAGTATCGATGAGCTCGCTTATGTATTGGGATTTGATGCAGACAAGGTAGAGCGCTTACGTCCCTATATCACCCTCTATTCCAATACTCAAAATGTGGATTTAAGATTTGCGCCTGAGAGGTTGGTATCCCTGCTGAAAGGTAAGGAGGCGACAGGTGAAGTACTGGCGGGTGTCATTGATTACATCGACAGTGACCTGGCTGATCTGGAGATGGAAGAGGATGATGGCCAAGCTGTTGGTTCTGCCTACCGTATACAGGTTGAAGCGTCTTCATCACAGGGTGCAAGAACTCAATTGTTGGTTGATATCGACCTGAGAAGTCAAGGCAAGACACCTTATTCGATTCGTTCCTGGCACGATTCGTTATGAGCATCAAAACCCGTTAAAATTATCCCATGGCAACGCAATCCCTGAAATATCAACTCAGTAATTTCTGGTTCTGGTGGAGTGGTGAGATCAGTATGCTCCTGCCGGAGAGGATTCGTACCCTTCTTCGGGGCGGAAAACCAGCTCAACTGCTCTTTAAGGATGAAACACTGCGCATCGTCAACCAGGGGTTGAGTGGCGAAGAAGTGGTCGAGAACTATCTCAGGATCGTTGACTTCAACGACCCTGAACACAGAAGGGTACTCAATAACGCCAGTGAAATTCGACTCTGCCTGGAACCAAAAAAATATCTCTTCAAGAAAGTTACACTGCCCATTGAGACGGAAGAGAATCTGCGTGAGGTGCTTGCGTTCGAAATGGATCGGCAGACTCCATTCAGTGTTGAGCAGGTCTACTACGACTATATTATCAATGCCCGTGACAAGCAGAATCGTACGCTCGACATTACCTTGATTCTTGCGCCGATCGATAAGATTTCTTCGGCGTTGAAACAGTTGGAGGATAACCAGGTACGAATCAATGCCATTTCCCCGTGTGAGGAGATAGAGCATAATTTAAATGAGGTCAATCTTCTGCCTCCCGAAAAACGGGAGAAACCATACAAACGCTATCGTCTGCTTAACCTGACCCTTTTCTTGATCCTGCTGCTGTTGTTTATCGGTAACCTGATACTCCCCCTATGGCAGAAATCCACATTACTGAAACAGCTCGAAAGTGAGCTGGAAGAGTATAAATCGAAAGCCACCCAGGTTGCCGCGCTGCGGGAACAGGTGTCATCGGCGAGAAATGAGAACTTTTTTTTAGAAGAGAGAAAACAGAAAACCAAAGCGGTTCTCGACATACTTCTAGAATTGACCCTGCTACTGCCCGATGATACTTGGGTAAGTAATTTCGAAGTCAGGGGTAATACCATTCATCTACACGGCCAATCGACAGCATCGGCTTCACTGATTCCAATCCTCGAGACTTCAAAATTATTCCAGGACGTTACCTTTAGGTCACCGGTTACAAGAAGTAAAAAGAACAATACAGAACGATTTCATATCTCCGCGGAAATTGCTGCTGACGAGGAGGGAAAGGGTTAAATGTTCGATAATCTGACTGCCAGACAATCGCGCATTTTGGCTGTAGCCATTCTGATCGTTATATTGGCGACTGTATCGGTTTTAGCGCTCTATCCTGCCTGGTCAATGAATACAACATATAGTGCGCGGATAGAAGATACGCAATTTCAAATACAACGCTATCAGCGAATTGCCAATCAGGATGAGCGATACCAGCTTGAATTTAATAAGCTCAAGCGGGTTCAGCAGTCTGATTCGCGCTATCTGCAAAGCAAAACAGACTCACTGGCAAATGCAGAGCTTCAGCGCAGGATCAAACAGGTGGTCGCGGCTGGGCAGGGAGAAATCATAAGCACACAGACTGCACAGATATCCCAGGAGGAGATACTCAACAAGATAGCTATCCGAGTCAGGATGAAGAGCACCCTGAAAAACCTCAAGCAGATAATGTATCAACTCGAGTCGCAAAAGCCTTACTTGTTTATCGAAAACATCAGTCTGCGCAGCAGGCATATTCCGCGAAGGAGACTGCCGAAAACAAAGGAGATCGAAAAACAGTTAAGAATGCTGGATTTGGAATTTCTTGTCGTTGGCTATATCAAGAACGGTGAGTCATGAACAGCTGGAAACATAGCTTCAACACCATGACACTCTTGCTCTTGCTGGCAATAGGCGCCACGTGCGGTTATCTCTATCATCAATGGAGATCACCCGCAAACTATTTGGGCACAATAACTGAACAGGCGGGTGACCAGGACAATTCACAGGCAGATGCTGATAGGAAAGGGACAGTCAGATTCGTACCTGTTTCATTAAAGGCATATGATGAAATAACTGAGAGACCGTTGTTTGTCGAAGGCAGGTTGCCTCCCGCCAAACCTGAGCAGAAAACAAGCGTGCCCCGAATTCCACGCAAGCCACTAAGGCTGAAGTTGGAAGGTGTTGCCATGATGCCTGAAAATAAGGTAGCAATCATTCGCGACCTGGATACCAATGAGCTGCTGCGCGTATCCCAGGGAATGAACAAGAATGATTGGAAGGTCGAGTCCGTCGACAGCAAAAGTGCGATCATCACAAGAAAGGGAGAACGGCTGGTTCTGAAACTGGAAATAGATGACACATCGGTGAATAAGCGAAAATTGCCGATAAGAAAGCTACCCTTCAGGCCGTCTAATCGCTGATCTGTAAGGATAATATGACAGCATTCCCTATATTGTACTGATGGATAACGCCTATCTCCTGATCGGTGTTTCAGTTTTGATGCACGTGGCCTGGAATCTGATGGCGCGCCACGTGGATAGCAGGGCGAACTATCTTTGGTGGGGATTGCTTGCGCATCTGGCCATGCTGGGGCCCTACGCGATTTGGCAACTACTCAACAACGCCGACTGGAAAACGCCGCTGCTCGTAGCTCTGTTATTCTCATCGTTGGCCAACACGCTGTACTTCACAGCGTTGAGGCGCGCCTATCACTATGCACCTGTGGCTTTAGTCTATCCATTGGCGCGCAGCTCTCCAATCCTGATTGCAATCTGGTCATGGCTGTTTTTTTCCCGTGCTATATCCCTTTGGGAGGGTATCGCAATCAGCGTCAGCGTACTCGGATTGTGGATACTCGCTGCATCATCACGCCATGGGGATGCCCGGCATGCACTGCCGTGGACTGTTGTGGCTGCATTGTCGACCAGTGTCTATTCTTTGAGTGACAAAGTGGCTGTCCAATACCTCCCTGGATTCGCCGAGCAATTGGGATTCATTAGCATAGGTTATACGACATCTTTCGTGGGACTCACATTGCTGCAACGAGCAGAGACAAACAGCTGGCTGCCACAAACCCGTCCACCGCTGAGATATATTCTTTTCGGCGGTCTCTTCATAGGCACAGCCTATGCCTTGGTGGTAAGGGCCATGAATCAGATGCCGGCAGCCCATGTTGTTTCTTTTGCCAATGCGGGAATCGTTTTGGCAGTCTTGCTCTCAATCCTGTTGTTCGGCGAGCGGGACCATTGGCGACAACTGCTTATGGGTGCGCTTGTAGTGAGTAGTGGTCTGGCGCTGCTGGGTTGGCTTGCTGATTAGCCAGGGTATCCGAGACTAGAGGCTGAATTCGATCTTTATAGCTGCCAAACACAATGGATGGGTTAGAATAGTGGGGTGATCGAGTCGGCTGACTCGTTGAATCAGATCGAAAAAAGGTAACGAATTTAACTCTATGAATGAAAATATAAAGATTAACATTCTGTTTGTTTGCATGGGCAATATCTGTCGCTCACCCACAGCTCAGGGTGTGTTTCGTGACATCGTCGAGAAGCAGGGATTGAGTGACTATATCGCCACCGACTCTGCAGGCACCATCGATTACCATACAGGTTCCAAACCGGACCGCCGGGCACGTGAGACAGCAATCAAACGGGGGCTCGATCTAGGCGACTTACGTGCCAGGATTGTCACGTCAGAGGATTTCGAACGCTTTGACTATGTCATTGCAATGGACCGGTCCAACTATGCGGACCTGGAGGCGCTCTGTCCGCCGGGCAGGGAAGATCGGCTGCATCTGTTTCTGGATTTTGCGCCACATCAACCTGTACGTGAAGTACCCGATCCCTATTATGGTGGCGCTGCAGGTTTTGACCGGGTATTCGATCTGGTGGAAGAGGCCTCCCGAGGTCTGTTGGATAAGATCATGAGTCACCACTTCGCCTGAGGCGCTATCATCTTTCACCGATAAGCGAAATGGTGATCGAGCGAGAGAAGTAATGAGCAGGCTATTCGCTCACTGAACGGAAACTTGCTCCATCACTATGGAGCAAGATTCGGCCGATCAATCTCCATTACTGCTGTCTACGCTCTTCTCGCTCGACTTTGGCTTTGGTGCGGCAGTTGCGGTTGCCGCCTTGTCTGTCTGCCCCGTAACGGCTGTTTGACTGCTCTGTTGGGCCCGTTCAGTCGTAACCGGTTTGCCGATTTCAGTATCAGGTTGTTTCGCTATCGGCTTTGCGGCCGGTTTTTCAATCCTTTTCGCGGTCTCCACCTGCTGTAATTTCGGCATTTCCGGTTTCTTCTCGTCCGTTGTCTGTGGTCTCGGTTTCTTTTCGGCCGTTATTTGTGGTTCCGGCTTTTTTTCAACAGGCGCCGGTGGATTGTCGGCAGAAACCTCCGGTTTCTTTTTTACAGGCGCTTTTTCACCCTGTTGCGGCTTGGTTTCGATCTGAACCAGTTTTGGACCTGGTTCGGGCGCTTGTTTTTCCTGCCTGGCCGTTTCCGAGACGGTCGGTGTGGCGGTAGATTGTGTTGCCTGATCCTTCCCGGGTTTAATTCTTGCCGCCGGTTTCTGTTTCTTGCCGGCAGCTGGTTTGTTTGCATCAGGAATGCTCTTGGCATCTTGCCTGGTTTCACGTTTGCGTGGCGCTTCCTTCGCTTCACGCTTGGGTTCATCGAACTTTGCCCCTTTTGTCGTTGAGTCCTTGTCCTCAGATACGCCGTTGGCTATTGATTGCTCGTTGCTTTTCTCAGCATTGGTACGGCGTCTGCGACCGCCTCGACGCCCCCGACGCGATGCCTTGGGCTTCGGAGTCTCGCCGTTTGCCTTATCCGCCTGAGTATTACTCTTGTCCTGGGGCTTTTTCTCCTTGGTCTGTTTTTCAGCTGTCTTGGCTGAAGATTTTTGCGGTTTTCGTTTACCTGTTGTAGATGCTTCCTGTGTGCGCCGCTCGGATCGTTCACCGCGCCTATTCTCACCGGCGCCGCCTTTGCCACGACTGGCCGCCTGTCTTTTACGTCCTTTCCCTGCCGTTGTTGACTGGCCGCGGTCACTGCTCTGGCGCGGTTTGGCGCTCTTTTTTATCGGCTCCTCTTTGGCGGGTTCATCCGACTTTGAGGTGAAGATACTGAAAATCTTCTTTAAAAAACCGCCTTCACCCGTTTCCGCCACCGCCCGGGCTGCTTCACTCCTTTGTGGGGCAGGGCTCGCGGGCGCGATGGATTTTACCGCGGGTTTTTCCGCTTGCGGTTGTTTGGCCTTGCCGAAATCCTGTACCTTCTGTTCGCTTTCGTCGGTGACCATCTTGTAACTCGATACGGTATCGTCATCCGCAGGCAGGTCACCCATCCGCACCCGCTCAATGGTGTAATTGGGGGTATCGAGATGGATGTTGGGCACCAGCACGACATCGATGGACTGACGCCTTTCAATGTCGTGAATCGCCTGCCGTTTCTCATTCAGCAGAAAAGTGGCGATATCGACAGGGAGCTGAGCAACAATGCGACCGGTATTCTCCTTCATCGCCTCTTCTTCGATGATGCGCAATACAGAGAGGGAGAGTGATTCCACGCCACGGATCGTGCCATGTCCCTTGCAGCGGGGGCAGACCTGCTCACTGGCTTCACCCAGAGAGGGGCGCAGTCGCTGGCGCGACATCTCCAGCAGTCCGAAACGGGAGATTCTGCCTATTTGTACCCGTGCCCGATCCTGTTTCAGGGCCTCTTTGAGTCGATTCTCCACCTCGCGTTGGTTTCGCGATGGAGTCATATCGATGAAGTCGATAACGAAAAGCCCGCCCAGATCCCGCAAACGCAGCTGCCGGGCGATCTCGTCAGCCGCTTCAAGGTTAGTGTTCAGGGCGGTCTCCTCGATATCAGCACCCTTGGTGGCTCGGGCGGAGTTGATATCGATAGAGGTCAAGGCCTCGGTGTGATCGATCACAATAGCACCGCCGGATGGCAGGCTGACTTCCCGCTGGAATGCCGATTCGATCTGGCTCTCGATCTGGTAGCGGCTGAAGAGCGGGACCTCGTCATCATAGTGGCGCAGCTTCTTGCTGTATTGCGGCATCACCTGATTGATGAAGCGATCGGCCTGGCTGAAGACATCCTTGTCATCGATGACGATCTCACCGATGTCGGCGCGCAAATAGTCTCGGATGGAGCGAATGATGACGTTGCTCTCCTGGTAGATCAGGAAAGGGGCCGGCTTCTCTGCAGAGTGTTCAATTGCCTGCCAAAGCTGGATCAGGTAGTCCAGGTCCCACTGCAGTTCCTCGCTGTTCTTGCCGACACCCGCAGTGCGTACGATCAATCCCATGTCATCAGGGATCTGCAACTCGCTCATGGCTTCACGCAGTTCGGTACGATCCTGACCCTCTATTCTGCGGGATACACCTCCGGCGCGGGGATTGTTCGGCATCAGCACGAGATAGCGTCCGGCCAGAGAAATGAATGTAGTCAGGGCGGCCCCTTTGTTACCGCGTTCCTCTTTCTCGACCTGGATAATGACCTCTTGGCCCTCTTTGATCGCCTCTTGTATATTGACTCTGCCTGAGGTGCTTCTGGCTTTTTCGGTGAAGTAGGTCCTGGCGATCTCTTTGAGGGGAAGGAAACCGTGGCGTTCAGAGCCGTAATCGACAAATGCAGCTTCCAGACTGGGTTCGACGCGGGTAATGCGTCCCTTGTAGATATTGGCCTTTTTTTGCTCCCGACCGGGGACCTCTATATCCAGATTGAATAGTTTCTGGCCATCAACGATGGCAACACGCAACTCTTCAGGCTGAGTTGCGTTGATCAACATACGCTTCATTGTTATGTATCCATGCAGCCATCGAGGGTTATCGCCTGGCGTTACGCAGTGAACTCCTCAACGACGGAACCAGGCAATAGCCTTTCCTGCTCGTCATCTGTAGAGCATTACCACGCAAACCCGTGGAACGGGTTTCTATTCCAGGCTAGAAAACTAGCTCAGATGGCTGAAAAACTGTTAAAGTTCGCCGCTTGGGATCGGCTGCTGATCGAACTGAAAATATGGCGCCCAATGCAAAGGGAGAGCAACACGGCCAAGATCTATCGGCCCGGCATCTATTCCCGGAGTATGGTCCTGCAAGGGACACAAACTCGAAAGCTGCAATGGCGCGGAGGGTTCAGATTAAGAGCCAGATATCCAAAGGGCACCTGTGCGCTTGGCTGGATAACCGCTTGCGCCTAAAGCAATTTATTCGGCAGCAGGCGGTTACATACCGCGCGGGTACCGGCTTATATGGCTATCCACGGGCCAGTACCTGAAAAACTGATGATGAATATAGCAACCTTCAACCCGAACATCAATCGATACGCATAAATAAACGACGCTAAATGTCAGAATCAAAAAAGAATTCTCCATCGGTTCGGATTGTCGAGGTGGACTCGGAATATGCCGGACAGCGAATCGATAATTTTTTGATGGGTCAACTCAAGGGCGTACCGAAGAGTCATATCTATCGAATCTTGCGAAAAGGCGAGGTCAGGGTTAACAAGGGCAGGGTCAAAGCGCCTTATAAGATCCGCACCGGAGATCTGGTCAGGATACCTCCGGTACGTACTGACAGAACAGAGCCTCCAACTCACCCATCGGAACAGCTGCGCACCACCCTTGAACAAGCCGTGGTGTTCGAAGATGAGCGCCTGCTGGTGCTGAACAAACCCTCCGGGATGGCGGTACATGGGGGCAGTGGTGTGAGTAGCGGCATGATAGAGGCCCTGCGCTTGGTACGGCCGGATGAGCGGCACTTGGAGCTTGTGCACCGATTGGATCGTGAGACTTCAGGCTGTTTGCTGATCAGTAAACGTCGCAGCAGCTTACGAATCCTGCATGAACTCATGCGTGAAAACCGGGTCGATAAGCGATATCTGGCTCTCCTGGCCGGTAGCTGGCGCAAAGGGGCGCGGGTTGTGGATATGCCTTTGAAAAAAAATACCTTAAAAGGTGGGGAGAGGGTGGTCAGAGTGGATGCCGAGGGCAAGCAGGCTGAAACCCGCTACAAACGCCTGCGGCGTTTTAAGGATGCAACATTGGTTGATGTGGAATTGATTACCGGACGGACGCACCAAATCCGTGTACATAGCGCCTGGTTGGGATCACCGATTCTGGGAGATAGCAAGTATGGCGAGGATGATGCCAACAAGCGTATGCGGCAGATGGGTTTGAGGCGACTCTTTCTGCATGCTCATCAGGTCAGTTTCCGCTGGCCTGGAGAGAAACATGATTTGATCGTTAATGCTCCCCTGCCTCAAGACCTGGCAGAACTCTTGGAAAAGCTTAAGGCAAAAGATGAAATATGAATTATTAGTCTTTGATTGGGATGGAACTTTAATGGATTCAGAGGCGCACATAATCGAGTGTGTCGAAGCTGCGGTGAGAGACCTGAATCTGCCGGCGCCCAGCCAGGATGCGATTCGGGACATCATTGGTCTTGGATTGCTCGAAGCAGTCAATACCTTGTTCCCTGGCAGTAGAGAGGGCCTGCATCTCGAAATCGCCGCCCGCTATAGGGTCCACTTTTTCAAGAACAACGGCTCTCCATCGCAGCTTTTTGAAGGTGCCCGGGAGGTGCTCGATGAGCTGTCGCAACAGGGTTATCTTCTGGCAGTCGCTACCGGAAAGGGCCGTAAAGGATTGGACTATGCCCTTGAGACGACCGGTCTGGCCGACTTTTTTCATCTGACCCGGTGTGCCGATGAAACCTTTTCCAAACCCCATCCGGAAATGTTGAATCAGATTCTCGAGCAGACCGGGATTGAACCCCGGCAGGCACTGATGATAGGGGATACGGAGTATGATCTTGAGATGGCCGTCAATGCCGGCATGCCCGCTTTGGGCGTGACCTATGGCACCCACAGTCTGGAGCGATTGTTAAAACATAAACCACTCGCCTGCGTGGACCGTATTACGGAGATTCCTAGATGGTTGAACAGTGGCTGACCTGAGTCATCAGCTGCTTTAAGATGATTCATTCATAGCATGAAAGCTATATTTAAAAATCCATATTTATATAATTTACTTAAGGGTATTTCTCATGTCTGAAAGCAACACGGGAGCGCATAGGAATCAGTCCGAGCCCAGTAGTTGGGAACGGGATCTGCTGAACCAGATGGTGATGGCGACGGTGACAGAAAATCGTCGCAGTCGTCGATGGGGAATATTTTTCAAATTGCTCACATTCGGCTATCTGTTTTTGATACTGGGGGTATTTCTCTGGGGCGATAAGCTGCAGGTGGCGAAAACCGACGCGGAGGAGCATACCGCACTGGTCGAAGTGAAAGGCTTGATCTCCTCTGAGACCAAGGCGAGTGCGGACAACATTGTCACCGGTCTGCGTTCTGCATTTGAGGACGAAAAGACCAAAGGGGTCATTTTAAGGATGAACACACCGGGTGGCAGTCCGGTCCAATCCCGTTACATCAATCGCGAGATAACTCGATTGAAAGAAAAATACCCCAAGATTCCGGTGTATGCCGTGGTCGCGGATGTCTGTGCCTCCGGGGGCTACTACATCGCAGTTGCCGCCGATAAAATTTATGCCGACGAGGGCAGTCTCGTCGGTTCAATCGGGGTATTGATCAACGGATTCGGCTTTGTAGACGGCATGCGGGAGCTGGGTATCGAACGACGACTGCTCACCGCCGGCGAGAACAAGGGCATTCTCGATCCTTTCTCACCATTGAACGAGACCGACAAAGGTTATATCCAGCAGATGCTGGATCAACTCCATGAGCAGTTTATCGCTACCGTCAAGGAGGGCAGGGGGGATCGTCTCAAGGCTGTGGAATACCCGGAACTCTTCAGCGGACTTTTCTGGAACGGAGAGGAGGCAAGGGAGATGGGGCTTATCGATGAGTTCGGCAGCAGCAGTTATGTGGCCCGAGAAGTCATCGGTGCGGAAGAGATAGTCGATTTTACGCCGAAAGAGGATGTTTGGGAGCGCCTTGCGCGTAATATCGGCGCCGGTGCCGCGGAGGTGCTGACCGCAATTGGCGGATTGGGTGGCGGTTTTTCAATCCAATAACGGCAGGTATAGAACGCTGCGCCAGGATCTAGCAGATCCTGGGTAGCGGGTCATCCTCCAACTCTTCGAGGATGCGCGCCCCTCCCAGGTCAGTTTCCAGGATGACATAGGGATCTTCCTGTCGTGTCTCACCAATCAATGACACCATGTCGCCACCAGGCAGGTTTTTCCAACGCCCCAGGGCCGCGTCTGCCTGATCGGCGGCAACCACGGCTACGACACGTCCTTCACAGGCCAGAAAGAGCGGATCATAGCCGAGCATCTCGCATACGGAATTGACCGGGTCGCGCACCGGAATGGCTGCCTGATCAAGTCGGACCTGCAAGCCTGTGGACCGGCAGATTTCATGGGCCACGGTTGCAACGCCTCCCCGTGTCGGATCGCGCATGAAACGCAGACCCGGCAAATCGAGCAGGGCTTGCGTAAATGGCAGAACTGAGCCTGCATCGGATTTCACGTCCCCCCGCAATCCGAACTGTTCACGCGCCAGCATTACGGCAATTCCGTGATCGCCGACAGGACCGCTGACCAGCAGTTTGTCGCCTGGTTCGATCATACCCACGCCAAGGTTTAGCCGATCATCGCGTAGGCCGATGCCGGTTGTCGCCAGATAGATTCCACCACCCTCGCCGCGCCTGACCACTTTTGTGTCACCGGCTACCACCTGAACTCCAACAGCATTTGCGGTATCGGCGATGCTCTTTATGATGCCTTCCAGCCGTGCCAGCTCGAAACCCTCCTCAATAAAGGCGTTGAGACTGAGATATTTCGGTGTCGCACCGCTCACCGCCAAGTCATTGACTGTGCCATGGACGGCCAGGGAGCCGATGTCGCCCCCCGGAAACTCCAGAGGTTGGACGGTAAATCCATCGGTTGTGAAGAGCAGGTCACCGTTGTTCAAGCCAGGCAGTACGGCTGCATCTGCCTGGATGTCCAGATTGGCGTTTTTCAGGTAGCGCGCAAACAGGGATTCGATCAGCTCCCGCATGTAGCGCCCGCCATTACCATGGGCAAGCGAGATGTGTGTGTCTTGAAGCGTCATAAAAAGCCCCGCCACAGGGGCGGGGCAAGTTTTTTATCGGTTGGATTGTAGTTATTGGCTTTCTGCCGGAGCCGCCGGGGCAGCTGGAGCGGCTGGAGCGGCATAGGGATAGCCATAACCGTAGGCCGGATAGCCATAACCGTAGCCAGGATAGCCATAACCATAGCCAGGATAGCCATAACCGTAGCCAGGATAGCCATAACCGTAGCCAGGATAGCCATAACCATAGCCAGGATAGCCCCAAGGTCCATATCCAGGCCCATACCAGTCGTCATCATCAAACCAATCAAAAGGACCCCAGAATGCCTGAGCGGGTAGAGTAGTCAACAGAGCGGATCCGGCGATTGCAGCTACAGCAGCAGTTTTTAAGGTTTTTTTCATGGCACAATGTCTCCTTCATATCACTTTCTAATATCTCGTCAGGTGGTGAGTTACCACCCAGCCTCAACACCCCTATTTATTATTGTGTCGGTTCATGGCCTGTTGTGGTGCTGTTCCTTGAACCTGTTAAATACTATATGCCAGTGATAGTTTTTTTGCTTGATTTAAATCATTAAATAAGCGATCTTTAATATTCTGGTTCTAAAGCAGTTCCGACAGGCGTTTGAATGCCGTTTCTATCCCCTCTTCATGGTTGTAAAAATGGGGTGAGAAGCGAATTCCGCCGCCGCGAAATGCACACACAACCTGCTGCTGCATAAGGCCTTGATAAAGGGCATGGTTATCTCTATCGGGTACACGGAATGTTACGATTCCTGCCCGTTTCAGTGGTTCTCTCGGGGTCAGCAGTTCAAATCCTGCTGTGTCCACTTGATCGATGACGAATTCGGCATTTCTGGTGATGTCAGTAGAGATTCTATCCAGTCCGAGCTCGTGGATGAGACTGAGACTCGCACGCAGTGCGTGGATACCCAGCATGTTCGAACTGCCGCACTCAAATCGTCTCGCGCTATCTGCCGGTTGCCAATCGATACGATCGAAATCCCCCATGGCTTCCACCATATGCCAGCCAAACTGGTGCAGCTTGAGTCGTGGCCGCAGTGCCGAGTCGCAATAGAAGAGAGCGACACCTTCCGGTCCCAGCATCCATTTATGACCGTCAGCCACCACAATATCGGCATGACACTCCGACAGATCGAAGGGGAATGCGCCCAGACTCTGAATGGCATCGACCACGAAGATCACATCATGGGTCCTGCAATACTCGCCCAGACCATTCAGCTGCAGTCGCTCTCCCGCCGCATATTGAACAGAACTGACTGACAGCAGCCGCGTTTTATCATCACACAGTGCGATCAGATCTTTTACCGGATCTTGACTCTGATTCAGATCCAGTAACCGAAGTTCGACGCCCTGGTTCCGGAGTGATTCCCAGACAATGCGATTGGAGGGAAACTCCTGGGCGATCGACACGATATTGTCACCCGACTGCCAATCGAGGCCATATGCAATCATCGACAGGCCTTCGGATGTGCTTTTCAGTAAGGCAATGTCATTATCTGACGGCGCATTGATCAACTGCGCCAGTAAGCTGCGCAGTTCGCCCTCGACCCCTAGCCAGCGCGCATAGTGGGAGGAGCCTTTGAATCCGTTTTCCTGTGCAAATCGACCCACTTCGGCGACAGTGCGTTCCGGCCAGGGCGCAACAGCGGCATGGTTCAGGTAGATGATGGCCGGATCGAGTGAAAATAGTGACACAAATGACCTCTATGTTATGTTGCCGACGATATGGCTTACCCGGGAGGCAGTATGCAGGCAAAAATCTTACGGCATGATGCGTCAAAGGAGTACTTTTTCCAAGAAGGCTGTTATATCAACGAACTGTCGAATCGTGAGGAGGATGGTGACCTGTCGATCGCACGCGCCAGAGTTGAACCCGGTGTAACCACCCGGCTGCATCGATTGAATCATAGCGTTGAGCGCTACTGCATCCTCAGTGGAACGGGAAGGGTGGAGGTCGAGGGGCTGCCGATACAGATCGTTAGTGCCGGGGATGTGGTGTTGATTCCCCCTGGCTGTTATCAACGGATATGCAATACGGGCGACGAGGATTTGATATTTCTTGCGCTTTGTACACCGCGCTTTCAACGGGGGGACTATATCGAGCTGGATGAAACTGAAATCGCTTAAAGTCGATAGCAAGGCTGAACTTATGAGGTATTAAGTATATACAAAACAATAAGATAGATGCATAAATTTGCCAAACGAACATTTTATGGCGGAATCACCGGTTTAAACCAATCATTAATAACCCGACATTAGACGCTATAACTGTCAAATGCTCATCCTTAATTGTCGTAACTAACAGAAATAAATAAAAAAAATAGGAACGTATCATATAGTGATGGGCATGATTTGTTGACGGATATCACAATAACAATCAAAAATCGTGAAAAAGGTATATAATTAAATCATGAAATATTAATATATGCCGATAATATGTATAGCGATTTGTGGTCAAAGGCTGATGATCGATAGTCGTTGAGAATTGTCAGTGACCATTCATGGATTGTTCGTCATTATATTATCAATGACTAATACGCGAGTAGTGAGGTGTATCATGTCATTTCTGAACTGTAAACATCTTCGAGGTGTTGTCACACTGGCCGGTGTGCTTCTGATCGGCGGTATGCTGATTGAAGTCATCGCGCATTGGACCGCTTCAAACTTTGTACTCCTGATTCTCCAGCCAATTGCATTGGGAATGGTATTGATCAGTCCGCTTGTGATGTTGGTTGCGACGGCACTGAGTCTGATCCCCGGCAAGAGTTTCAAGGATTGTATCCAATAGCTAGCAGCTGGATGGTGGTTGGATAAGCTTGTTGCTTATTCAGCCAGCAACCGCTGTGCACTGCCAGGTTCCAATCCGAACTCCTCTTCAACCATCTGTAGCCAGCGTTCTCTCTTGAAGGTCTGCTCGTCCGGTACCTTTCTGTGTACCAGATTGATATGACAGTCGATGCAGCTTTTGCCTTTGGTCTCCTCCCGATGGATGGTATTGGTATCAGCCCGCTTACCTTGAATCGCTTCCAATACATGGCAGCGCTTACAGGTGGCCGAGTCCCTGGCCTTGAACCATTCTCTGGCAGCGAAAGCCGCCTCAGGCAGATGCAGGGTATTGATCACCGGATCATCGTAATCCGGTCCAAACAGCTTTCCCGAGATCTGGGTCAGGAGATCCTTGCCACCAAGGAAATGATCCCATGTGGCGGTAAACACACCTTCGGAGACATGACAGTCGCCACAGGATGCGCGCACACCGGATACAGGATTATAGTGTGTCGATGAGCGGTAGGTTTCTGCCGCGATCTCCATGGAATGACAGGTGGTGCAAAATACTTCGGAACTCGTGAGCTCGTCAAATTCAATCAGAAACAACATGAATCCGATCCCGGCAATACCGCCGATAACTAGTGCTATGAGTACATGCCGGGTAATAAATAAGGGCAATTTCCACTTACTCATCGGCTTGCCTTTTTATATCGTAACCGAGGATAGGGTTGGATTTTTGCGTTTGCTCCAGCCATTGGTGATGATCGTTTGATGTCACATATGCCTGGATCAGCTCTTTGGCCTTCTCCTCGCCGGCAATCCTTTCCAGTTGAGGTAGAAACCGGGAATAGAAGTTTCTTCCGACCAGATACATACCTTCCCACCAGGTGTGATTGGCACTGGCCATCGAAGCGCCATGGCGTGCGCGGGCTCCCTCATCGTGCCACAACTCCCAGTAGATGAATTCGATCGGTTCGTCAAACGGGGCAGGTGTCAACAGGCCATCGGAATAGAGGGTCTGCATGATCCGTTTTGCCGGAATACCGAATTTTTCATTGAACAGTTTTACCACGTCGTCAAACTGATTCATGAAGCTCTCTGTCAAGGCTTTGCTGTGGCACTCCAGGCAGACCAATTTCATCGCCTGGCGTCTGCGTTTAGGAGATGCGACAGCCTTGACCTTTCCCATGCTTCCGTCTGTCTTGCTGATTTCGCTGCCGCGTCGAGGGGGGGATTGAGATTCGGGAAGTTCTATTTTTTCACCATCTTCGAAAACCACCAGCTGCTGCCTCATCGAGACCGGTGTGTTCAGGCTCCACGCATTGCGCATACCGACATCGTGGTTTGCCTTCAGTTTACCGGCAGCACCCATATGACAGGTTACACAGGTGGGTGCGGCAACATAGTCTTTACCCGCAACCCAGTTGTCACTCTCCAGGGCCATTTCATCCCGGTGTGCTTCAAATTGCATACCGTGCTTCGATGCTTCATAGATCGCTTTGTCGGGTGAGTCGGGTCCGGAGTGGCATCGGATGCAGGCGCTGGGTTCCCTGGCCTGAGCCTTGGAGAAACGATGCTTGCCATGACAGGATGAACAGGAACCCTTGGAGCCGTCTGGATTGATCCTGCCGATACCTGAATTGGGCCAGGTTCGCGGATCCAGGGAACCATCGACCCGCACTTCCACCTTGGAGCCGTGGCACTGATCGCAACCGGCTGCCACGATGGCATCGCCGCCCACATGCCCCGCCAGGGCGGGCAGCCTGTTTTCAATGATGCCTACCGCCTCGGAATGGACCGATCCCCTCTGTTGCTCATACTCCACAGTATGGCAACGGGAACAATCCAGGGGGGAGACGATAGTGGCGATGACCTGTCCCTCATGGGTGATCGCATCATTGTCGTCGATTGATGCCTTGTGACAATCGAGACAGTTGACACCCGCCTCAGCATGAGCACTCTTACGCCACTGTTTTGTCAAACCGGATGAACTCTTCTCATGGCAACTGATGCACTCCTTGCCCAAGGGGTCTCCCCATTCGCTGGGATCCACGCTGACCTTGGCGGCAAAGAGTTCTGTGGTGCAGCAGATTAGAATGCCGAGTAGAAAACGCCTCACTTGGGATGGACTCATTAACGGTCTCCTTGAGCTGGAGTGTCAATTTCTACATCCGAGCCAGATACTGCCTGAGGCCTTAATTCGTATTTGCGAACTTTAGATGACAGTCCAGCTGTTTTGTTCTTCTTTCTATACGCCAAAGGTATGGCGTTTCATATAATCCTATCACGATGTTCCATGTTTCCAATGATAATTATCATTCATGATCAGTTAATTTATCGTTTTCAAAAAATTACAAGTCATCAGAGGCAGGATAAAACCACCAATAAAATACAGGGTAATTACCAATTAACAGAATTAATCTTCTGCGCTCAGTCAATAACATATCGTTTTTTTGTTTGGCATCATCAGCATTGTGTGTATCATTCCTAAGCGAGAAGAATAAGAAGTAGATAAATTCTCTCATTCGTCAACAAACAATAAGGAGGGAAACCATGGAAGCAGTTTTTGCTTCGAGGGCGCTTCACGTCTTAAGCCTAGTCTTTTCAATATTTGTATTCCTCATACATCCGACAAGTGTCACGGCTGGCGCGGACGAGCCGATTCACCATGTCTCCTCTGAGGTCTGTAAAAATTGTCATAAAGAGATCTACAACCAATGGAAAGGTTCGATGCATGCCCAGAGTACGGCATTAAAAGATCCTATTCATGCCACCTTCTACAAGAAGGTCGTCGGCAGTCCGGTGGAAGAGGGGGTTAAGCATAAGGCATCGGGGAAATACCCGATCTGCTTGCAGTGCCATGCACCGAATGCGGCTGTTGACAAGACAACCAAGCTCGATGCCAAGCCTGCCTATGCAGAAGGGGTCAACTGCGTTGCCTGTCATACCCTGGCGAAATTCAAGGGAACCAGTGGCAAGAATGGGAAGCTGCTGTTGGGACTCAAGGCCTATGAACGCAAAAACGAGTTGCAGGGACCTCAAGGTTTCAACCAGGGACTGACGAAACTGGTCGCGGCTGACGATATGTTCGGAGGTGCAGGCAGTGATGATGACTCGAAACCCAATCCCCATACACAAGGCGAGGTGGAACTGGACGGCAAGAAGATCCAGGCCCTTCCGATGGCTGCGAATCCGGGATTGATGAAAACAAATGCGGCCTGCATGGGTTGTCATGACAAACGCAACAATCCCCATGGTGTTCCACTTTGCCAGACAGGCAATGAGTACGCGGGCAGCAACGTCAATTGCCAATCCTGCCACATGCCTGTCGCCGGTGGTATGGTCGATCACGGTATGGGCGGTGGCCACAATCATGCCATGTTGAAACGCAGTGTGGTGTTCACCCTCGATGCGGTAAAGCAGGGGGATAGCCTGAATGCCACTGTCAAGCTGAAGAACATGCAGCCGCACAGTCTTCCCACGGGGGCGCCGTTCAGAAATATCTATCTGAAACTCACGGCTTACGACTCATCGGGCAATGCCATCTGGCAAAATGCTGAAGGCCATCCCGCGAAAAGCGATTCCAAGGCCTATTTCGCCTACTTGCTGGCCAATGACAAGGGTGACCCGGCAATGCCGCCGACTGCGACACAGCTTGGCGTCGATTCGCGTTTAAAGCCTTATGAAGAGCGTATCCTCTCTTACCAGATACCCGCCAAGGATGCGGTACTTGTAAGAGGTGAGCTGTTCTATAACCTGCTCTGGCCGGTACTGGTAGAAAAATTCAAGCATCTGCCGGAAGACTTGGTGGCACCAGCATCGATAGCTGTAGCAGAGGTGAATCTCTAGCAAAGCAAAGTCCTCACGCCGGTGACAGCCGGTGTGGGGCATTCATTAAACTGGTTTGGGAGGCGTTATGTGCAGGTTAAAGTGTACTACTCTACGTCTGGCCTCACTGTTGCAGTTCATCCTGTTTCTGATGTTTACGATTAACCTTACGGCATCAGAGGAGATAATCAGTTCAACGGCCGATCACACGAAGTTCGAAGCACTTCAACAGGTCTTCAGTTCAGGGCCGGAAGTGACTAAAGCCTGTCTTGAGTGCCATACTGAGGCCGCCAGGCAGATCCACAAAACCAAACATTGGAATTGGAAGTTCACCCACCCGGATACCGGGGAGGCGTTGGGCAAGCAGACAATTGTAAATAATTTCTGCGGCGCCATTGAGACCAACTATGCCCGTTGTACAAGCTGTCATGTCGGTTATGGCTGGAAGGACAACAGCTTCGATTTCAGTTCTGAAACCAGTGTAGATTGCCTAGTCTGTCACGATACGACGGGGACCTATAAGAAGTTTCCAACCGGAGCGGGTCATCCACCCTATGTGGACAAACCCTTCCCGCCAAAGAGTAAAAAGATCTGGAAAGCGCCCGATCTTACGCATGTGGCCCAGCAGGTCGGCAAGACCAGCCGTAAAACCTGTGGCGCCTGCCATTTCTATGGTGGCGGTGGCGATGGCGTCAAGCATGGCGATCTCGATTCGAGTATGACCAACCCGAACCAGTCGCTCGATGTGCATATGGGCACGGATGGACTGGATTTTGTTTGCAGCACCTGTCATCAGAAAGATGGGCATGACGTATCAGGCAGCCGCTATACAACCCAGGCCAAGGATACGCAGGGTATCGATGTGCCGGGTCGCGGAGACAATATCCGTTCTACCTGCGAGTCCTGTCATGACCTCAAGCCTCATCCTGTCACGGTAAACAACAAACTCAACGACCACACCAACAAGGTTGCCTGTACAACCTGTCATATCCCCACCTATGCCAGAGGCGGCAAACCAACAAAGACCTGGTGGGACTGGTCAACGGCGGGGCGTATGAGCAATGACGGCAAGCACATCAAGACAAAAGATGCGCAGGGCTATGTCGACTACGTTACCAAAAAAGGCTCTTTCGAGTGGGGCGAAAACCTGATTCCTGAATATGCCTGGTACTCGGGCAATATTCGGTACAAGCAGCTCGATGAAAAGATCGACCCCGGCGATATCGTTGCCATCAACACCTTTGAAGGGAGTTACGATGATCCGAATGCCAGGATCTGGCCGTTTAAAGTCATGCGGGGCAAACAGCCCTACGACAAAGGTAATAGTACGCTGGTAACGACCCATCTGTTTGGCAAGGACAGTGATGCGTATTGGAAGTCCTTTGATTGGAATAGGGCAATTAAAGTTGCCATGGAAGCCAGCAATGCCGGTTACAGCGGTGAATTCGGATTCATCGAAACCACCTACCACTGGCCGCTGGCACATATGGTTGCTCCTAAAGAGGAAGCGCTTGGCTGTGAAGCCTGCCACGCAAAAAATGGTCGGCTAAGCAAACTGACAGGATTTTACATGCCTGCTCGGGACAGTTATTACTGGGTCGATCTGATCGGTTGGCTGGCTGTCTTAGGCACTTTGGGAGGTATTTCCATCCATGGCCTGGGACGCCTCTTCTCAAAAGCCAAGCGGAGATAAGTCGATGAGTCAAATCTACTACTTTTCACTCTTTGAACGCCTGTGGCATTGGTCCCAAGCCTTGTTGATCTTCGGCATGCTGATAACCGGATTTGAGATCCACGGAACCTATCATCTATTCGGTTTTGAACAGGCAATCGACCTGCATACGATCATGGCATGGGTATTGATCGGATTGTGGCTGTTGGCGTTGTTTTGGCACACGACCACTGGGGAGTGGCGCCAGTATGTACCGAGCGACCCGGACAGTATGTTGGCTATGGTCAAATACTATGCGGTCGGTATTTTTCTTGGTTCACCACATCCATTCCACCGGAAGCGCGCGGAAAAGCACAATCCACTGCAGAGAATGGCTTATTTGATGTTAACCATGATCATCTCACCGATAGTCTGGATCAGTGGGTTACTCTATCTTTTCTATCAATACTGGCCTTCTATCGGATTACAGGGGGTGCCCCTTGGCCTGGTTGCCGTAGTGCATACCATTGGCGCATTTGCGGTACTTTGCTTTATACCGATCCACCTCTACCTGGCATTGACAACCGGGGAAAAGCCTTTTGGTAATTTAGTGGAGATGATAGTCGGGCATGAAGCCAGGGATAGTTAATTCTGCGTATAATAATGTGAGTATGAGTTCTGTTGGTTGGTAGAACAACTGCGGCATGGACGCTGCAGTTAAGGTTAAATAATTATAAAATTGTGTTGATTTCGGTCTGTGTTTATTGATTGTTTCCAACGGGTTGTCAATTTCTTGATAATTTAAAACAATTGTCAATTCGGGTTGGGCGGATGCGAATATCCATTGTTCACGGATATACTAAGACTGTAATTAAAATGCACCAGTACTTATTATCCTGTGAGGAATAGCATGTCCTATTTCATCAAGAAGACCATCCTGAATATCGTGGTCATTTCACTGTTGATATTCCACCCGGCTGCACATGCCGCAAAACAGTGTAAGGGACTGAGCAAGTCGAGTTGCAATACAAGTGGTAATTGTACATGGGTCAACAGCTATAAAACCAAGACCGGAACCAAGGTGGGTGCGTATTGCAGGACAAAGTCCGGGAAAAAGACGATGGCCACTGAAAAGCAAAAGAAAAAAACCAAGGCCGTAAAAGAAAAGAAGTCAAAGAAAAGCAAAAAAGATAAAAAAGATAGCAAAAAGAGCAAGGACAAAAAAAAGCAGAAGAGTAGCAAGTAGCCTTGTATAGTAGATTCTGGGTAAACGATTCGCTCAATCGGTCAAACTCGAATAACCGTAAACAAGAATCAAGACTGTTTATATTTATGCTGGCAAAAAGGGAGGTGACCAGCACCTACCGCAATCTGCTAGATTAAGGGTTCATGTGGTGTGGATTTCTGTTGTTGACTGTTCGAAAAAAATCATTCTCTAGATGATGGTACAACACGAAGCGTTACAGATTCCCCATCTCTTATCACGCTCATCTCTGTCTCTTTGCCTGCCTTCAATCCGGCTAGTGCATTCATGAAATCATGAATCGTCTCAATCTTTATACCGGCAAGTCCCACCAGGATATCGCCGTTTTGGATGCCTGCCTTTTCGGCCGGTGCATTTTTCACCGCACCCTGCAGCTTGACCCCTTTGATTGCTTCGTCCTGGCCATATGCGGGTATGGTGCCCAGATAGGCGCGTAGGTGTTTTCGTGACAGGCCGCTATCCTTTCGCGTGACTTCCAGATAGTCGGGTTCTGTTTCTGATCGCGCCAGGGATCGGGTGATACCCGTCATTAATTGTGCAACCCTTTGCATGCCTTCGTAGTTGAGCTGGTCGGGTTTATCCCTCGGGGTCGAGTAATCCTCATGAGCGCCTGTAAAGGCATTCAGTATTGGGACGCCTTTCATATAGAACGGCGTCGAATCCGTCGGTAGGTAGGGGTCTGCTTTGGTCGCAATGGCAAGGCCCACCGGCACATTCCTCCGTTCTATCTCGCGGGACCAGGTATTGCTCGAGCCGGTTCCTTGCAGATAGAGTTTCTCCCGCAGGTGACCAATCATATCCATATTGATATAGGCGCTGACCTTGCCGCTCAACATATCGCCATCAGACAGTTGGTCGACGAAGTGGGCCGATCCGAGGGTACCAAGCTCTTCACCCGACCAGGCCGAAAACAGAATGTCGCGTTGACTTCCCAGTTTGCCTGACTTTTTCAAGCCTGCGAGATATTGGGCACTCTCCAGCAGGGCGGCCACGCCGGATGCATTGTCATCCGCACCATAGTGGATCTTACCTCGCTCATCCTCCCTTGCGAGGGAACCCGATACCTCACCATGCCCTAGATGATCCAGGTGGGCCCCCAGAATTACCGGTGCTTTTTGTGAGGGTGCATCAGCAGTCAGTCTGGCAATCACGTTACGTCCCCGACTTTTTTCCCGGATGATCGCAAGATTGGCGGAAAGGGCGATACCGGGTATGTTGAAACCTTCAACCGATTCCCCTTTGTCGAGTTCACGCTGCAGTTCTGCCAGGTCCCTATCGGCAACAGCCAGGATTTGTGATGCCAACTCATCGCTGACCGAGATGGCTGCAAGGGAGCTGCTTGCGCTCTTTGCATCCATCTCGAGATCCACCAATTGTTGTTTTGCTTCGGCCTCAGGGCCGGTTACCACAATCAGTCCCAGCGCGCCTCGTCGTTTGGCGACAGAGGCTTTGTAGGCCAAGTCGGAATAGTGAAGCAGATGACGCCTCCAATCCGCGGGTACCGACTCCGGTTGATATCGAAATACCATAACCCACTTGCCTTCTACCTCCAGATCACCATATGAGTCGTAGTCAGGTACTTCATCCAGCCCTGGTGCGTCAATGCCATAACCCGCAAAGACGATGTCCGATTTTACGATTTGCCCACTACGGCTTATTGCCAAAGGGAGCCAATCCTGATGCAGCCGGATCGCTCGGGTGTCGTTGAGGCCGGAATATTCAAGGCTGTTGCCATCACCCAAGGCAGCGCCCGCGGTAAATGAGAAGGATTGAAAGAACCCATCATCGCCTGCCGGTTCAAGCCCCAATTGGCGGAATGCTGAAGCGACATAATCTGTTGCGCGTAACTCACCTTCACTCCCGGTGAGTCTGCCTTGCATCTCGTCACTGCTGAGTTGCATGACATGTTGGCGCAGATCATGGCTGCTGATGGCATCGGATGTCGTCGTCAGGTTGGCGGAGGATACCCCATGTTTCTCATAACCACCCTGATCATCAAGGCCTAACAGGCGGCGGGCTTCTTGATCGTTCCAATCGGCAAGAAAGATCTGACTGGTTTTATCGGTTCCGCGTTTCGATGTCCATGAGAGTCGATCACCATCCGGCGAGAATACAGGTAGTCCGTCAAAACCCATGCTATGAGTGACGCGGACCGGCTTGTGATTACCTTGTGCATCCACTAAATAGAGTTCGAAATTGGCAAAACCCTCCTGGTTGGAGGCAAAGATCAGGTAGTCGCCGCTGGGATGAAAGAAGGGTGCCCAGGACATGACGCCTGTATGGGTGAGCTGCCGTTCTTCACCACTGGCAAGATCCATGGTGAATATTTCAGCCTGGCTGCCATCCTTGGAGAAGCGGCGCCAGGTGATTTTGCTGCCGTCGAAGCTGAAAAAGGGACCGCCGTCATAACCCGGGGAATCGGTCAATTGGCGTACATCAGAACCGTCGGCGTTCATCAGATAGAGATCCATCATGAACGATTTGTCGTGTTCGAAGAGCTTCTTTTCCGTCTCACTCATCTCACCCGCATATGCTTGCCTGTTGGAGGCAAAGACAATCTGCCGGCCGTCGGGAGAATAGGCGGCCTCCGCATCATAGCCAACGGTGCGCGTCAGATTTTTGCGTTTACCCGTGGTGACTTCCTGTTCGTAGATATCGAAATTCCGATCATAGTCCCAACTGTAGCGTCGCTGTTGGCCGGAGGCTCTGAAATCCAGTTCCTGCTGCATCTTGCTGTGGGCATCGGGATCGTCATGAGTGGATGCATATAGCACCTTATCATTGGAAGGGTGTATCCAGGCGCAAGTGGTTTTGCCGTAACCTGGGGATATGCGTTCCACATCGCCGCTCTCCAGGTCCATCAGGTAGATCTGGTAAAACGGATTGGCATCGTCACGCTCCGATTGAAAAATCATACGACTGCCATCGGCGCTGAAATATCCCTCACCGGCCCGCCGGCCTTCAAAGGTCAGCTGACGTATATTGGATAGCAGACGCATATCAGATGCCACGGGTGTAGCGGCATATAGGGGAAATACGGCATAGACTGATAACAGATAGGCTGCTGTGATCAGACCCTTCGACATCGCTGGACTCCTTACTCTTTTCAAAGTACTGAATAACGCAATTTAACAGATACCGTCATATCAAGGAGCATACCGGGAGTGTGGTATTTTTTCACACCCCGTGTGTGCAACGCTTATCTATCGCTATCCCGCACCAACACCCAGAATTACTGCATATAACACTATAAGGAGGCGAAAAGATGGGTGATTACACACTGGGTGCAAGAGGATCGCGATTCAATCTGGGTAATTATCAATTGCGGCTCGATCCCGAAATCGAAGCGCAGATGGCGCAAATGAGGGCAGGCAGCCTCCCGCCACGTATCCAACGCCTGTTTCTTCAACCCAATTGGCGCAGCTTCGATCGTAATCTGCTTAACTTCATGCTGTTGCAGCCACCCGCTACAACACCCGCCCCAAGACAACCGGCACCGGGACCGGCAGCGCCCAGACCTGGGCAGGTGGGTGATGTCATGCGTGCGGTATGGTTACTCCCGGCAGTGCAGCAGGCTGCCAACCGACTCTTGCACGATAGCCAGAGAAGACTGAGAAGAGAATGGAACCAAGGTAGTGTCGGTGACCAGATCATGATGGTGACCGCAGCAGCCACCGTGGCGGGCACATCCCTTACCGCACTGCTTGTCAATCCACAAACGAGGGATATTGTACTCGATTTTGTCAACGGACGGGATATGCCTGTACCAGGTGTACGGGGTTTGACAATCCAGATGAGGGGGCGTGGTCGAGGTGCGGGAGTTCGGATGCGCAATATTGGAGGAAGCGGGCTGAGTGTCCGTGGTGGCGCATCCCATTCTGCGGCAACGGGAAATGTGGACTGGGACCTTGGAATGACCCTCGATCTCACTCAGCTGGTACCGGCCTTGCGATGATGTCCCTCGATAGAGGGCACTCCATGTCTTTATGTGCAAAGATTGGTGTCAGCCAACTGCCCATACAGGGCAGACGGGCGCCTTGCACGGAGAGACATTATCGTATCCACTCCGCGAACACTTCATTACGATGAACTGGGTGTAGCGCCTATTCTTTGGTGCCGCATATTTTAATACTGCTTATAGTAAATAAATATTTAATAAAAACAAATAGATACGGATATTGTACCAAGGTACAATAGCAGTTTTACAGCATCCCTTTAATAATTCCTCTAATCCAATAGGCGATTTCTCGTAGTTGCCTGAAAATAGAATTCAGTTTTTCTGTAGAGGGATATATGGCTACTAATACTGCATCGGCAAGTGGAAAGGAAATTGGTTTCGTACGCCAGGTGATCGGCGAGGTTAAGGCGACCGGAAGTGATGGCGTCGTGCGCACCCTTCAGGTAGGTGATCTGGTATTTGCCGATGACCTTATCGAAACAGGAGGCTTGAGCAGTATCGAGATTGTCTTCAATGATGGGGGCAACCTGACATTAGGACGTAATTCGCAGGGCCGGCTCGATGCCGATGTCTATGAGACCGTCACTCCAGAGGACGGATCGGAATATGCTGCATCAATCGATGCCATTCAACAGGCAATTCTGTTGGGCGAAGATCCGACCGCAATACAGGAAGCACCGGCAGCAGGGCCTGGCGCAGCTGCTGCAGGTAACGAAGGAACAAGCTTCGTCACTGTGGAACGGACAGGCGCCCAAACAACACCTGAGAGCGGATTCGAGACTGAGGGATTGACGTTAAGCATCAGCGACGGCGAAGATCACACTTCCTTAAACGCACCGCCAATCGCCGAAGACGATGAAGCGGTCATCGATGAAGATACGCCGATCACCATCTCGGTGCTCGGAAACGACAGGGACCCGAGTGGTGATCCGATCAGCGTGGTGGAAGTGACCCAGGGTGAACACGGTAGTGTCAGTATCGATGCTGAGACCGGAAACCCGGTATATACACCAAATCCCAACTACAATGGCAGTGACAGCTTCATCTACACTATCAGTGACGGAGCTGGCGGTTTGGATACCGCTACGGTCACAGTGGTAATAGATCCAGTCAACGATGCGCCAGTCGCCAGCACCATTAGTGTCGAACCTGATGGCACCACCATGCCTGATCCCAACTCAGTGGGTGCCGGAAATTACGAACATACCATTCCCGAAGATACATCCGTTTCCGGGATTGTGATGGCCACCGATGTGGACGGTGACGCACTGGCTTATACACAGAACAGCGATCCATCGCACGGGACCGCGGTGGTCAATCCTGACGGCAGCTATACCTATACTCCCGACCAGGACTATAACGGTAACGACTCATTCGAAGTGCTGGTGGACGATGGCAACGGTGGTACTGCCATATCTACCGTTTATATCATCATCACCCCGGTGCAGGATCCATCGCTGATCACGGCGGGATCGGGTAGCGTGACAGAAGACACCATACTGTCCACATCCGGACAACTGGCGATAAGCGATGTGGATGGTCCGCAAGATGAAGCCTTTAACCCACAGAACAATGTTGCAGGCGCGCATGGCACTTTTTCGATCGATGGCAACGGCAACTGGCAATACAACCTTAACAACAGTGACCCGGCGGTACAGGCTTTGGATGCCGGGGAGCGTATCACTGAGATATTCACGGTTACGGGTGTCGATGGTACATCTTCGTCTGTAACGGTGATTATCAACGGTGTGAATGAGAACAGTCCACCGACTGCATTGAATGACAGTGTCAGCACCAGTGAGGATATACCGGTGATGGTTTATGTCCTGGGCAACGACAGCGATCCGGATGCCGATCCGTTGACCGTGACAGGCTTCACTCAGCCGGCCAATGGAACGGTAACGCAGCTGTCGAACGGTACATTCGAATACACCCCAGACCCGAACTTTTTCGGAATAGATGCATTTACATACACAATCACCGATGGCGTGACGGGCTCGGATACGGCTAGGGTTACCATCAATGTGGGAGGCGTTGCAGAGTCACCGACAGCGGCAGATGATTCTGGAGCGAGCCCAGTACTAGGTGCACCGATCATTGTGGATGTCCTCTCCAACGACAGCGACCCAGACGGCAACTTAGATCCGTCCAGCGTACAGATCGTAGGCAGCGCCAATCCGGGCGATCCACTAGCGGTCCCAGGCGAAGGTACCTGGACTGTGAATCCGACTACCGGTGCAATCATGTTCACACCGGAATCAGGCTTTAATAACGATCCGACACCGATTGATTACATCGTGTCAGATAATGAGGGCAATCCCTCTAATCAGGCAACAGTCACGGTTTCCTATGGTGATGAACCCGTAGCCGGAAACGATGCCAGCAACGGTAACACGATAAATATACCGGTCACCGTCGATGTGCTGATCAATGACAGCGATCCGGACGGCAGCTTGGATCCTTCCAGCGTACAGATCGTGGGCACAGCCAATCCGGGCGATTCACTCCAGGTCCCAGGCGAAGGTACCTGGACAGTGAGTGCGAGCACCGGCGCGATCACCTTCACACCGGAATCGGGCTTTCGCGGCGATCCAAACCCGATCAGCTATACGGTTGACGATAATGATGGCAATACGTCGAACTCCGCTACCGTCACAATTGACTACACTAGCCCCCCTGTGGCCACGGATGACAGCGCCACTACATATGAAGATACCCCTATTGCAGTAGATGCACTAAGCGGTTTGTTGAGCAATGACACGGATCCGGATGGTGAGAGTTTTAATCTCACCCAGTTTGAGGTGGGTGGCGTGACGTATACCGCCGGAGATACCGCAATACTTGCAGGTGTTGGCTCATTACAGATCAACACTGACGGCAGTTACAGTTTCAGTCCGACAATCCATTACAGCGGTATAGCGCCACCGGTGAACTATACAATCGCCGATGGTTCCGGGGGTACAGCCAGTGCGACGTTGACTTTGGAGACTATTGCCGTAGCCGATACACCCAATTTGATTGTCACCTCGGACTCGTTTTCGAATACGGCTGACTTCGAGTCGGTAAATCTCGGTTCCAGGAATTGGGGAGCTGTGGATCACGCTTCTGTTGCTGGCGGTATATGGGATACCGCGAATAGCGGTGGTCTTATTGAAGTGGGCAGGGAATTTGTTTACTTACGCAATGGTGTGCGTGATAACCAGGTTATCGAACTGGAGCATAGACGGGGTGATACAAGCAACTTCTTCACTGATCTGGCCGTAAATGAAGGGCAGGTCTACACGCTCAACTTTGACTATGCTGCGCGCGCGGGTGCATTCACGCACTCGGCTATCGAGCTGTTTTGGGAAGGGAGTCTTATTGCAACGCTCGATACCCGGGTCGCTGCGCTGCAATCATTCAACTTCAATCTGTTGGCTTCCGCAACCGGCGATGCGCGCCTTGAGTTTCGTGCAGTCGATACAAACAGTATCGGTGGGTTACTGGATAATATTTCGCTCAATCTGCAGCAGAATACGGGCTACGAGAACCAGCCGATTAATTTACCCGAGCTGACGGGGTCTCTCATAGACATGGACGGTTCGGAAACGCTCTCCTTTTCTATCAGTGGTATTCCTGCCGATTCCATACTGACCGATGGCGTACATTCCTTTCCTGCAACACCTGGCATGTCGACCGTTGATGTCACCAGCTGGAATCTGGACAATCTGCAGCTTACTCCGCCCACGGGATTCAATGGGGAGCTGACGCTGGAATACCGGGCAACTGCAACGGAAACATCGAATGGCGGCCAGGCTACACGGGCTGAAGATGTGCATCTCACCATTCTGCCGGCGAATGGCGGTCCTGTGGTGGATCCGGATGATCAAATTCTGTTTGACGCCACAAGTGCGCTGATCGATGGTGGCGATGGTAACGACACCCTGCTGGTGCCCGGTAACGATAATCTTGACTTCAGCAATGTCAATACAATCAGAAATATGGAACAGATCGATCTCACATCAGGTGATCATGCCATTACAAACCTGAGTTCCGCGGATGTCGTGGATATGACGGATGAAGACAATCTGCTTAAAATCTTGGGTGATACTTCTGACAGTGTTGAACTATCCAGCGATTGGCATGAAACAGGGAACTCCCATACTCAGAATGGTCATGTATTTGCGGAATACCTCAATACGCAAGGTAGTGCGGTATTGTTGATCGAAGATCAAGTGAACGTGACGATCGTTTAGAGCAGGTGGTTTTAGATGCACACAATTATCAGGAAACAGGACCTAACGATTTGAGGGGTGATATCCGTCTGGCTTCCGTATGACGATTGGGGCATACCCCTTGTTCAGTGAGACTTGTACAAGTCCGCACCGGCCTGAAGGCTGCCTACGATGATTTGTGTGCAGCACGTGCCCCCCGGACAGGGGGCATTCCATGCTTCTTATATGAAAAGATTGACGTCAGCCTTCATTGCCCGAGGCAGAAAGCTGGCGGCACCGACCCACTCTTCGATTTCGCTGATGAAATCATCCTTACCGTAATCGAAGAGATCCACGGTCATCTGGCAGGCAACCAACTTGACCTCGGCCTCGATGCACATTTCACGCAGCTGTTCTATGCTGGCAATACCTTTATTGTCCATGGTCTTTTTCATCAGGCCTGTCGCCATCGACTCAAATCCCGGCATTAGCGTCATGACCGAGGTCGGCATGGGCAGTGGCTTGCCCTTGATCCAGTTGGGACCCTCGGGCAGTTTCATCGGCATGGCCGGATTGCCGAGGGGTGTCACCTTGAGATCCAGATCCTGCTTCAGCAGGTTCAAACCGTAAAAGGTGAAAAAGATGGAGACATCCCAACCCAGCGCAGCCGCCGTTGAGGCGAGGATGAAGGGTGGGTAGGCCATATCGAGGGTTCCCTTGGTGGCGATGATTGTCATCGAGGGGATATGCGCCGCTTCCCGTTCCGCCATCTTCTCCTCGAAACGCTGATCAAACCAGCTGTTCAGGTCTTTGGTAGTGATATCGATCAGTGATGCTGTGTTACTCATGCTAGCCTCCCATCAGGAATTTCAGACCTTGCGGATTCTGAAAAAGAAACCATTCTCGAGCTGTTCACTGGAGACCATCTGGTGACCGGTCTGGCTGCAAAATGAGTCCAGATCCTTTACTGAGCCGGGGTCGGTTGCAGTGACTTCAAGAATATCTCCCGCGGCAAGTGTGGCGATCGCCTTTTTTGTCTTCAGGATCGGCAGGGGACAGTTAAGGCCTCTTGCATCGAGGGTGTGTATGTTCTCACTCATGGCATTGCTCCTTTACAACAAGTGGACGTTAAAGTACAAGATGACCGGTCGGTCAAGTCATACATAAAATAATATCAGTTAGTTTGCCTGTGCTCGATCCGTATGCTTTTGATAGCCGGTCCCAGTGATCTCACCACATCCGGATCGTTGCGTGTCTTGGCGAGAAGAATCACACCTTCCAGGTAGGCCAACATGGCGGTTGCCGTGGCCTCCGTGTCCAGGTGTGGGATCTCGCCATTCTCAACCGCTTCCTCAAGGGCCTGGTGAAAACGGGCGCTGGCCTTGTTGAAGACGGCATTAAGCCTGGCTCTGATCACCTCGTCGCGGGTGCTGATCTCAAGAGCCAGGTTGCCAAACAGGCAGCCGGGCATGCGGCCTTCCAAGTTCTTTGCCGCTTTCTGCCAGAAGTAGACTGCATCCACCATGTAATCGAGTCGTTCGAGAGGTGGAAGTGCCTCGTCAAAAGCCTCGGCGACGAAGCCGTGTGCCCAGTCGTCAGCCATGCTGTCGATGACCGCCATCGCCAGGTCTCGCTTGGAGGGGAAGAAGTGGTAGAAGCTTCCTTTCTGTACCTTGGCCAGGGTGCAGATCTCCTTGATGCCCACATCCGCATAGCTGCGGCCGTGAAACAGGTCACGGGCTGTGGCCAGGATACGCTCTTTGGTGTCGGGGGCGATACTCATGATCACACAGTATATTAGACCGGTCGGTCAAGTCAAGTCTTTGTATTGGTCAATTGGTCGTCAAGCTGCTCATCCGTGCCCATACCAACTAACTCTCTAGTATTAATAAAACCGGAATTAATTTGGGGTTATATCTAACAATTTTCATCTGGTCTCTGGTTAATGGAACTTTTCAGTCAACACTATTTCGAACTGATAACTTCAACTGACAAGAGACATCAGCGTCCCTGCCCGGTATGCGTGCGTTCACTCGAAAAACAGTATTGGTGTTACTGGTTCTGTCACTGAACCTGATCCCCTTCCGGGGCGTTATGGCGGGGCCACTCCAGGTAAGCGATGACGGATCGTCTCATGAAGGAATGGCTCACGACACACACGCTGCCGGAGCTGTTGTCGAAAACATGTCCGATGACACTTGCCATCCTGAGCAATTGAGCGATGGCGGCTGTTGCAGCAGTGATGCCTGTTCCGTCAGCCATTGCATATCGACAGCCTATCTTGTCCCTTCACAATTGATCGACCTCTCAGTTACTGCAAGTGCAGCTCAAGCGATATTCATCGATCAGTCATTACTTCAGCAAACTGATTCTCCGCCCTTCAGGCCGCCGCGTCTCTGATTCCGCTGCATTCTGACACTGGTTTCGCAGTGTCTTAACGAAAAGCATCGAAGATTGTTTATGCAAAACAACGCCTGCGTGTTGTTGAATTGCAGAGGAATTAGTCACAATGAGAAGAAATTTTGACAGGTTATTGAATGAGGGTGTCAATTTACATCGTCGCAGGTTTGTCACCGGCCTCTCTTTGGGTGGTGCGGCCCTGGGATTGCAGCCATTCGGTTTGTTGGCGGGTAGAGGGAGTGAACCGGATGGCACGACACTGCAGGGAAGGGTGTTTAACCTGACCATTTCTCAAACTGCGGTGAACTTTACCGGCAGTGCACATGTCGCCACGACAGTGAACGGTAGCGTGCCGGCACCGGTGTTGCGTTGGCGGGAAGGCGATCAGGTCACCTTGAATGTCACCAATCTGCTGCCGGAAACCAGTTCCATCCATTGGCACGGGATTATCCTGCCGAGCGCCATGGATGGGGTGCCCGGTATCTCAACCGGTTTCAATGGCATTCCTCCCGGTGAGACATTCAGCTATCGGTTTGACATCAAACAGAGCGGTACCTATTGGTATCACAGTCACTCCGGTTTTCAGGAACAGACCGGTCTTTATGGCGCAATCATTGTCGATCCGAAAGAACCTGGGCCCTACACCTATGACCGGGATTATGTGGTAGTACTGTCGGACTGGACGGACGAGGATCCCAACGATGTTTATGCGAAGCTGAAAAAGTTGAGCCACTACTACAATAACAACGAGCGCACCCACGGGGATCTGATGCGTGACCTGGAGCAAAAGGGTTTGAGCGCTACCTGGAACGAGCGCAGGATGTGGGGTGAGATGCGTATGAGCCAGCGGGATCTCTCCGATGTCACAGGCTTTACCTATACCTACCTGATGAACGGGAAAAATCCGGCGGATGGGTGGATCGGATTGTTCAAACCCAAGGAGAAGATCCGTCTCAGGTTCATCAATGCATCGGCAATGACCTTTTTTGATCTGCGCATACCGGGATTGAAAATGACCGTGATCGCAGCAGACGGTCAGAATGTTGAACCGGTTACGGTTGACGAAATCCGCCTCGGTGTAGCAGAAACCTACGATGTATTGGTGGAACCGGCCGATAACGCCGCCTATACAATCTTTGCCCAGGATATCGCACGCAGCGGTTATGCCCGGGGGACGCTTACACCCCACTTGTCAATGACCGCACACATCCCTTCGCTGGATAAGGTGGCCAGCCTGGAGCACGGCGATATGGGTATGAGTATGCATCATCATATGGATCATGGCATGCCTGATGCGGGGCATAGTCAGCCCAACATGCCAGCCACTATGGATCACAGTCAACACAATATGTCAGGTGCCATGGATCATAGCCGACATACAATGACAGACCGCATCAAGAAGATGGAGCCCAATTCGTCCGACTTCAGCGCTGGCCCCGTCAATCATGCGGCGACGGAATATGGGCCCCATGTGGATATGTTATCGGAGGATCCCCAATATCGGCTGGATGATCCCGGTGTCGGCCTGCGGAACAACGGCCGCCGGGTATTGACTTATGCCGATTTGCGCAGCCTACACACGACCAGGGAGCATCCTGATCCGGACCGGGAGATAGAGCTCCACCTGACCGGGAATATGGGTCGCTATATGTGGTCGATCAACGGTGTCAAACATGCTGACGCTGAGCCGTTGCGATGGAAACTGGGGGAACGACTTCGTATCAACTTTGTCAACGACACGATGATGAATCATCCAATGCATCTGCATGGCATGTGGAGTGATCTGGAGAGTGGAGACAACAATTACCTGCCTCGTAAACACACAGTAATCGTCCAGCCGGGATCTCGCATCAGTTATCGGGTCAGCGTGGATGCCGAAGGTGGATGGGCTTACCACTGCCATCTGCTTTATCACATGCTTGGCATGTTTCGCACTGTTATCGTGAGTTGAGTGGGGGCTATGCAATGAATATAAGAGTGACGTTCTTTTCAGGTATATTGCTACCCGCTTCACTGTTGGCGGGAGGTATGAACGATGATCCTTTGATCTATAAAGTGATGATCGAAAAGTTGGAGATACGTGAGAGTGATGAAGCGAATCCCCTGGTACTGGACGCTGAGGCCTGGGTCGGCTATGACTTGAATAAGTTCTGGTTTAAGACAGAGCTGGAAAGACCCGGCGGAGAGACCGAGGAGGCTGAAATACAGCTTCTCTACAGCCGGGCCATCTTTCCCTTCTGGGATGTTCAGGTAGGTTGGCGAAGAGATTTAATACCGGATCCCGAAAGAGATTGGCTGGCCATTGGCTTGAAGGGATTGGCTCCCTACCTGTTTGAAGTGGATGCGTCGCTGTTTGCCGGCGAGTCGGGACAGATTGGCGTACGTTTGGATGCCGAGTACGAATACCTGTTTACCCAAAGGCTGGTGCTGACACCGGAAATCGAGATCAATCTCCATACAAAGGATGATGAAGAGGTGGGTATCGGTTCGGGGCTTTCCGATCTCTCTTTGGGCCTTCGGCTACGCTATGAAGTAAAAAGAGAATTCGCGCCCTATATAGGCGTCAACTGGTCGAAGCGCTTCGGCGACACGGCAGATTTCGCCAGGGAGGAGGGCGAGGACATCAGCGATCTGCAGTGGCTGGTCGGTGTGCGTGCCTGGTACTGAGAGGTCTTTACCATGAAAAGTATACAGATATTACTATGGCTCATACCCATCAGCCTTATTGTTTCCGCCTGCGATAAACCGCAGAGCGAATCATCCGGCCAGGCTGTTGTACAATCTCAACCCCGAGCGATGCCTGCCGAGCGCTGGTACAACAGTCAACAGGTTGTCAAAGGAGGCAAGCTCTACCAACAGTTTTGCGCGGAGTGTCATAAACCCGATGCCTCCGGCACAACCAATTGGCAACAGCTGGATGAAAAAGGTAACTATCCACCGCCTCCGCTCAACGGTACGGCACATACCTGGCACCATCCGCTTTCAGTCTTAAGAAGGACAGTGAACTTCGGCGGCATACCCCTGGGCGGTACCATGCCGGGATTTGGTGAGAAGCTGAAGCCGCAGCAGATCGACGACATACTGGCCTGGGTGCAGTCCCACTGGTCCCATGAGATCTATGCGATCTGGTATGAGCGGGATCAACAGACCGGGACAATGTTACCGCTACAGAAAAAAGGGTGACACCACTGAGAATTGCTTAACGAGGTCAATTATGACAAGACTAGAGACCAGTAAATCGTATCGGAATGGATATCGTGCAGGTAAAATATGCCATTCCTTCAAATCACTCCTTCTTCTGTTGGCGGCTCTGACGCTATCAACTCACTCATTCGCAGCCGATGTCATCGTCTACAAAAGCCCGACCTGCGGATGTTGCAACGATTGGGTAAAACATCTGCAACAGAATGGCTTTTCCGTGCAAACGCATGACAGAAGAGATATGCAGTTGGTGAAGCGTACACTTAATGTCCCGCAAGGGCTTCAATCCTGTCATACCGCCGTGGTGGGTGACTATGTCGTCGAGGGTCATGTGCCGGCCAAAGAGATCGTGCGTCTATTGAGAGAGAAACCGGCGGTCAAGGGGATCAGTGTCCCCGGTATGCCGATGGGCTCGCCCGGCATGGAAGGCCCAAGGAGGGATAATTATGATGTCCTTATCTTTGATGAAAAGGGTAAGACTGAAGTCTATTCCCGCTACTGAGTAAACGGTTAATGGAGCAGGCTATGCACATAACGCTTGTAAGGATCATCTTCATACTTTGTCTAAGTGTCTTCGCTGTTTCAGTCACTGCCCATACACCACCCGAGGATGCGCGGGTGTTTTTTATCGGTTTAACCGATGGGGCTGTGGTGAGCACTCCCTTGAAGGTGAAGTTCGGTATAGAAAAATTCGGTATCACTCCCGCCGGTACAAAGGATAAACGCCGTCACACGGCAGGTCATCACCATCTGTTGCTTGACCTGAAACAGCTGCCCGATCTGGACCAGCCGATTCCAAGGGATGACCATCATATCCACTTTGACCGGGGAGAGACGGAGGCCCTATTGGATCTGTCGCCCGGTAAGCACACCCTGCAGCTCTTATTGGGTGACGAAACCCATGAACCCCATGATCCGCCCCTGATATCGGAGAAGATCACGATTACCGTCGAGTGACCCAACTGGTTTGTTCCAGTCAACGGCAGGCTTGAAAAAAGAATCGGCCATCCCTATCTAATAGGCAACGTAACGATTTATTGCATTTCAGTGCAAGGAGATGAGTCTAATGTTGCCAAGAATACACGGCTTCGATTCAGGCCTGTTCAATGAATTCAGGCGTCTGGAACAGGAGATGGATCAGCTTTTCGGTGCAGGGTTCTGGCCGAATACGATGCGATCCGTTGCCAAAGATAATTATCCGCCAATCAACGTCGGCGTAACGCCGGAACAGGTTGATCTCTATCTGTTTGCGGCCGGCGTGAATCCTGAGGAGTTGGATATCTCAATCAATGATAACCGTTTGTCCATCAAAGGCGAGCGACACGTTGAGCGGGATGACGAACGGAACTATTTTCGAAAAGAGCGATATGACGGTGCCTTTCATAAGGTAGTCACACTGCCCGATGATGTGGACGCGGACAAGATAGAAGCCCGCTATGACAATGGTGTTCTGCATATTGTCATCCAACGTCGAGAGTCTTCCAAACCACGACAGATTACCGTTCAGTAATTGGCGGGAGGTAGAGGTAATGAGTACCAGTAAAGAGATAACCAAACACGATCTTCAACCGCAACAGCGGCGTGAATTACCGCAACGCAGTATTCGACCCAATGTGGATATCCTTGAAGATGAGACAGGCATCACCCTCAGGGCGGATCTGCCCGGCGTAACGAAAGAGGGGTTGGATATTCAGGTAGACAACGAGACCCTGTCCATAGACGGCAAGGCGGAGATCGATATGCCTGAGGCGATGCAGGCCCGGTATGCGGACGTGCGCGCAACCCGCTACCAGCGCAGCTTCTCTTTGAGCAGTGAGTTGGATGGGGACAAGACTGAAGCAAACTTTAAAGATGGCGTATTGTCGTTACGGATTCCGAAACGTGAACAGTACCAGCCCCGTAAAATTGAGATTCGCAACGGATAAGTAACCCCTCTACTTTTCATTGCGAAAGCCTGCCCCGGACTGTTTCAGTCCGGGGCTTTTTAAATGGCCTCTGTGAATGTCGCTTACAGCTGTGAACTTATCAAGAATCACAGGGTCAATTAGATCGTTTTAGTGATCAGTAGCGGGTATGAGGTATTATAAAGACTGACTCAGTCTGGAAAGGCTGATTTATCCGGTTATTATAATAATTGAGAATCAGTCTGGTTGCATTGAATGTAGAGTAAACACTGAACCGGTAGGAGATCGTCATGAAGCGGTATCTATCCACAATAATACTTATTCTCTTCTGTTTGCTGTCGATGAACCTGAGTGCTCAGCAGGGAGGCATAGAGAACCTGCGCCAAACCGGTAAGGCCTTTGCATACGTGGCGCAAAAAGTCTCTCCATCCGTCGTTTACATTCAGGTCGAGACCGTCAGGGAGCGTGCGCCAAACAATGAATATTCCCCGTTTGGCGATGATCTGTTCCGGCGTTTCTTCGGCCCGCGATTTCCCGGTGCGCCGAGGCAGCAACAGAAACCGCGCAGACATCGTTCGGTGGGGCAGGGATCGGGGTTTGTATTTTCCCACGACAAAGGGCTGTTTTCGAACAAGGCCTATGTCATGACCAACAATCATGTCGTTGAGGGAGCGGACAGGATAACCGTAAAATTCAAGAACGGTCATGAGTTTTCCGCAGAGATCAAGGGCAGTGATCCGAAATCTGATATCGCAGTCCTGGAGATAGTCGCCGATGACTTGCCGGCACTCTCGCTAGGCGATTCCAACAAACTTGATGTTGGAGAATGGGTGTTGGCATTCGGCAACCCATTCGGCCTCAGCCATACCATGACTGCCGGGATCGTCAGTGCAAAAGGGCGTACAAGTCTTGGTATCAGCGATTACGAGGATTTCATTCAGACCGATGCTGCCATCAATCCCGGCAACTCGGGTGGACCCCTGGTGAACCTGGATGGAGAAGTCGTCGGCATCAACACGGCGATTTTCAGCCGTAGCGGGGGCTATATGGGCGTGGGATTCGCCATACCCATCAACATGGCCAAGGGCATTGCCAATCAGCTTCTCGACAAAGGGGAGGTTACGCGTGGTTTTCTGGGCATCATGATCCAGCCTCTGACACCCGAATTGGCCGAATCCTTTGGTACGAAGTATCAAAAGGGAATTCTTGTGGCAGAGGTTTCTGAAAATTCGCCTGCGGATCGAGCCGGGCTCAAACAGGGTGATTTGATCTTCAAACTTGATGGAAAGAATGTTGGCAATGTAGGTGATTTTCGCAACCGGATATCATTGACCTCACCTGGCAGTAAGGTCGGTTTGGAGATCATACGAAACGGTAAACCCAAAGCCATTGAGGTGACAGTGGGTGAGCTGAGCGAGCAATCAGTAGCCGGTTCGAACACAAAGACCACAGAGGAACTGGGACTTACGGTACAGACCCTGGACAAAGAACTTGCAGAATCCTTCGGCACCAATACCACACAAGGTGTGATTGTTACCAATGTCTCACCGGGTTCAATTGCGGCAATGGCCGGGATTGACGCAGGAACGGTAATTACCCAGGTCAATCGTAATCCGGTAACAAATGCCGGGGAGTTTGAGAAACGGATCAACGAAGGGCGTAGTCAGCGTCAGGTCTTGCTCCTGGTAATGAAAGGAGGCATGTCACGCTTTGTTGTGCTTCGCTGGTGATCCAGTTCGATATCGGCCAGGCCTTTTTTAAGGCCTGGTTTTGGTATCGTCACTGGGAATATTTTTCCTACACTAAATTATCAAATGGGCATCCTATTTCGGAATGAAATTCTGAAAGCGTCGAAATGGTTTACAAGTCGTTTATTCAACCATAGCCAACCTTCTGATTTTCATAGCATGGCATAATTACTGCTTAAATCTGGTATGTGCGGTTCAATAGACAGTAGGCAGTAAATTGTGAACACTTTAGAATCTTTTTCTCTTTCCAGAAAGAAAAACTGCGAATACTACATTCAGAAGATTGCAGAACATACTCCCCCTGTAACTGAGAGTGACGAGCGTATGATTCGAATCTATCAGCGTATACTCATCAGGGATCGTTCCCTGCTGTACAATCTGGATCTGCTCAAGATGCTAGACGCTCTACGTAAGGATTCTCTAGTAGGCATAGATATAGCTGGTATATCATCCAATCTGTCTGAATCTCCAAACTCGCTGAATCCGGATGAGTTCAGAGCGTTACTCGATGAAACTCAGAACACCCTGAACAGTTAGGGTTGTAAACACCCTTGTCAAATGCAAAGGCACTAGGGCCTGTTAACACTAATCCAATGCACCCTGTTGTGCCTGAAAAAGCGCCAATCAAGGCGCACCCCAAGGGCACTTCCTTCGGGGCGCGAGGAGAGAAGTTTGGTTATTCCAAATGAATGACGAGCAACGCCGAGTGGCGCTTTTTCAGGCACACCCCAAGGGCACTTCCTTCGGGGCGCAACCCGAAGGGCTGGAGCTGTTTTCGCCCCCAGCGGCGTTATCATTCGCTCATGTAGAATAACTACACCACGCTCATTCTGCCTTGCTGGGCACGAAAACAGCCCCAGCAGGGCGTATTGGATTAGTGTTAACAGGCCCTAAGGGTTTTCATCGTGCTTCGTGCGATGCGAAACCGCCGCACTTTAGTTCCAGGCCTTTCTCCAGATATGTAATGAGTAACTTCATCAGTGCCACGGTCTTTTGATCTATCCTTGGATCCTCAGCAAAAAAGTGATCACTGCCCATTGCAACAATTGTCTGGCTGTTCGGTGCGATTGCATCAGTTAAAAGCGTTAAACCATCGTTTGGTCCTTCAGATCTCAGTATTGGATAATTTTCGCCGGAGTATCGACTGATTTGTCCGGAGAGGGGAATACCTAGGTAGTTGATGACTAAAATATCAGGATCTATTTGTAGGTGAGCATATCGTTTTCTGCTTCGTTTGGTACCCATGCTCAATATTGCCTCTTTGTCCCAGCCTTTGTGCCAAGTGGCCAAAGTCAATAACCAGTGCCGGTACCACATTTGATAGTGATCAACAATCGGGCTGCCCTGAAGAATGCCTCCCAGATTGAGCCAGGCTACGATGTCGCCTTGCTTTTGTTCGGAAAATCGATTACTGAGCGCCAGATGAATCGCCGGTCCGGCAGAACTTGCACCAACCAGAATTATTTTTTTTTTGGAGAGGATATGCCTCGAGATATCCGCTGCCAGTACCGCTGCATTTTCTTCCACGCCTCCGGTAGGCGGTATATTGACAAAATAGTTTTCAAGACCGAACTCATCGGCTAGTTGGCGAGGTCTGGCAAAATCCGATCCGGTGAAATACCCGGTTTCCACGTAGTCCCATCCTGGTACGAACAGCACTCTATATGAAGCGATGTCTGCGTTGACTGTCGTCTCTGTGTTGAGGTGGCGGGAGAAGGCCCGATTGATCTCTATATTGCATTTATTGCTCAAAAGACGATCCGCTAGGAATAGTGCTGCAAAATCGACCGAATATTTATGAGAGATTATCTTCAGCTCTTCTCGCGACGGAATGGATTCTCCATTTTGGCTATAAAGCGCAGAAATCTTTTTAGCCAACTCCGTGTTGTCATGATTTTCAGCAAGATAATTTTCAAGGTAGTAACGCGCTATCTCAGAATCCACAGTGGTTGTAACAGACTCCCCGAAAAACTCCCCATGTACGGGTATCCTTGGAATGGAACCGCAGGCTCCAAGCAATATGCAGGCTAACAGGGCAAGTGTTTTCATCAGGGTTTAGGTCATTGCAGAGTATGATCAGCCGGGCTTATGTGATGTGAAAAAGGATCCCTATCTGATTGGTTGTAGAATAATAATAGTGATGAAAAGATTTCCGGTAAAATATTGAATCACAAGAAGTTTCGCTAATATAGCTGCTGATTCGTTGAAGTGTACAGACATTCTGAATTGTCTGACACAAGAAGGCATTGTAGATGACAGTGATCTCCCCTAAATTTTGGATGCCTATTAGCCTACAGTTCTTATTACAGAACAAATTGATTTGTACTAGTGTCGCATATGAATGTAGAAATAATAGGATTGGTAATTTGTCTGTCATGATGGGTCAAATTAAATAATGTCTAATATTAACAGTCAGTTAAAGCGTCAATTAACTGCTGAACATGAACTATTTCTCAGTGAAGAGCGCCTTACTCTTGCCTTGAAAGGGGCAAATGACGGTTTGTGGGACTGGAATCTGGAGACAGATGAGGTCTATTACTCTCGCCAATGGAAAAGCATGCTCGGTTTTGAGGAGGACGAGCTTGAACATCATCTGGATACATGGGCAAGTCTGGTTCACCCGGATGATAAGGAGAGGGTCTTAAAAACGGTTGATGATCATCTGTCCGGAAACGCAGATTCATTTGAAGTTGAAATGCGTATGCGACACAAGGATGGTCATGAGGTCGTGGTATTGTCCCGCGCATTTCTCGTCAATCGTGCATCCGACGGTAAAGCGATACAATTGGTGGGGACCCATGTCGATATTACGGAGCGCAAAAAAACCGAATCATACTTAGCAAAAAATGCTGAAATCCTGGAGTTGATTGCAACAGGGGAACCAGCACCGGTGATTTATAACCAGATAGCGTTGATGTATGAGGGACGCCATCCCGGCATGCGCTGTTCCATGCTTGAATTGGAGGATGGAAAACTCCTGCATGGCGGAGCACCGAGCCTGCCTAAGGAGTATTGCGACGCAGTGCATGGCTTGGAATACGGACCCAACGTCGGGTCATGCGGCACTTCCACCTATACCGGTCATCGGGTACTTGTGGAGAATATTGAAACCGACCCCAAGTGGGCAAAAATCAAAGGTTTTGCACTGCCACACGGCATGCGAAGTTGCTGGTCTGAGCCCATCAAAAATTCCTCGGGAAAGGTGCTGGGCGCTTTTGGAATGTATTACAATCATCCTGCGCTGCCCAATGATGAGGAATTGGAGGATCTGAAATCCGCGGCCCGGCTTGCTGGAATCGTTATGGAGCGCGATCAAGCCCAGAAACGCATCCGTGAATTAGCCTATAAAGATGAACTGACCGGGCTTGCCAGTCGTGTGCGCTTTTATCAGCAGCTTGAGGAATCGATAAAATCATCCAACCGCAGTGGGCGACGTTTCGCGCTTCTGTATGTCGACCTGGATGATTTCAAAGGTGTGAATGACAGTCTTGGACATGATGCAGGTGATCTGCTGCTCAAAGATATCGCCAAGTGTCTGAAGAGTGTCAGCCGGGAGATTGATTATGTGGCACGTCTCAGCGGTGATGAATTCTGCATCATTGTGAAAGACGTGGATGATGACTATGCAGCTGCACATGTGGCTCAACGTTGTCTGGATATGATTTCGGAGCCGATTGAACTGTCCGCCAGAAAATTTACCCCAAGCTGCAGTATTGGTATCGCCCACTACCCTGATGATGGTGAGAATCTTTCTACCATGCTGAAAGCTGCTGATACCTCACTCTACTCTGCCAAGGAGCATGGGAAAAATCAGTATGCTTTCTATAAGCCAGAACTCACCCACAAAGCTGAATACCGTTTCCGGGTGGAACAAGCCCTGAGAGAGGCGGTGGAAAAGCAGCAACTGTCACTTGTCTATCAGCCACAAATCCTGATGCATACCGGTGAAATAATCGGTGTCGAGGCATTGTCACGTTGGAATCACCCACAACTGGGCCAGGTTCCCCCAACAGAGTTCATAGCCACAGCTGAAAGAATCGGTATGATCAAACCGCTCACTGAGTGGGTATTGCGAACAGCATGCAATCATGCCGTTGCGTGCAGAAAGGCCGGCATACCGGCAGTCAGGATGGCAGTGAACATATCACCAAACCATTTTCTCGATAAGGACTTTGTTTCTCTTATCAATCGCGTCATTGAAGAGACAGGGATGAATCCGACTGAACTGGAACTGGAAGTAACAGAAAATGTTGTCCAGACAAATCCAGAAAACCTTACTGTATTTCGAGAATTGAAAGACCTTGGCGTGTTGATAGCGATCGATGATTTTGGAGTGGGTTATTCGTCGTTTGCATCGCTAAAACATCTAACAGCTGATTACCTGAAAATAGACAGGCACTTTGTCAATGACATGCTATCCGATGATGAAACACAGCTTCTGATTGCATCTATGATCGATTTAGGCCATAAGCTGCAGCACAGAATCATTGCCGAGGGGGTCGAGACCGCCGATCAGTTTGATGTGCTGAACGATCTGGGATGTGACACCGCACAAGGTTACTTATTCAGTAAACCAGTTGGCGCTGATGAGATTACGCAAATTTTAAACAGTAATATTGATAACGGAAGAAGCATGTGGTCGTAACTCATCAATCAGAGCGATTTAGTGCCATAACTCCCAAATAGTCTGAAGTGGTGCTACTACAGCACGTCTTTGGCAGGACTACTCAATGTCGAACAGCTGAAAGCGGACACTAGGGCCTGTTAATAAAGTCCATTGAGTGTCCGATCGGACAATAGCGATCACTTGAGTGATTTTCGAATAACTATCGCTATCAGTGCTCAGCAGACATCCATAAAGATTGATATCTGTTGCATAGATTGGCAAGTAATTACTAAATCAGGCATGGAAGCAATTCATTGATATTTATAAATACCAATAATAAGAGTGCGAGATTTTCAATGTTATTCTTTAGTATAGTCCTTGATTATTGAGTGATCGAAAATGGTGTCGATTGAATTGAAGTCGTCGAATCGTCATGAAAACGGTATACGCATACAGCTGCGTGATGTCCTGCGCTTCTTCCTGCCTGGGACGATCATGCTGGTGGCCGTGATCACCGGATTCTACTACCTCGACTACTCTATTGATCGAGAACTGATCGCGGAGCGGGAGAAACACAACGCGGAGATTGGGTCCCGCGACATCGATCAGAGCATCCAGGGAATCGCCAAGGATGTTGCTATACTGGCTAACTCTGTGAGTCTTCAGGAATTTTTCGAGAACGGATCAACCTCTTCCCTGCAAAAACTTGGCCGTGAGTTTCTGAACTTCTCGCGTAGCAAGCAGAGTTTTGACCAGGTGAGATACTTGGACGAAAACGGGCAGGAGCGTGTCCGCGTCAACTATAACAGCGGAGCGCCGACCCTGGTCAAACCGGATCGACTGCAGAACAAGGCCGGTCGTTATTACTTCAGCGATACATTCGAGCTTTCGCGTGGAACCCTGTTTGTGTCGCCCCTGGATCTGAATGTTGAACGTGGCGAGATCGAGCGCCCCTTCAAACCTATGATTCGCATCGGTACCCCTGTGTTCGATGCACAGGGAAATAAACGGGGCATCGTGCTGGTAAACTATTTCGGACAGGAACTGATCGGTTCCCTTCAGTCATCGGCGCGAGGCACGGTGGGGGAGATCATGATGCTCAACCGTGACGGATATTGGCTGCTGGCGCCCGATCCGGAAGACGAATGGGGCTTCATGTTCAAGAACGAGCGGCGTTTCTCGAACGCCTATCCGGACGTCTGGGAGTCCATTAAGACCATGGGACAGGGGCAGCGTTTTGTTGATGCCGGTATATTCACGTGGCGCACGGTATACCCGCTGCGTGCTGGGATTATCTCCGCCGATGGCAGTGTGGATGTGACTGGTGAAAGTCTTGCCAGTCTTTCCGGTCGAGAGTATTTCTGGAAGGTGGTGAAACTGGTTCCGCAGAGTCATCTGGCCAAGGAGTTGGAGAAGCGCTTCAAGTATGGCTTTATTCTGTTATTGGCGCTCTCCATCCTTTTGATGGTAGGTAGTGCCGTTCTGGCCGTTGCGCTCCAACGTGAGCGGACCGCGGTGGATTCACTGAGGCGCAATGAACGACGACTTCGCACCATCACCTCGGAACTGGCGGAAGGCCTGGTTGTGCTGGACGAAAAAGGCACGGTTACCCTAATGAACCCGGAAGCGGAGCATCTGCTGCACTGGTCCGAGGCGTTGGCGCTCGGACGCCGCTTCGTTGATTTGGTTTGGGGCGGGGAACGGGGGAAAGCGGAGGGGGGCTCGCCCATCTCGGCTGTTCTGAAGCACGAGCAGGTGCAGCGGGTGGAGGAGGATACCTTCAACCGCAGTGACGGCAGTCAATTGCCTGTGGCCTATACTGCGGCTCCTATGGAATACGAAGACAGCGTCAACGGGGTCATCGTCACCTTCGAGGACATCACTGAGCGCAAGCAGCTACGCGATGAACTGAAGCGCATGGCCAGCCACGATCCGCTTACTGGCCTATGCAATCGACGGGAGACCGAGCGATTCCTCGAGCAGATAATGCACCACAACAAGCGATATAGACGTGCGGTAGCCATCTGTATGATCGATATCGACCACTTCAAACTGGTGAATGATACCCATGGTCACCAGATGGGCGATCTGGTGCTAAAGACGCTTGGCAAATTGCTTCAGGATCAGACTCGGGATGTGGACTGCGCGGGGCGCTTTGGCGGCGAGGAGTTCATCCTGATCCTGCCGGAAACACCCCTACAGGAGGCATACACCTTGGCCGAGCGCGTGCGTAAGGCGGCATCGAATCTGAAAATCAACGCACCCGGTCTGGAAGTGCCTCTGTCATTCACCATCAGTATTGGGGTTTCAGCCCAAATCGAGTCGCGTCTGACGGCAGAGGGTCTGATCAACGAGGCCGATCGTGCGCTCTACCAAGCCAAGGCCCGGGGCAGGAACCAAGTCCGGGTAGCCCAGGACAGTTCCCAGAATGTTTCCCCAGGAGAGTCGCCGGTTGACGCATAAGCTTTATCGCTCGTACATTCCAAGAAGACTTAATTAGCAAGCCATGCCTTAGACCGTCGAGCTGCACCTGTTACCTTTTTAGCCCATTCCAGTAACGCTTCTGGGCTCTCCAGAATATCAGCAGGCATTTCATGAAAGTTCAGTTTTCGGGTATTGTCTTTTCGTATGAATGTTGAGCCTTATAAAGATCTTTGAAATTTATATATTTTCCTATGTGTGATAAGTGTCATTCAAGGATGTTGGATAGTGGTCGCTAGACAATTAAGGTAAAAGAATATCCGCAAATATGTCATGGAGGATTCGCAAATGTCTATTAAACAACAATTTTTTCTACTGATCAGCATAGTTGTCATCAGTATGATTGTTCAGATAGGCCTTGACCGCTACATAACCAATACACTTTTAGAGCTTGAGCAGGAAAAAACACTCCTGGCCCAGATAGAAGCCGGGATGTTGATGTTGCGCCGCAATGAAAAGGATTTCCTGATGCGCAAAGACCTCAAGTATCTTGAGAAATTTGAGGCTAACCACAAGCTTGTTCAGCAAAAGGTTCAGGGATTATCTGAAAAACTCAAAAGCTCCGGTATTGAAAATGATGATGCCATAGAGGTAGGAACGATCCTTGAGCAATATACTGTCAAGTTTCGTGCGCTGGTGTCTGTACAGCAGGAGATCGGACTGCACCATAAAGATGGGCTCTATGGCAGTCTGCGAAACGCTGTTCATGGCATAGAAAAGCTTGTGAAAGAGCAACACGAGTACCAATTGCTCAGCGACATGCTGATGCTTCGCAGAAACGAAAAGGATTTCATGCTAAGGGATGATCTCAAATATGAAACCAAGTACAACAAGAACATTACCAAATTTGAACAGACACTGGCGGCAAGTACGATACCCGTGGAGGCAAAAAACGGGATTTCCCAGGCATTGAAAAAATATAACAGCGATTTTTTATCCCTTGTTGATGGATATAAGCGCAAGGGCTTAAGTCCCAAGGAGGGGATTCGCGGTCAATTGCGTGCAACAGTGCATCGTACGGAAACGTTGATAAAGACACTCGTTGAGCAGGTAAATGCAGCAATTGCAGCCCACAAAAAGCAAGCCAATATTATTAAGATCGGCAGTAGCCTGTTACTGGTACTGGTTTTGGCTGGTCTATTGCTTTGGCTATCCGGCTTTATTCGACATCCTATTCAGCTGTTTACCGATACGCTTAAACAAGCGGCGGAAAACCGTGATCTTACGTTGCGGGCAACTATTAAGAACAAAGGCGAGATAAGTGAAATGGCATACTCCTTTAATGGCATGATGGATGAATTCCAGAAATTGCTCAATAAGGTAACCGAGTCCGCCTATGCTGTAACGGAAGCCTCCCACCAGATTACGCAAGTAGCGTCCAACACCTCTTCCGGCATGCAGCAACAACGGACAGAAAGCGACCAGGTAGCGACGGCAATGAATGAAATGGCAGCTACCGTACAGGAAGTTGCACAAAGCGCCGCACGGGCAGCGGATACTTCCAGTGCGGCCGATCAGGAGGCCAGTGCAGGCTCTGCTGAGGTGAAAAAATCAATTAATGGTATACAGGAACTGGCAAAACAGATCGAGGATGTGGCAACCACCATCAAGGAACTTGAACAGCAAAGCGGGAATATCGATACAGTTTTGAGCGTCATAACGGGCATTGCGGAGTAGACAAATCTATTGGCTTTAAATGCGGCTATTGAGGCCGCACGTGCAGGTGAGCAGGGTCGAGGATTTGCTGTTGTGGCGGATGAGGTGCGTACCCTGGCGCAGCGAAGCCAGGATGCTACCGAAGAGATCAAAAACATTATTGAACAGCTTCAAAACAAGTCGCAGGACGCCGTTGCGGCAATGGAAGCGGGAAGCAATCAGGTTCTCATTACCGTCAAACAGGCTCAACAGGGAGGCGCATCATTGCAGGCCATATCCGAATCAATTGCAACCATCCGGGATATGAACACACAGATTGCAACTGCATCCGAACAGCAATCGGCGGTAGCCGATGAAATAAATCAGAGCATAGTACGTATTGCCCAGGTATCGGATGAAAGTGCGACAGGCACGGAACAACTGGATCGTACAAGCATTGAATTGTCCGGACTGGCCAATCAGCTACAAGAGAACATTTCACATTTTAAAGTAACCTGATATTTCAGTGTGGTGATGATAGCGATACCCTTTTCTGTAGGGATTGATGCATTCAATCAATAGCCGGAACAGTGGGAAGGGTCTTTGACCAGGTAAAAAAGGTTCGAGCACTAGGATGGGAGAATCAAGTCGGGTTATTTTGATTTGTAGAATGACTGATTTCGGCCAGTAGCAGATATCTACCTGGGCAGTGTAAGATGGCGACTATTAACGACCCTGAACGGTCATTCGTGCTCATCTGTGCCATGATGACCATACTTACCCAAACAATCCGCTAAAGCAGCATCGAGAATATGGGATTAGAAGAGCGAAATCTTGTGTTTGGGCGGCCAGTTCCGGTAATGCTCCCGTTGTCCCCTGAAGAATAACCATGGCCCATAAGGGTTGGAAGGAACTGGTTTATGAATACCACTTAGTCTGACCGATGGGTCGGTCGAATACAGTTTGGTACTATGGTGCGTAACTGATGGAGGGAAGATATGAAACTTCTGGTGGCAGTAGACCTTTCTGATTCCACACAGATAATTGTGGAAAAGGCGGAAGAAATCGCCAAGGCATTTTCAGCAAAGGTGTGGATCCTGCATAACGCAGAGCCTGAGCCGGACGTCCTGGAATTCAGAGCAGATCCACAAGCGGCTCGAGAGTCCCTTGCGGAAAAATTCCATCTTGAGCATCGCCAGATCCAAGAAATAGCAAAGCGGTTGCGCAAAGAAGGCCTGAAAACGACCGCGCTTCTTGTGCATGGGCCAACAATAGAAACAATTCTTAAGGAGGCATCGGATCTGGATGTGGATATGATTGTTGTAGGTACTCATGGACGAAGTGCGATGTATCAACTTCTTGTGGGTAGCGTCAGCGAAGGGATTCTTCATAAATCCCGATGCCCGATACTCGTTGTCCCAACACATCAACGTACCTGAAGTGGAAAATAGTGTCATACTGGCCATAATACTAACTACGAAAACAAGAATTATCCCCCTGTTGCGGTAGGTTTTGCAGGGAATTCTAAAAGCGGATGGACATATGCTGAACATCATACTTGTGGTTATTGCAGCCGTTGTATTGCTGTTCATGTTCCATCCTCGCCTGCTCAAAAATGTGTCCTGGCAGGCGACACTCACGCCACTCTCCTCCATAATCGGCAGCGGGTTTCTGATCATAGCTCCAATGCTTGCGAGCGTGATCGGCGTCTATTCTCCTCTCGCAGTCATAGTCATCGTTGTGCTCGCCTATGCCATTGGCGGTGTGATTCGTTTCAATATTATTCATGCCGAACCCCTCCTGCACGATAAGAATACTCACCCTTGGATATACAAAATCGATTTTGTTGCCAATGCCGCGCTTTCCCTCGCTTACGTAACTGCAGTTGCGTTCTATCTATCATTGCTGTCGTCTTTTTTGCTGAACTACCTGGGATTTGTGGATGCATTCGGCTGGGAAAGAACCCTGACGACAACCATCATAGTTTTTATCGCCGTGACCGGTTTCCTGCGCGGACTGGGGGGGCTTGAGAAACTTGAAGCGTATGCAATGTCCGTCCAACTGTCCATTGTTGCCGCACTGTTGATCGGGGTAGCTGTATACGACTACAACTTCGTTCAGTCTGAACAACAGCTCGTCTTTGATATCCAGGAAAGAAGCTGGATGACCAAGGCGTTTATGCTGGCCGGTATTTTGCTGGTCGTGCAGGGATTCGAGACATCGCGGTTTCTGGGTGAAAAATATCATGCCGATATGCGTGTACAAACCATGCGTCGGGCGCAACTGATTTCAGGTGTCCTGTATGTGGTATCCGTCATCGTATTGATGCCGATCGTGCAACATCTCGACCTCGCGCATATCCGGATCGCAGACATAGTGAGCGCAACCGGACTGGCGGCAACCGCACTGCCCTTGATGCTGATTGTGGCCGCGATCATGAGCCAGTTCAGCGCGGGTGTTGCCGATACCGTCGGTGCCGGAGGTCTGGCGAGTGAAACCAGCAGGGGGAGATTATCGTCCAACAAAGGTTACCTGGTGGTATCGGTCTTCGCCATCGCATTGATATGGACCGCAGACCTGCTGGAGATCATCGCCCTCGCTTCCCGTGCTTTCGCATTGTATTACTTGCTGCAGTGTGTGGTTGCCCTTTTCGTGAACCACCATCATCGCGAACACAAAGCCTACTGGTTTCGCTTCGGTAACTTTGCCACCTTGGCAACCATTCTGGTATTTGTTGTGTTATTCGCGATTCCCGCTGAATAGATACCAGAAACTCCAATAAGCAAGTATTATTGTGCCTGATGATGGCAAGTAATAGCACTTCTCAGCAGTTAGGCTTGAAATACGTTAGGTACGTTCCCCGAGGAGTCCAATCAAATCGATCAAGCGGTCTTTCGATTATGATTGTGCTCTGCAACAGGCTCTAATCGATACAACTCGGACATTCAGCCACTAATAAAACGGCTCCCAAGGAGCCGATTATCTTGAACTATTAAGCCGCTTGCCAACTGGCTTGCTTCTTATCCCTTCGTGATGATCGTCTCACGGTACCCGTGCCAAGTGGCATAACCGAGCACTGGTGCTATGAACGCGATACCGATCAGTGCGGTCGCGAATCCTACAGCTGTAAATACGAAGATCATAAACGCCCAGAGCGCCAATGCCCGCGTATTTCGCAACACCGCATTGATGCTGGTTAATATCGCTGTCGCTCCATCGGTATCCTGGTGCAGAATCATCGGTAGTGTGAACACACTTGTACTAAAGGCCAGGCTTGCAAAAATCGTGGCAATCAACAAAGACGCCACCACATAAGAGCCTGTAGTCTGCCCGAATTCCGGCTCAATCCCGGCCATTATCGATAGCACGATGAACAGGAGCACTAGCAACATACTCATCATCGTCGCAAATAAACGCCCATGCCCCATTTCATGGAAAGCCTTCTGGCGCTCGTGACGGAAGGTTGGCTTGCGGTTCTGTTCGAGTTGATGGCTGATGTCGTAAAGACCGAAGCAGAGCACGGGCCCCATGATCAGGAAGCCGAAAAGGAGGCTGACGAACAAGGCATTATTTTCATTGGTCCATGCAATATAAAGAAGCAGCCAACCGAAAAAGACGAATGCCAAACCGTATGCCAAGCTGTGCCAAGGTGTGCGCCTGAAATCCTGCCACCCCATCTTCAACCATCTGAGAGGGTCGCCGATAGAGAGCTTACGGCAAGGTGCGTAGAGAGGAACAATATCCCCGTTGGAATCTCCTGTTTGTTTTTGCATTCCGCACCTCCTCTCAGATAATTATTCCGAACACTCTTCGCACTAAATATAGTGAAAATGAGGTTTCAAGGCCAATCAGTGAGATTCATTGGAATAAATCCAAACTATGTTAGCTTTCGCTAATAATTCCTGGCGCATGCTTTCCATTATCTAATACTAACTGGGTAGCACAGGCAAATCTTGACTTTTATTAAATTCTTTTATTATAAAAAGATGTGTGATCCGACGTATGGCGCTTAGGTTCCAGTTTAGTTGGTTTGATAGGTATGGCCAGACGCAAGAAAATAGCATAAATAATCCCATTAGCGGCTCCTTCGGGAGCCATATTTGATTTATAGCTGAATGTCCAATTTTGGCCGACAGTAGAAGTTGGCCAAATCAGCTTAGAATGACTTTTAGCTACACTCACTACTCCTTTCATGGATATGGAAGCCTTGTTGCATAATTGCCGAATGCAAGCCGTCAAGACCTTTCTGTTAGACGAGTAGTCGATCCGATGTGCTGAGTGTCCTAAACATCTTTAACTGACTGGAATCAATACCTTTGAACGTAAAAACCTGGGGCCCATACATTCTGCGTTGGTCGCTCATAATCAGTCTAACGTTGGCGGGAATACTCTATATGATCCAAATGCCGGGCAAATCCTATTCCGGACCTTTTCACCCATTGGATAAAGAGGAGGTCGAGTTACGTGATCGACTGAAAGAGCAGGTAGAGGTCCTGGGCGGCAGCATCGGCGAACGTAATGTTTGGCATTACAGTGAACTGGAAGCAGCGGCAGATTATATCCGAGATCTTTTTGTGGAGTATGGCTACAGTCCGGAGGTTCAAGTCTTCAATTCCGGCGGAAAAATGGTCAGAAACATCGCCGTTGAACTTCCCGGAGAAACCATACCCGAGGAGATTATCGTGGTCGGCGCCCACTATGATTCGGTCCACGGGAGCCCTGGAGCGAATGATAATGGAACAGGTGTGGCTGCGGTTCTTGAGTTATCCCGCCTTCTCAAGGATGAACAGCTGAACAGGACAGTAAGGTTCGTTGCTTTCGCCAATGAAGAACCACCCTTTTTCTACAGCAAAGAGATGGGCAGCCAGGTCTATGCCGCTCGCTCCCGTGAGCGTGAAGAACGCATTGTCGCCATGCTCTCACTTGAAACCATCGGTTATTACTCCGATATGCCGGGCAGCCAGCGCTACCCGGCGCCCTTCAATCTGTTCTACCCGGATAGCGCCAACTTCATTGGGTTCGTTGGCAACCTATCCTCGCGCAAGCTGGTGCGCCGTTCAATTGACACATTCCGCCGAACCACCGCATTTCCTTCCGAAGGCGTTGCAGCCCCCGGTTGGATTACCGGCATAGGCTGGTCGGATCATCTATCGTTTTGGCAGGCCGGTTATGATGCCATCATGGTTACGGACACAGCGCTTTTCCGCTATGCCCATTACCATTCGTCAACGGATACGCCGGACAAAATCGACTACACGCGTACCGCCAGGGTCGTAAAAGGACTCAGTCACGTTGTTACGGCACTGGCTAACGAACGATAGATCCTGTTGCTGTTTATTCCTGACCGATGTAAAGAACATAGATTGGGTGAGAGGCGCAGTACAGCCACGCTTCTGCTTGGCGACTCCAATGCCCCCGCGTGGAATCATGCTGAAATCTGCCGATAGTTTGTTTCTATTACCCGTAACGGCCCTCGATGTAGTCCGCAGTCTCTTTTTGGTTCGGTGTGACGAACAGGTCTTCAGTCAGCTGGTGTTCGACGACCTTGCCCATCAGCATGAAAATACACTCTTCGCTGGCGCGTCTGGCCTGGGCCATGTTGTGGGTGACGATGAGAATGGTGTATTGTCCACGCAGTTCCCAGATCAGTTCCTCAACGGCCGCGGTACCTTTCGGATCGAGGGCGGAGCAGGGCTCGTCCATCAACAATACGCTCGGTTTTACCGGCAGCAGACGCGCAATGCAGAGTTTCTGCTGTTCTTCGAGGGATAGTTCGGTTGCCTTCTGGTTGAGACGGTCTTTTACCTTGTCCCACAAAAGCACCTGCTGCAGTGCAGACTCGAGGATCTCATCCTCCTCGGCTTTGGAGGATTGACCCTTGGATGCATGTATCCGGTGACCGAACAGGATGTTGTCGCGAATCGAAATAGGGAGTGGATTGGGTCGCTGGAACACCATGCCTATCTGTTTACGTACCTGGACGAGCTCCACATCAGGGTCGTAGATGTTCTTGTCCATGACATCGATGTTGCCTTCGATACGCACGTAGCCAAGTCGTTCGTTGATACGGTTCACGCTGCGCAAGAAAGTCGATTTGCCACAACCGGAAGGGCCGATCAGGGAGGTGATCATGCCGTTGCGGATATTGAGGTCCACATCGAAGAGCGCCTGGAAGGTTCCGTACCAGAGGTTGAGTTTGCTGGTCTTGATGGCTAACTCAGGCACAGACTCGTTGATAGCATTTGCAGTGGCATTCATAACTGGCTTTTACGCTTTCTTTTCATAGAGTGGATAGTGTTTAGCCGAACTTACCTTCGATATAGTCCCGCGTTCTCTGATCCTCGACTTCACCGGTAAACAGATCCTCGGTTATTCCGATCTCCACGCACTGGCCTTCGAGAAAAAAGGCTGTTCGATCGGCAAGCCGTCTGGCCTGCTGCACCAGGTTGGTGACCAGGATGATGGTCATATCCTTTTTCAGCTCTTTCAGCACGTCCTCTATGCGCATGGTGGTAACCGGGTCGACTGCGATGGAGAATTCATCCAGCATCAGCAGATCCGGCTCCTGGGAAAGGGCGCGGGCGATGGTCAGCCGCTGTTGCTGACCGCCAGAGAGAAGACTGCCCAGGGAGTTGAGCCTGTCTTTGACCTCGTCCCAGAGTGCGGCACGGGTGAGGCAGCGTTCGACGATGATATCCAGATCACCCTTATTGTTGATGCCGCGCAGGCGTGGTGATAATGCGACATTCTCATATATCGTCAGGGGCAGTCCGACCGGTAGGGGAAATACAACGCCGATGCGGCTGCGCAGGGCATAGATATTCCTGAGATTGTGGATATCGAGGCCATTGAAGTGAATCTGGCCCTCAACCGTCATGTTGGAGTTGAAGGTATCCATACGGTTCAGGGCCTTGAGAAACGATGTCTTGCCGGCGTTGGCGGGTCCGATGATGCCGAAGATCTCATGTTCGTGTACCGACAGATTGACACCGCTCAGGGCCGGCGTAGCGCCATACTTGATGGTTACGTCGTTGACCTGGAGCTTGATAGGCGATTCAACGGTACTCTCCACTACTGTTTCGGGTACTGCTGCAGTGAGGCTCATGTCTACCATTTCTTTTTACCTCGCAGATACATGCGGAATGCGATTGAGATACTGTTCATCAGCAGTACCATGGCAATCAGTACCAGCGCGACGCCGTACGGCAGGTTCTCCGGCACACCCGGCACCTGGGTGGCGACGACGAAAAGGTGCAGCGAAAGGGCCATGGTCTGATCAAAGACGCTTTGCGGCAGAAAGGGTAGAAAAAAGGCTGCCCCGGTGAACATGATGGGCGCCGTTTCACCGGTGGTGCGTGAAACCTCCAGAATGACACCGGTGAGGATACCGCTTACCGCATTGGGAAGCACCACACGTTTTATGGTCTGCCAGCGTGTGGCGCCCATATTCCAGCACGCCTCCCTGAATGCCTGGGGAACGGCACGCAAAGATTCCCGGGTGGCGACGATCACCACCGGCAGCGTCATGATGGCCAGGGTCAGGCTGGCCGCCAGAATGCTGGTGCCGAAACCGAAAAAGATAACGAAGGCGCCGACCCCGAACAGGGCGTGTACGATTGACGGCACCCCCGCGAGGTTGATGATCGCCAACTGGATTATCCGGGTAAACCAGTTGTCGCCGGCATACTCGTTGAGATAGATAGCCGCCGCCACGCCAAGGGGCACGGATGCCAGCAAGGCGACGGCGACGATCCATACGGTACCCAGCAGCGCGGGAAAGATACCGCCGGCGGTCATACCGTTGGTTGGATCGGTAAACAGAAAGTCGATCGAGATGATGCTGCCACCTTTGGCTATCAGAGTGCTCAAGATGATGATTACCGGGACAACCAATAGAATAGTCATCATGAGGAACAGGATTCGATACAGGTTCTGAACCCGTTTGTTCCGTACATTCAGTGCAGATTCGGCGAACATGGCAATTTAACCCTTACGGATGCCACGGACGATGAGATCCGCGGACAGGTTGATCAAAAAGGTGATGATGAAGAGGAAGATTCCGATCGTGAACAGTGCCTGATAGTGTGGTGATCCGACAGCGGTTTCACCCAACTCCGCGGCGATGGTGGCGGTCAGTGCGCGCACCGGATCGAATAGACTGCTGGGAATATTCACGGCATGTCCGGTGGCCATCAGCACCGCCATCGTCTCTCCAAAGCCGCGCCCGACACCCAGCAGGACCGCGCCGAGCAAACCGTTTTTCGCCGCGGGCAGGACGGTCTTGAAGATGACCTGCCAGCGTGTGGCTCCCAGTGCTTCCGCCGCCTCGCGATAGCGGTCGGGTACCGCTTTCAGCGCATCCTCTGCGATAGAGGTCATGATCGGCGCCGCCATCAATCCGAGGATGATGCCGGCGTTGAGTACGTTCAGCCCCACCGGCACATCAAACAGGTCGATAATCAGCGGATTCATGATGGAGAGGCCGATGAAGCCCCACACCACCGAGGGGATGGCGGCCAACAGTTCCACCAGCACCTTGAGGGACTCTCTCAGTTTGCCGGTGGCGAATTCACCGATAAAGATGGCCGCCCCGAGCGAGAAGGGGATTGCCACCACCATCGCCAGACCGGTAACACTGGCGGTGCCTGCCACCAGGGCGAGTATGCCGTACTCGGGGGCATCCTCGTCGGAGGGTTCCCAAAACGGCGAAAGAAAAAACTCCCTGAAGGTGAAGTCTTCCAGCAGAAAGCCAAAGCCCTCCATGGTGATAAATACGAATATGCCTATGATGAAGATGATTGCCGAGATGCCGGCAATGAAGACCAGGGACTGGACAATCCTGTCGATATACCAGTCTAAATTCCGGCTATCGAAATCGGCAGACATCGACGGTTGCAGGTGTTGGATCTCTGACATTTCAGCCTGCTCCTTCACCACGAAGCAATTCCATCAGATCCTTAATCAGTATTGCCAATTCGCGATAGATCGAATCGTATTCATGAATATCCTCATCCTCGGGCACTTCGCCCAGTCCCCATTCCAAAACGGATGTGTGAAAGGGTATGCGGGACAGGTAGGAGGAGATCTCTCCCTGCAGAGAAACCACCACGTGCTGCTCGGATATCTCTTTGGCCGTCAGCTGTTCGATGGAGATCGGCCTGGCACCGCTGTAGTCGATGCCCTTTTCATCGAAAAACCTGGCCAGGTTTGGATCGAGGGTCTCGGCCTTGATCCGGCCGGCGCTAGTATAGTTGCCGACCGTGGGATGATTGATTCTGGCGATCGCTTCCGCCAACTGGCTCAGGCTGCTGTTGTCCTCATCGACAAACAGTATGTTGAATGTCTTTGGTGATTTCTGCTCTCCGGTAACAGCGAACACGGTATCTTCGCAAAGGTTCTTGGCCTGGTCCGCAACCCGTTTGAGTTGTGTGAAAACGACAAAGATCGCAAGCACCTCTTCCACTTTGGTGCGTTCATCGTTCTCCATCATCTCCGTATAGACGACATCCAGATTGTGTTCCATCTCCTTTGCCAGCGTCATGGTGCTTTTGGCGGCGTCGGCGTTGAGCTCGGTAAAGGCACTGATGGCCAACTGCAACATGTTCATAGTTTCGCCGGCGATGCGATCAAGCTCTCTGCCCAGGCCGCCGCTGGGAGGTTGAGACAGCTGTGCCGCTTCACGGGCAATGGTGACGGCATAATCACCGACACGCTCCAGTTCGATATTTGCACGTATCACAGAGGAGAGCAGTCGTAAGTGTCCACCGCTGGGTATGTGGATGGCAAAAAAGCGGTGGCAGATCCTGTCGATGTCACGCATGCAGCGATTGATCGGGTTGTCATTCAACACCGTGTTATAGGCGAGTATTTTATCCCCTGTCTGCAGAGCCTTCACTGCATTTCTGACAGCTTCCTGTACCTGTGCGCCCATTTTCGCCACACGATCGTGGATATCGTTAAGGTCGCGCTCCAGTCGTTCTTCGAGGTGGGCCATTGTCTGGTGCTCCGCAATGTATACTGTCACAAAATGACAATGTATTTTTTGTAATTGATGCAGTTACTCTTTCGAATTAAATTATCGAAACAGTGCGATTTATACCCTGTGATCATGCAAGACGATCCATACATCACCCATTAAAGTGAACAACTAGGCAGTGTATGGATTTCCCAATCCAGGTATGGATGAAACAACCTGGATTGGGATCGATTCTTATCAATTACAGCTTACGCCGCGTACCGGCGCATACCCCTTTTTCAGGAGAATGCACTGGCCTTCATCACTCTTAACCCAATCAAGATAGGTCTTGATGGCGCCTTGCGGTTCGCCATTGGTGTACATGAACAGCGGCCGTGCGATGGGGTAACTGCGGTCACTGGCTGTCTCCACACTGGGTGTGACGCAATCAGCACCATCCTTCATGATACAGGCCATTTTGATGTGATCCGTGGCGTAGGCCAATCCGCTGTATCCGATGGCGCAGGGTGTCTTCTCGACAAGATCAACCACATCTTTCGAACCGTGCATGTCCAAAGTCCCCTGGCGGTACTTGCCTTTCTTGCCAAGCACCTCCTTTTTGAAATAGACGTAGGTGCCGGAGTTGTTCTGGCGGCTGACAACGACAATCTCGTCACCCTTGCAGCCTGGCACTTTCAATCCCAGATCGGACCATTTTGTAGCCTTTCCACCGCGCCCAAAGACTGATTTCAACTGATCGTAATTGAGAGTATCCGCCGGGTTGTCCTGATGGATGAAGACAGCAAGGGCATCATATCCGACCACATGCTCGATTGGGTCCTGCCCCTTTGATTTTGCCAGCTTCAACTCTTTCTTTTTCATCTGGCGGCTGGCATTGGCAATATCCACCGTACCGTTGATCATGGCTGCGATGCCCGTGCCGGATCCCCCACCCGATACCGCGACCGCCACATTGGCATCCACGCCACCATAGGCTTCGGCCCAGGCCTGGGCAACATTCACCAGCGTGTCAGAACCCTTGTTCTGTATGACGGTACGATCCGCGGCCTGTGCCGAAAAAGCAATAAACAGACTGCTGGCCGCCACTGAGATGGCATAAGAGATTTTCCTCATTGTGAACACCCTTAGTAATAATTTAGATTAACCGTAAAAGCGTAAAAAACGATAGTCGACCTCGCTACCCCATCTTGAGTGGGTAGCCTTCATATTGTTTTTTGATCTGCGTTGAATATTGCAGGTTAATGACGACTATATTCCAAAAATTTTACAGTTTGATGACAACGCGAGACTATTCGGGAATTAATTTTTAAGCGTGGAAATTGAAAGAATCTCGCACCTGTAGGGTCTGCCCGATATCGAAATAGTATGCTCATGGTCCTGTCTCGCATGTCTCTTGTTTATATCGATAGGTATTTGATATTGATGATAATAATTTACACGCAAACGGGCAGTTGCCGGTTCGTTTCGAGCCAATGGTTTGACTAGCGTCTAGACTATAGGTAACAACATTGCGGGGTGGATAGTGTCTCGATATGCGATATCGCTTCTCTGTTTTATCTGCTTGGTGTGCGCTGGTGTCAGCCAGATATTTGCCGATAGCCAAAGCCGTCGAGGATTTCTTCTGGAGATCTCGGGGGCCATAGGGCCTGCGACTGCCGACTATCTTGATCGGACACTGGAGAAGGCTGAAAACGAAGCCGTGGAGTTGATTGTCCTGCAGATGGACACCCCCGGCGGTCTGGATACCTCGATGCGGGCCATCATCAAACGTATCATCGCTTCCCGGGTTGCGGTGGTCAGTTACGTTGCGCCAAGTGGCGCACGGGCAGCCAGTGCCGGTACTTATATCCTTTATGCCAGCCATGTCGCCGCCATGGCGCCTGCCACCAATCTGGGTGCCGCAACCCCTGTGTCCCTGGGCGGAGTACCGAAATCCACACCGGAAAGAGGCAACTCGGGGGATGAGGCGAAGGGCGAGAAAGTCCCGGCCGCTACAGATGCGAAGACGAGTAAAGTCGTCAATGATGCATCTGCCTATATTCGCAGCCTGGCGGCTTTACGTAATCGAAATGCCGATTGGGCTGAATCGGCGGTACGTGATGCCGCCAGCCTTTCCGCGGATCAGGCATTAAAGCTGGGTGTAATCGATCTTGTTGCGGCAGACCTGGAGAGTCTACTGTCTCAGCTGGACGGCCGTCAGGTTGAACTGCCCCTGGGCAGCAAGACACTGAGTACCAAGGATCTGCAGATAGAGAAACACTTACCTGATTGGCAGAGTCAATTGCTGAGCATCATCAGTAATCCCAATCTGGCCTACATTCTCATGTTGGTGGGAATCTACGGGTTGATCTACGAATTTGCCAACCCCGGTTCAATCGTCCCCGGCACCGTTGGCGCCATCTCTCTGTTGCTTGCCCTCTATGCGTTTCATCTTCTGCCGATCAATTATGCCGGTGTGGCATTGATTCTGCTCGGTATATCGTTAATGGTGGCAGAGGCATTCGTACCCAGTTTCGGCACCCTGGGAATAGGGGGGGTGATTGCATTCATCATCGGATCCCTGATCCTGGTGGATACCGATCAGGCGGGATTCGGCATATCGCTGCCACTGATTCTGGGTGTTGCGGTAAGCAGCGCCTTTCTCATGGTTTTTGTTATTGGCATGGCTATCAAGTCACGCCACCGTCCTGTAGTGAGCGGACGTGAAGAGATGCTGACCAGTGAGGGTATCGTGATGGAGGATTTTACCGGTGAGGGTGACATCAGGATACATGGGGAAGTATGGCGGGCTCACTCCGAACAACCGTTGCAAAAAGATCAGCTGGTACAGATTACCGGCAGAGACGGGCTGGTTTTAAAGGTTATACCGGCTGATAAGGAGAAGTGATCATGACGCTCTATCTATATGCGGTTATTCTATTTCTGATCGTCGCGTTTCTTGCTTCGGCGCTCAAGATACTGCGTGAATATGAACGTGGCGTGGTATTTATGTTGGGACGCTTCTGGCGTGTCAAGGGACCGGGCTTGATCATCATCATACCGGTGATCCAGCAGTTCGTAAGAGTCGATCTGCGCACGATCGTGCTGGACGTTCCCTCCCAGGATGTGATCTCGCGCGATAATGTATCGGTAAAGGTCAATGCGGTCGTCTATTTCCGTGTACTGGATCCGGAGCGGGCCATTATCCAGGTAGAGGACTATATGGTCGCCACCAGCCAGCTGGCGCAAACCACATTGCGGTCTGTCCTGGGCCAGCATGAGTTGGATGAGATGCTGGCCGAACGAGAGCGGCTCAACGATGATGTGAGGAATATATTGGATCAACAGACCGATACATGGGGAATAAAAGTATCCAATGTAGAGATCAAACATGTCGATCTTGATGACAGCATGATCCGGGCAATAGCACGTCAGGCCGAAGCGGAGCGGGCGAGGCGCGCAAAGGTCATCCATGCCGAAGGTGAACAGCAGGCCGCTGAAAAGCTGGTCGAAGCGGCGAAGACCCTCTCCGCACAGCCGCAGGCGATTCAGCTCAGATACATGGAGACCCTGACAGAGATAGCCGGGGACAAGAGCCACACCCTGGTATTTCCACTGCCGATGGATCTGCTGGAACCGCTACTTAAAAAGCGAGAGGATTGATGCCTGGTCTGTTTCTTCAAGCGTATAAACGTTTCAACGCTCATGGGTGGGAATGCATACGACATGTGGATTGGCAAAGCGATGTATGTGTTCCCACGCTGGAGCATGGGAACAAGTTAATGGGTGGGAACTAGGGCCTGTTAACACTAATCCAATACGCCCTGCTGGGGCTGTTTTCGTGCCCAGCAAGGCAGAATGAGCGTGGTGTAGTTATTCTACATGAGCGAATGATAACGCCGCTGGGGGCGAAAACAGCCCCAGCCCTTCGGGTTGCGCCCCGAAGGAAGTGCCCTTGGGGTGCGCCTTGATTGGCGCTTTTTCAGGCACAACAGGGTGCATTGGATTAGTGTTAACAGGCCCTAGCTAAGCACCTGGCTTCGCCGGAGATACTTACTCTGTTTCTTCAAGGGTGGAGACCAGTTGAGAAAAGCTGGTCACCACCGATGTGTACTCAAATTCCCGCAATCGTTCGACATTCTCCAGATCAATTTGTCTTGGGTAGACCATGACCGTGCCGCCCGGAGCCTCGGTCTCCATTTCCGGTTCGGTGTCGCAGGCGAAGACAATGCTCGGAATCCGGCACTTGCCGGCCTGGGCATAGATATTGGTTACCAAGGTGTCGGCTATACCCCACACCATTTTTGCAATGGTATTGGATGTGGCAGGGGCGATAACCAGACGCTTGTAACGCCCTTGATAAAAGAGACCCACTGGAGAGGCACTGGCAGTGGTATCGCGAAAGCAGGTGAAGTGCTCGCGTATCGACTTCACATCAAAATCGTACATTGAGAGCACTTCCGCCGCGGCCTTGCTCAAAAAAAGGTCCACATCAGATCGATGTTGTATCAGATCCAGACACTCTTTGAGATAGTGACCGGATCCGGTTATCGCCCATGCCTCGCGTGGCCTTTCATACCTACCCATGATGTCCCGCATAACTGTTGAGTGTTAACAGGCCCTAACGATATTGTATTGCTGATCAGTCGAATGAGTGTTAACAGGCCCAAATACAATCATCGACTTTAAACGGTTGGCTCTGATCTGCTTTGACTATTCTGATTGAAAGTTTTAACCGCAAGAAGTGAGCCAATTATACCTGGTGGTTTCGAAATAGTTCAGCACTAACTGAATTATTTCATTCATAATGAAACATTGATAGAAGACTGAGCGCTATCGTAATGGATATGAATGACTGGTTTCTTGATCAGATCGGATTGGTAGGATATCAACGAGGTGGTGAAATCCCAAAACGCTTCATACGCCTGTAGAGCGTATTGCGGCTGAGTGCGAGCTTTTTGGCAACCCTGCTGATATTCCAATGCATCTCTTCGAGTTCACTCAACAGTGCGTCACGTTCAGCAATCGCCAGTGCATTGAGATTGGCATCAGGTCCATCGGAAAACTCGTCATCATAGACAATATTGCGAATTTCCTCAGGCAGATCGTTAATCGTTACTATATTGTTTTCGCACAGCGCCGTAGAGGTCCGAAGCACATTGCGCAGCTGTCGGATATTGCCGGGCCATGGGAAGTTCTCAAGCAGTTTGAGTGCTTCAGGATCCCAGGTTAACACCTCTGAAACGCCAGCTTCCAGCTGGGCTATGTTCTTGATCAACTGCAGCCTGTCCGTGCGTTCCCGCAGTGGGGGCATGGTCAAAGAAACGCCATGCAGCCGATAGAACAGATCTTCGCGGAAATCGCCATCCTCAACCATGCCTTTGATGTCATGGTGAGTGGCACTGATCAGTTTGATGGAGACCTTGATAGGCTTTTCCCCGCCAAGGGGGGTAACCTCTCGCTCTTCGAGCACCCTAAGCAGGCGTGCCTGAAGATGCAGCGGCATATCGCCAATCTCATCCAAAAACAGTGTGCCTCCGTCTGCCTGAACAATCTTGCCCCGGCTACCGTCACGATTTGCCCCGGTAAATGCGCCAGGTCGGTAACCAAAAAGCTCACTCTCGATCAGCGATTCCGGCAGCGATGCGCAATTCACAGCGACAAACGGTTTTTCATGGCGAGAACTCGCTTTATGCAATGCGCGCGCGAACATCTCCTTACCGGTACCGGTCTCACCGAAGAGCATGCAGGGGACATCTCTTTCGACCAGCTTTAAGGCCGTTTTCACATTGCGCTTCATGCGCGGTTCATCAAAGTGCAGGGCATCGAGGGAGTCGGTGCTTCCCAGGTAGTCATTCTCGCCAAGCACATTGACTGCGTCGGATGGAGTTGTGTTGCTTCTGCAGCTTTTCTCAGGTGCCTGCAGAGTGGCGAAGAAACGTTTGCCATGTTGCGATTCCCGTATAGGGAAGGCATGGGAATGCACATTTCTGAGAAGGGTGCCCAGGGAAGTCGTGAAGAGTTGCTGAATAGGGTGTCCGACTATCTGTTGGGGCGACTCCAGATTGAGTTGAAACATGGCACTGCGATTGATGGCCTCAATCTTGCCGTCCCTGTCGAAGGCGATGGCTCCCTCGCCAAGTGTGCTGATGAATTCCGAACGGGAATGAAAACGAAGCACGAAGGCCTCTTTCATGGCACAGAAGAAGACCCGGTTCTCGATCATCTGGGCCGACATGTTCAGCAATACCATGGTGTGTTGCTGGGCCATCTTGGATTCACTGGAGGCATCGAGTACCGCCAGGATCTCTCCGTGGGGATCGAAGATGGGTGCTGCCGCGCAGGTCAGGCTGGCGTTACGTGAGAAGAAATGGGATTGCTTGTGAATGACAAGGGGTTTCTGTTCCACGAGACAGGTACCCATGCCATTGGTGCCCTGAACCGATTCGCTCCAGACTGCACCCAGTTGCATGCCGGCGTGTGCGGCTGCATCGGTAAATTGGGGATCACCGATGAAATTGAGCAGGATACCGTCTCTGTCAGTGAGCATGATGGCATGCCCGGATCCGGCCAACTGCTGGTAGAGATCGGTCATCTCCACCCGGGCAATGTCCAGCAGGCGTTCATATCTTTGCAGACGATCGCGCAAATCCTGACGATCGATAATGACCGGTTCGGGCGACATGCCGGGATCGAGTCCGTATTCGTCCCGGCAACGCCTCCAGGATCTGAGTGTCAGGTCGTCTATTTCGGAGGAGTGAATGATGTGGCTGTTGTCGAGCGCAGCACGCACGAACTCTTCATGATTTGAAAATTCGTTGTGCAGGATAATTCTGTCCACCTTCATCTACCTCTGGTCGCAAACAGGCCCCGATGGAGAAAGCTTCCGTGACCTCTCGCTGTAGTTATTATGTCAGGGGGTGAGTGACGGAATAAATCCGATCAATGTTAATTACTTAATCAACTAGAGTTTATGTCAATATCGTTAGATTGACAAATCGCAATCCGTAGTGAATTTCAAGATAACTCTATGTCAATTCTAGATTTTTCACATCCATTAATTATGGGGATATTAAACCTGACCCCGGATAGTTTTTCCGATGGTGGCAGTTACGATCCTGCATCGGCGGTAACGCGCGCCATGGAAATGGTGGAAGAGGGGGCGGATATCATTGATATCGGTGGGGAATCAACCCGCCCGGAGGCAATGAGAGTCAGTGCCTCCGAGCAAAAAAGCCGGGTCCTGGATACCCTGCGATCATTGAGGGATAGCCTGCCCGATGGCTTTCCTGTCAGCATCGATACAACCTCGAGCGATGTTGCACGCAATGCGCTCGACTGCGGGGCCAATATGATCAACGATATTTCCGCAGGTCGTGAGGATCCCGAGATCCTTGCGTTGGCGGGGTCCGCAGGTATCCCACTGGTCTTGATGCACATGCAGGGCACACCCGAGACGATGCAGCATGCGCCGGCATACCGGGATGTGGTTGCAGAAGTGAAATCGTTCTTGCATACGCGGGTCGAGGCGGCATTGATGGCAGGTGTTAAACCTGAAGCGCTATTGCTCGATCCCGGTATCGGATTCGGAAAGCTAAAGCGGCATAACCTGCAACTGCTGGCCGATCTGCAACAGATCAGCGAACTGGGATATCCGCTGTTACTGGGTGCCAGCCGCAAGCGCTTCATGGGATCGATCTGTAATCAGGCACAACCCAAGGCACTGATGCCGGCAACCTGTGCAACTACTGCACTGGGTGTGATGGCGGGGGTAAAGGTATTCCGGGTACATGATGTCTGGCAGAATCGGCAGGCGGCTGATGTGGCTTGGGCAATTCGCAATGAGAAGAAATGTTTATGATCCAAGGTGCGATATAAATATAAAAAAATGCATTGGAGATTTCACAAAAGTTTACCTGATTACCCGCCATTCTCAGCTATGGGCTTTAGCCTGCTTCACCGTCACTGAGGGCGCTGTGAATGCAAGCCGCAAATAGACGCATATTATGAATAGTCAGCAAATGAACACGAAGCTGTAGGATAGGATCCATTCGATCTACCCCATTGGAGTGTGAATAAATCGATTAGCGTTTATTCGAGTTCACTTGCGGACTTATAACTGTTTGCGAGCATTTGCGGCTTGCTTTTCACCTAATCGGTGGCTGAGTATTGTAGGTAAACAGGAAAGTTATTTAGTTTCCCTCATCCTAATACTCCTACTTTTAAAGGTGTTTTGCACAATGGGAGATTGGGAAAAAAAATGCCCCATGTGGCTAGGGGATAACCACAAGAAGGGCATGAAGGGTGGAGGAAATCAGTACAAGATTGCTTGTGCGGTGCCGGTTCGTTGTCAGCCTGTTTGATAGCCGTTCTATAGCGCAAAGTTAAAAAAAATGCCTTGGTGTTTCTCTACCGCTTGAAATTGTTCCCTGTGCAGGTGTTCAAACAACCTTGAATAAAAAATGTGACTTACACGTTTGGTTTTTATACGCAGAATGCGGGCCAACATCTGATTGGAGTTCGTAACATCCTGTTATATGTTGAAAAAAACCGATCATCTTGTGAAGCGGTTTCAGTTGTTCACATTTCACTGTTATAAAAATAAAAAAACTGTTACATATGTGTCACACCGCCTGTCAATTTGCTCAAATTTGACATGCATAAGCCTGGTATGGGTTTTAATCCGAAGCGGGCATTACCTTGATCGCGCAGAACTTGAATTCAGGTATCTTGGCAGCCGGATCCAGCGCTTCATTGGTCAACAGGTTGGCCGCTGCTTCATGGTAGCAAAAGGGGAGGAATACCTGGCCGGGAGATATGCCCTCATCGGCACGGGCGAACGCGATCACCTCGCCACGCCTCGATTGCAACCTGATGGGGCCGCCGGGCTCGATATCCATACGTGCGAGTTCCTCCGGATGCAGACTGGCGACCGGGATCGGTTCAATCGTGTCGAGCACCGCTGCGCGCCGGGTCATGGCTCCGGTATGCCAGTGTTCCAGTTGACGGCCGGTGATCAATACCCAGGGATACTCCCGGTCCGGCAGTTCATCGGCGTTGGTGAAGGGTGCGGGTGTGAAGCTTGCCTTGCCTGAGGGAGTGGGAAATATCTCAGTGAATATCACCGGTTGTCCAGGATCATCTTCATCTTCACAGGGGTAGGTCACGGCGCCCTCCTGCTCCAGGCGCTCCCAAGAGATGCCGGCAATACTGGGCATCGCTTGACGCATCTCGGCAAAGACCTCCCTGGGATGGCTATAGTGCCAGTCAAGATCTAACCTGCGGGCCATCTCCTGGATGATTTCCAGGTCCTTTCGGGCCTGACCTGGTGGATCTATCGCTTGACGCCCCAGCTGTACCCGCCGGTCGGTATTGGTGAAGCTGCCTGTCTTCTCGGCGAAGGCTGTAGCGGGAAGAATGACGTCTGCGTACCAGGCGGTCTCGGTCATGAATATGTCTTGCACTACCAGGTGTTGCAGACTGGCCAGTGCCTTGCGTGCATGGTTTAGATTGGGGTCCGACATGGCGGGATTTTCACCCATGATATACATGCCCCTGATCGTACCATCGGTGATTGCATGCATAATCTCAACCACAGTGAGGCCCGGTTTCGGGTCCAGGGTGGTTCCCCACAGGGCTTCGAACTTTGCCCGATTCGCCGGGTTGTCCACCCGCTGGTAGTCGGGAAAGACCATGGGTATGAGTCCAACGTCGGAGGCGCCTTGTACATTGTTCTGTCCGCGTAGCGGATGCAGTCCGGTACCCGGACGACCGATCTGGCCCGTCATCAGGGCCAGGGATATGAGGGCGCGGGCATTGTCGGTACCGTGTACGTGCTGGGAGACTCCCATGCCCCAGAAGATGATGGATGCCTTGGACGAAGCATACAGGCGCGCCACCTCACGGATGGTGCCGGCATCGATGCCGCAGACATGCTCCATGGCCTGCGGGGTGAAGGAGCTCAGGTGCTCTTCCAATATCTCATAACCGCTGGTGCGATTGTGGACGAATTCCTTATCAACCAATCCCTGCTCGATGACCGCATGCATGATGGCATTGAGCAGTGCGACGTCGGTATCGGGCTTGAACTGGAGGAAGTGTGTGGCGTGTCCCGCGATGGTGGTGCGTCGGGGATCCATCACGATCAGGGTCTTGCCTGCGTTCACCTGGTTCTTGATGAATGTGGCCGCCACCGGATGGTTCTCGGTGGTATTGGAACCGATGATCAGGATCAGTTCGGCTTTGTCCACATCCGCCACCGGATTGGAGACCGCGCCTGAACCGATCATCTCCAGCAACGCGACCACGGAAGATGCGTGACAAAGACGTGTGCAGTGATCCACATTGTTACTGCCGAAACCGGTACGGACCAGCTTTTGAAAAAGATAGGCTTCCTCGTTTGAACCCTTGGCGGAGCCGAAGCCGGCCAACGCTGTGGGCCCCTGTTCATCCCGCAAATTACGCAGGCCGCCGGCGGCGAATGCCAGTGCCTCATCCCAGCTCGCTTCACGGAATCCGACAAAGGGGTTGTCATGATCGAGTCCCAGCTCGGCCTGTTTAGGGGCGTCATCAAGACGAATCAGCGGTACTGTAAGACGGTGCTTATGGTGGGTATAGTCCAAACCATAGCGTCCTTTGACACACAGGCGGCTGTTGTTGGCCGGCCCGTCACGTCCGGTGACATAGCGTATGCGGTTGTCACTTACGTGATAGGTGAGCTGGCAGCCGACTCCGCAATAGGGACAGACCGAATCGACCTGCTTCTCGATATCGGCATGCGCCGAACCGTTGCCGTTGGCAGGCATCAGGGCGCCCGTGGGACAGGCCTGCACACATTCACCGCAGGCCACACAGCTGCTCTCGCCCAGGTTGTCTCCGGCGTCGAATACGATAGTCGAGGCGGCGCCTCGACGGGCATAACCGATCACATTGTTGACCTGCTCCTCGCGACAGGCGCGCAGACAGCGGGTGCATTGGATGCAGGCATCCAGGTTCACCGCAATGGCGGGATGTGAGAGGTCCGCTGCCGGTTGTTGGCGGACAGGAAAACGGGGCCTGCCCAGCTCCATTTTCTGCCACCAGTGATCGAGTTCATTGCGGTGGGTGTGTCGGGTTTCTGCCATATCGGACTGGAGCAGTTCCAACACCAACCGTTGCGCATTGCGCGGTCGCTCATCCTGGCTTTTGACCACCATTCCCTCACTCGGTGTACGGCAACAGGCGGCAGCCAGGGCACGTTCACCCTCGATCTCCACCACGCAGGCACGGCAGTTGCCGTCGGGGCGCAGGCCATCCTTGTAACAGAGATGGGGGATATCGATGCCGGCCCGTTTAGCTGCCTGGAGCAGGGTCTCTCCCGGCTCGGCGCTGAGTGGCCTGCCGTCCAGCGTGAAACTGATGCGTTGTGGGAATGGCTGAGGCTCACGCGTCATGTTCCAGCTCCTGTGGAAAATATTTCAGTACGCTCAGCATCGGGTTGGGCGCAGCCTGTCCCAATCCGCAGATGGATGCATCGATCATCACGCCGGCGAGTTCTTTGAGCAGATCCCGATCCCAATGCTGCCGCTCCATCAGGGTTACAGCCTTTTCGGTGCCGACCCGGCAGGGGGTACATTGGCCGCAGGATTCGTGAGCGAAGAAACGCATCGCGTTGAGCGCCGCCTCCCGGGCGCTATCGTGTTGTGAGAGGACGATGATGGCGGCTGAGCCGATGAAACAGCCATAGGGCTGCAAGGTATCGAAATCGAGTGGAATGTCGGCCATCGAGGCGGGCAGGATACCGCCGGATGCACCACCGGGGAAGTATGCGTAGAGCTCATGCCCTTGCTGCATACCGCCGCAATACTCATCGATGAGTTCGTGCATTGTTATACCCGCGGGGGCCAGATGGACACCGGGTTTGTTGATCCGGCCGCTGACCGAAAAACTGCGCAGGCCATGGCGGCCATTGCGGCCCTGTTTGGTGAACCAGTCAGCGCCCCGTTCAAGCAGTTCGCGTACCCAGTAGAGGGTTTCCATATTGTGCTCCAGGGTAGGACGACCGAAGAGTCCGACCTGGGCTACGTAGGGGGGACGTTGACGGGGCATACCGCGTTTGCCCTCGATCGACTCGATCATCGCCGACTCCTCGCCACAGATATAGGCACCGGCTCCCCGGCGCAGATGGATGGGCGGCAGCGGACAGGGAGGGTCAGACCGCAAGGCCGACAACTCACACTCAAGCATGCTGCGAATGGCGGTGTACTCATCGCGCAGATAGATATAGATTTCACTGATACCGACCACCCGGGCAGCGATAAGCGCCCCTTCCAGAAAACGGTGTGGATCTCGTTCCAGATAGTACCGATCCTTAAATGTGCCGGGTTCACCTTCGTCGATGTTCACCGCCAGCAGGCGGGGTGCCGGTTGTTCACGCAGAATGCGCCATTTGCGACCGGCAGGGAATCCCGCTCCGCCCAGACCTTTGAGATTCGAGTCTTCCAAGCACTGAATTACCTGCTCGGGTGACAGCCGATGGGGGTGTCGATCATCGCGCTCATCTGTTTCCATGCGTTGCAACAGAGCGTAACCGCCGCCACCCAGATACCCTTTGTAGTCCAAATAGTCGGGCAACTCGGGTTCGCTGTCGGCCGTATTCAGCAGTCTTTTCACTTTAACTGCATCGGCCTGGGGTACCGGTTGTTTCCTCACCACGGCAACGGGTGCTTCCTGACAACGACCGACACACGGCACCCGTTGCACCCGAACACCACTACCCAGGCTTGCCTGCAGGTTGTTAATCAAATCTTCAGCCCCGGCCAGGCTGCAAGAGATGGAATCACAGACCCGAACCGTCAATGGCGGTGGCGTTTGGTTCTCCTTAACCAGATCGAAATGGTGATAGAAACTGGCCACCTCATAGACCTGGGCACTGGATAGGCTCATCTCCTGTGCAAGTGCCGCCAGGTGATCCACTGAAATGTATCCCAGGTGGTCTTGAATACGGTGCAACATTTCGATCAACAGATCAGGGCGGCGTGGGGCTTCCTCTCCCAGCAGTTCACGCACTTCAGCCAATATGCTCGCTTTCACGCGACGGCCTTTGCCGCGGCCACGTCGTCGTTTGTCTGTCTTTACTTCTACTGATGACAAGTGTTTTTCCCTTCAAGAAAATAGTGGATTGGGTTTTGATTTTTTTATCAATAAGTCAGTATTGCAAATCATGTGCCACTGTCCAGTGCGGTGTATGAGCCTGTTGTCGATTGATCAGTGCACCAGTTTTCTCGCACATTGAGCAGTATCTGTGTCTTCAGCAACACAATCATTTCCCTACCGGCTTTGTTATATCGAATTATTCAGTGTTGGCCGCAAATATGCATAGGCTTAACGATGTGCGATTGACAAAGAGGTTTAGATGCGAGTGATCTCCAGTTTAAGACAGGCCTGTATGACACAGGAGATACTCAGTTTACAGGTTATCCAGTGTCTTCGTGTCGTAACTGTCGGCATCGTGCTGTTTCTGAGCATGGACGGACTTCAGGCCCGGACTGCCGATGCCAGGGAAATCGCCCCTGGCATCTATGTCTGGCCGGGAATTCAAGAAGAGTTTTCCACACACAATCATGGGCATATCGCCAATACAGGATTTATTGTGGGTAGTGAGCGTGTGGCGGTGATCGATACCGGCAGCAGTTACCGGGAAGGATTGGCGTTACGCAAGATGATCCGTGAAATCACCCAACTGCCTATCGGGTATGTGATCCTTACCCATATGCATCCCGATCATACCCTCGGTGCCGCTGCCTTCAGACAGGATGATCCTGTCTTTATCGGTCATGAACACCTGGGAGATGCCCTGGCGAGGCGGCAGTCAACCTATCTGAATCGAATGAAACAGATTCTCGGAGACATTGCGGAAGGCACACAAATGGTGTTTCCGTCCCAGGGTGTCAGCGTCGATCAGGTGAAGCGACTGGACCTTGGTGGCAGATCTCTCCATTTGCAGGCCTATCCGACGGCGCATACGAATAACGATTTAAGTGTCTATGATGACAAAACCGGGACATTGTGGCTCTCGGATCTGCTTTTTGTAGAGCGTGTGCCGGTAGTGGATGGCAGCCTGTTGGGATGGTTGAAGGTTATCCAAAAACTCAGCAAGCAGGCCTGCGTTGCCGTTTCCTCAGATGATGTGAAGAACCGTTCAACGGCCATTGAGACTGAGGTTAAGGGGCAATGTGGAAAGGTGAAACGTATCGTCCCGGGGCACGGGTCTGTTACAGCCCAATGGCAGAGTGCTTTGGCCGCTCAGCAACGTTATCTGGAGATTATCGCGGCAGACATCCGAACGATCATTAAAAAGGGTGGAACCATCACCCAGGCGGTGGAAAGCGTGGGCCGGGAGGAAAAGGACAACTGGCTGTTGTTCAATGAGTTCCACGGCAGGAATGTGACGGCTGTGTTTGCTGAATTGGAGTGGGAGTAGGCGGGATATACCACAAATTTTCCAGTGGTTAAGTGTCCGATTATTGTTATGGATTATTTGTGGTAGATGCGACGGGTGAACTTGTCTATACAGATTGAACCTTTGTTGCAGGATAGCGGACTGTGTTGAAAGACGAGCCATTTTCAATGACTGGAACGCTTGTTTGAATAACTGATCTAACTTAGGGCCGATTGCATGAGTGTCAACAGGCCCTGGAAGGTATGGCAAAGATTTGCGGGTGCCGGCAATTTCCTTTTCTCATACGAGGACAAATGCTATGTCAGCTGTTACAACGATGAAACAAAACGGCGGGATACGGAATATCTGGCTCAAATTCGCAACGATCACGCTGTGCATGTGTCTTGCAATCGGTAATGCATGGGCAAATGATGATGGAAATCGCTGGTTTCAGATAAAGACCTCTCTGTTTGGCGATAAAAGCATCCTTAGCGGTGAGGAGGTTCTGGGATTGGAGTCCCCAGCCAGGGCAATGGATGCGGCGATCGTTCCCATAGCCATCGATTCCAAGATCGAGCAGACACCCGATCATTACATAAAGAGCCTCTATTTGGTGATCGATAATAATCCTTCGCCGGTGGCGGCGGTTTTCCATTTTCCCGGAAAGCACAGTTGGGAAACCCTGTCGACAAGGGTGCGTATAAATGCCTATACCGATCTGCGCGCAATCGCCGAGCTCAGTGATGGCAAGTTGTACATGGTGAACAATTATGTCAAGGCGTCAGGGGGGTGTTCTGCGCCTTCACTCAAGGATCCGGCTGCAGCCGCGGCACAGTTGGGGAAAATCAAGTTTCGTTTGCCTGAGGAGTACAGTCATGGAGATCTTGTCGCGACCCAATTGTTGATAAAACACCCGAACAATTCAGGCCTGCAGTTCGATCAGGTTTCCCGCTTTTACATACCAGCGGATTTTATCAGGACAATCGAGGTTACCTACAACGGCGAAGAGGTGTTTACCGCTGACACCGATATTTCCATCAGCGAGGACCCCAGTATTCGATTCGGTTTCACACCGGAAGAGACAGGGGTTCTGGAGGTTCATGTAAAGGATTCCAAGGGGAGATCTTTCTCCCATAGCATAGATCTGACGGAAAACAGTAAAGGCTGATTTTCAGAAACAGTGCAAGGTGGAGTCGGCCTGCACCTCTCTCAGTTTGGCTACCGCTTTTTGCGACCAGGTGGAGCTTTTATAGATGGCGTTTCTTCCAGCCGCAGTCATCTGCTGCAGGCTCAATAACGTCGAGATGTGCACGTACTCTTCATAGGGGATGGCCTTGGCGATGAGATCGATGCTGCATGAGCACTTCTGCATCATCTCGTGTGTCTGGCCGCTCGACGCCATGCAACCAATCACGTAGTCGACCCTGGCGGAGGTCGGATAGTCATTACTGCCGGCTGTATCGTTGCACTCTTCAGCGCTTGCCATTGGGCAACACGCCAAGCCAAAACAGACTAGGAATAAGGAAAACTTTGATCTATTCATGGTTGAACGCCACCTCTGATTTAGTGCACATCGTTATCTAGGGCCGATTGGATTAGTGTTAACAGACTCTAGGGCCCTAAATAGCCGGAGTGATTTGCCGGAATATCATGTCTTCATCGATGAGCACACTATCTCCACTGTCGCTGGGCACCTTGGTGTGGATGCGATATACACCCCCTGGAACCTGGTCAGAAAATATGAATTCATAGCGTTTATTGACATAGAGTTTGTAATTCTCTGCATAGGGATCGGCAACAAAGGGCGTGATTACGATTTCTGTGCCGCTTATCGCCTTACCATTGAGATTGAAATCTATCTCACGCACTACCATCGGCTTTGCAAACGAATCACGAATCCGATTACGAAAAAAACCGATATTGCCACCGCTATTTTTAGCCATTTTGGAAATATCCCGCTCCAGAAAGTGAATGATAACCGGGTTGCCAGTGTATGCCTTGGCGGGACTGAAGTCGATATGATGTGAACCGGTCAGGAAGTTGAACTCGAGATCCCGTTTACCTTCGGCGACCACGTCGGTTACCTTGATCTCGATACTATCCGAAAAACTGTCGGCATCCTTGGTCATGCTTTTAAAACCATAATCGATTCGACTGCCTTTCGGAACGCCCTTCAGGTGGTCTTTGAAAAAAACCAGCTTCTGTGCTTCATTGAGTTTCGGTGGTGGTAAAATCTTGGTTGCAACCGCTGTTGTGGTTGTGAACAGCAATGCAGAAAGGCTAGCAATAATGATACTGCGTTTGAGCATAAATCAAACTCCTAAAAGATGTTTGCCGACGTCGTGTATATCCGCTTGTCGGAGATACGCAAATCGACAACCTTTGACCTGAATCCGGAAAGCCCTGTCTATTTTTTATGCGCTGCGGAACAGGCCGAATAACCAGGAAAAGATCCCTTTTTTCCCATCACTAGCCTGTCGTGTCGTTGCAGTCGAAGATGATCTGTTAAATGCAGGTGATGAGGTATCTATTGGCCTGGTAGCTGGCCGGGCAGCTGGATGATTGCTGATGCCCATGGCGTGGCGGTGCAGGATCGAATCCGTCGGCGGTGTTTGAAGCCAGATTTGGCGCTTCATCTCGACTGTTGCATCGAAATGGCGTTTGAGGACGGAATCCTCAGGATGTGTTGAAGCATTCATAGTCTGTTCCTCCTGTATTTTGATTATTCACCAGGCCAAAAAATATGCCACTGGTGCTGACTTCAAGCTGCTTTCAAGGTCTCCATGCAACATCTGGACAACCGGACCATTCCGGTATCATGACCCACCGGCCACGAACACACCGAAAGCGCGTGGGCTTTCACCGGTTGGGATCTGCCTGATGATCTCCAGTTTGTCCGTATCGAGTACAACAAGCTCATTGTCAAACCAGTTGGCGATATAGACACGTCCCTCGTGCGGATCAGCAATGATGCCTTCGGGAAATTCACCGATATCGATCCTGCGGATCTCCTGCAGTTTTGCAGTGTCTATAACGGAAATCGTGTTCTCGTGCTGATTTGTCACAAAGACCCGGCGGTTGTCGGGGGTGACCGCAACGCCATAGGGTGTGCTGCCGACCGGGATGGTGGCGATAACAGATAGACTTTCAAGATCGATCACACTCAGATCATCGCTTGCAACATTGGCCACGTAGAGTCGCCCGCCTTCAGGATCGAGGCGAATGCCGAAGGGACGACCTCCCACCGATACGCGAGTGATGACCCGATAGTTGACTACATCAACCACTGAGATCGTATTGTCATCCCTGTCCGCCACATAGAGCCTTTTGCCATCCTTGCTTACCTCCAGGCCGGATGGAGAATCACCCACCGGTATCCTCGTCAATATCGACAGATTTTCCGCATCGAGCACGTAAACAAGATCTTCGTACCAGTCGGCAACGTAAACCCGTCTGTCATCCGGGCTGAGTGCTATCCCCAGCGGTCCTTTTCCGACCGACTTGTGTGTCAATGTCTTGAACGCTACGCCGTCGAGCAGATAGACATCATGACTTTCAGGGTTGGTGACATAGATGCGGCGGCCATTGCTCGATACTGCGATACCGGCAGGTTTGGAACCGACCTTGACAGTGGCGGTTGTACTCAAATCAGACAGATCGATTACCGTGACGGAGTCCTCACCCTGATTGGTGACGAACGCGAATGGAGCAGCGGTTACCGAGATACAGGCGGTAGCCAATGAAATAAAGATGGCGAAGGCACTCAGCCGAGGTTTCTGTCTCAAGCAATTTGTTTCAGTAGCGTATCGCATAGTTACATAATGAACCGGGGCTCTAGCCACCCTGTTCAACCAATTTCTTAAGATTGGCAAGACCGCTCTGGTAAACGCCCTTCACGGCATCCTTGGCAGCCTGATCGCTGAGTTCCGGTGGCGGCTCATTGTTGGGGTAGCCCCGATAGAAGGCACCCTTCCAAGTGACGAGACTTCCGCCACTTTCGGATGGCTTGATACTGAACCAGGCGGAGTAGTTGGTCACCGGCAAAACCTTTACGTCGACAGCTGTAATTCGATAGAAAAAGGAGTGCTTTGTATCGTCATGTTTCTCCAGTTTTTCGTGGATCTGACCACCGTTGCCAAGGGTCAATGTTCGGGTTGCGCCGATGGTGTTGCCCCCGTCCCCCTCGGTTCTGGCTATGGCAGGATGCCAACTCATATCATGAAAATTTTTCACCACATCCCAAACAGCCTGCGGTGGGGCAGAAATCTGTTGTGTCACGATCATCTTTTGCCTGGTCGGGCCATGGGCCTGAGCAATAGCGGCAAATAACATCAGTATCGAGAGGAGTACGACACATTTTTTCACATAGACCTCCATTGGGTATTGCCAAGAACCGTTTGCGCCTGTCGAATGGCTGTAACCTATCGAGCAAATATCATGCCTGATCAACTGTTTAAAAAATGAGCAGGATGGTTGTACCAACTGATATACAGTTTGCCTGAGGTCTGTGAACCGTACGAAGTATGTGGATAAAACGTATTATCCGGCAATCTTGAATTGGGCTAAGATGAATAGATCTGGATAGTGCATCGAAGGGCATGTTCTGTTCTGTGCAAGAGATCCGTTAACATAAAGTGTGTCAGCGTTGACACTGATTGGTTCAGCCTGGCAGGTGGGTGTGGCCCGATTCTGATTACGGACCATCGACAACTGGAACTCCGTCTAATGGTATGGAACTTGCAAAAGTACTCCATGACTTTTTAATTCCGACTCTGTTTCTGGAGCTGTTTTGAGTAGATTGGATCCATACAATAAGAAAAAGCCTCCCTATCGATTATCTGTTGGCCTCATGATCATATTCAGCGGGTTGTATTGCTTCGGCATCGCCTGTGCTGCAGACAAACTCGATGTATCCATCGCTCTGCTGGGAATGGAACAGGAGAAACACATACCGTTGTCATTGTTGAGACCGGTTATTGACGACACCGGCCAGTCGGGGGCCGAGCAGGGCATTAGCGATAACAACACCACCGGGCAGTTTACCGGACAGTCATTTCAACTCACGTCGATGAAGGTCAAGCCTGAACAAAGTCCGAATCAGGCCTTCCTGGAATTGCATCGGCAGGGCACCAGGCTGTTCCTCCTCAATCTGCCCGCGGACAAGCTGATTGAAATCGCGGATATGCCCGAAGCGAAGGATAGCCTGCTGTTTAATATCGGCGCCAGGGATGATGCACTGAGAACCCATGAATGCCGAGCCAACCTGCTTCATAGCATCCCCAGCCGAGCCATGCTGGCGGATGCCTTGGCCCAGTATCTGACCTGGAAACGTTGGAACGAGTGGTTTCTCGTAGTGGGCCGCCATCCGCAGGACAAGGCCTATGCGGACGCCCTCAAGCGGGCGGCCAAACGATATGGCCACAAGATTGTCGAAGAGAAAGTATGGACCTTCGAACCCGGCGCAAGGCGTACCGATTCGGGACACACCCGAGAACAGGAAGAGGTGAATGCATTCACCCAGGTAGGGGATTACGACATCCTGATCGTGGCTGATGAACGGGATGAGTTCGGTGAGTTTTTAAACTACCGTACCTATCTTCCGCGGCCGGTTGGCGGTTCTCACGGGCTCTCCCCGGCTGCCTGGAGCGGCGTACACGAACAGTGGGGAGCAACCCAGTTTCAACGGCGCTACCAGGAAAAGAATGGCCGCTGGATGACCGATCGCGATTTTTCAGCCTGGGTGGCAGTACGCAGTATCGGTGAGGCAGCGACACGCACTGCCGGCAAACAGGCGGACAAGCTGAAGGCCTTCATCCTCAGTGATGAATTCAATCTGGCCGCTTTTAAGGGCAGACCGGTGACCTATCGGGATTGGAACGGTCAGTTGCGCCAACCGCTGTTGATCACCTCTCCACGGTTGATGATATCCGTCTCGCCGCAGAAGGGTTTTCTACATCAGTATTCCACTCTGGATACCCTTGGCTACGATCGTCCGGAGAGTAAATGCGGCAAGTAGCCCCTGATAGATAAATTGCGGTTCGGCTGTAATTCGTAAGCGATAAAAACGGAGGAGTAGTAAATGCTTTTTTCATTTTCCCGCTGCAATCCAGGCGTCCGCCACTCATTGTATGGATTGGTGTTTACCATCTCCATGATAGTCAGCAGCGGGGCGCAAGCCTACACTATTTACGTTAGCAGCGAGAAGGACAACACAATCACGATAATCGATGGAGAGAGTCTCAAGGTCCTGGAGACGGTAAAAGTAGGCGAGCGTCCACGGGGTATTGCCCTCAGCAACGATGGCAAAACCCTTTACGTTTGCACCAGCGATGCCGATCACATTGAAGTGCTGGATCTGGAAAGCCTCAAGGTCACCCATATATTGCCGTCCGGTCCCGACCCGGAACTGCTGGTACTTGGGCCACAGGGTAAATATCTGTATGCCGCCAACGAGGACGACAACATGGTGACCATGGTTGACGTACAGAAGCGGGAGAAGGTGACGGAGATCCAGGTAGGTGTGGAACCGGAGGGGATGGGAATCAGCCCCGACGGAAAGTGGCTGGTCAACACATCCGAAACCACCAACATGGCCCACTTCATCAACCTTGAGACGTTGAAGGTGGAAGATAACGTACTGGTCGATCAGCGGCCACGCGTGGCCCAGTTCACCCATGATGGCAAGCAGGTATGGGTCTCATCGGAGATCGGCGGTACGGTGAGTGTGATCGATACGGCGAGTCGCAAGATCGTCAAGAAGATCGGTTTCAAGATACCCGGTATTCATAAAGAATCCATCCAGCCCGTGGGTATAAAAATCAGCAAGGACGGCAAGCAGGCATTTGTCGCCCTGGGGCCGGCCGCAAGGGTGGCTGTGATCGATACCTCCTCTTTCGAGGTGGAGAAGTATCTTCTGGTTGGCCAGCGGGTTTGGAACCTCGATTTCTCGCCGGATGAAAAGCGCATCTTCACCACCAACGGGGTGAGTAACGATATCTCGGTCATAGATGTCGACCGCTTGAAGGTGAGAAAGTCGATCAGGGTGGGGCGTCTGCCCTGGGGGGTTGTGGTTCGTCCATGAGTGCAGCCGCTCTCGCATTGAAAGGTGTCAGCTTTTCCTATACCAAGCGCCAGGTGTTGGATGATGTCAGCTTTACACTGGAACCAGGCGAGTTCTGTGTCCTGCTGGGGATCAACGGTGCCGGCAAGACAACCCTCTTTTCTCTTATCACCCGGCTGTTTGTCAGTCGCGGCGGCGCGATCGACATCTACGGTTACGACCTTCATAGCCAGACCCGCAAGGCATTGGCGCAATTGGGGGTTGTGTTTCAGCAACCGACATTGGATCTGGATCTGTCATTGATGCAGAACCTTCGCTATCACTGCGCCTTACAGGGATTGGATATTGGTGAATTAAAAACACGCATGCAGACAGTATTGGATGAAATCGAGTTGGGAGACCGTGCCGATGATAAGGTGAGGGCGCTGAGCGGCGGTCAGCGTCGCCGTGTTGAGCTGGTCAGGGCGCTTCTGCATCAGCCCCGTCTACTACTGGCCGATGAACCGACCGTAGGGCTCGATATCCACAGCCGCCAGGCGATCCTGCAGCAGGTGCGTAAACGTTGCCGCGAGGACGGTATCGGTGTGCTGTGGGCTACGCATCTGGTGGATGAAGTCGAGACTGAAGATCGCCTGGTAGTGCTGCACGACGGCAAGGTGCTTGCCCATGGCAGCGCCCGCCAGATCATGCAGGAGACCGGAACGGATAGTGTAAAACAGGCATTCAACAGCCTGACACGAAGTGATGCATCATGACCTTTGTGCAGTATCTTCGTTGTCTGTTGGGAATCACGCTACGTGAATCGCTGCGGTTTCTTCACCAACGCGAGCGATTTTTCGGCGCCCTGGTTCGTCCCCTGGTATGGCTGTTCATCTTCGCCGCCGGCTTCCGTTCCGTATTGGGTGTCTCCATCATTCCACCCTATGAAACCTATATCCTCTATGAGGAGTACATCGTCCCCGGGTTGGCGGCGATGATCCTGCTTTTCAGCGGTATGCAGAGTTCGCTCTCCATGGTGTACGACCGGGAGATGGGCAGTATGCGGATGTTGATGGTCAGTCCCTTTCCACGCTGGTATCTTCTGCTTTGCAAACTGGTCGCCGGCACCCTGGTCGCAATCGCCCAGGTCTACCTCTTTCTGGCTATCGCCTGGTTTTGGGATGTACAGCCACCGCTGACGGGTTACCTTCTGGCGTTTCCAGCCCTGTTTCTGTCGGGATTGATGCTCGGCGCATTGGGCTTGCTGCTCTCTTCCGCAATCAAGCAGTTGGAGAATTTTGCCGGGGTCATGAATTTTGTCATATTCCCCATGTTTTTTGCATCGTCAGCGCTCTATCCCTTGTGGCGGATTAAGGATTCCAGCGTTTTCCTTTATGAAATCTGTCGTTTTAACCCCTTTACCCATGCGGTGGAATTGACCAGATTTGCGCTTTACGGTCAGACCAGCTGGATTGCCTTTTTTGCAGTTGTCGGTTCTCTGCTGCTATTCCTTGCCGGGGCGCTCTACGGATACGATCCTGCACGCGGTCTGATGACACGTAAACAGGGCGGAGGTTAGGGCCTGTTAACACTAAGCCAACCGGCCATAAGAGGAGTTTTCAAAGATGAAGAAGTTTGGATACTGTCTGTGGCTGTTTGTTTTCACGCTTACACTACCCTTGGGTGCGGAAGAGAGACCGCCCGACTGGCCTTGTGAGCAGGCGTTAGTACACGAGATACCCGCGGCCGTAGTGTGGGCCGGGCCATCGATAGCGGGACTTGAGCATGCTTGGGAACAGGACGAAGAGGTATCAAGGCTGGTAAAGCGGTTCGTTGTGTCGGACTATGATCTGGATGCGGTCGATGCGGATATTGCCGAATTTTCCGCTGAACAGAATTCTTCAGAAAAGGATTCCAGGCTTACTTTGCTGTTTGCCGGCGTTATTCAGACACTGAATGAGGAACGCAAGAAAAAACTCGATGGCATTATCCGCTATGCCCGTGGTCAAGCGGCACGCGCCGACAGGTTGAGTCATGAGCTCGATGAGATGGTCCAGTTGCAGGAGGATCCTTCACAAGCCGCACAGGAGCGCCTGGCACTGATGCAGAAGGAGATGGAGATCAAGCAGCGCATGTTTGATGAACGCGAAGACTTCATTCAACACCTCTGTACCCGTCCGAGGGTGATTGAAGAGAGACTTGGCTCACTGGCCCGCAGCATTGCATACTATCTTGACTGATAACTCACTGCATCGGTATCGCTTCGCTTTTCTCAAGCGGCAGATCGGCCGCTTCCCATCCGGTAGTCCCGTCCGGGTACCAGTAGATGTTGGTGTAGCCGTACTCTGTTGCCGCCCGTTTTGCGGCATTCCAAGACATCCAGCAATCGGCAAGACAATAGAGCACTATCCGGGTGCCTTTGTCGCCGTTGGAAAACCGCTTCAGGTGTTTTTTGAAATAGCTATCCAACTCATCGGAGAGGGCGCCATAGCCTACATTGGGCAGCCAGTGAGAATCTGGAATATTCTGCCTTGCAGGTGGCAGCCATAACAGGTTGTCAGGCCGGTCCTTGGGTTTGACCGGTGTCGGCATCACATCGATCAGCACCACATGCTGTTGCTTGATCAGAGTATGCAGTTGCTGCGTTGTGATGGTGATTCCAGCTGGGACTGAGTCCGGTACGGGGGCGCGAAATTCGGCTATGCGATAACCGTCGGTTGAGAAGTGTTCGGGGTTCTCTTGCAGGGCTCCGGAAGAGTAAGCTGTCATTGACGTGACGAGCAGCAGAACGGACACCACACCATGGAGTGGCTTTGCAAGCGCTCTTTGTGTGACTTCGGATTTCAATGTTGTATCAGTCTGTCATCTCTATCCAGCAGAGGTATGTTGTATTCAAGCAATATCTTCTCAATGTTCGGAGAGAGTTTTTCCAATTCAAGATTAAGCTGGTGTTTCCAATTCGATTCACGACGGCGGATGCCCATGGAGACATTGAAAGCCAATGGAACAGAGTCCACTTTTGCCGGCAGGGGAATCACTGAGAGTGGCGTCTCCTGCCTGGAGGCCACATAGCCGGCTATAGGACCCCAGATCACCGCGACGTCGATAGTTCCATCCGCCACGTCTTCCACAGCCCGGGTGGCAGGTGAGTAAAGACGTGTATCGACAGTACGCTGATAGGGACGGACCTGATCCAGCAAGCCGTATTTGCTCAACAGGGTAGCCGGGGGCGTACCTGCGACGACACCTATTTTGAGATCATTGAGCTTTGCGGCATCGAGGGTGCGGAGAGCCAGTCCTGAGTCCTTTCGATATACCAGGGTATAGACCGATCGATAATAGGGATTGGTATTCTGTAACAGTTCGTTGACCGAAGTGACACCCATTACCAGATCGCAAAGACGAATACTAAGTGTGTTGCGCACAAAGCCTATGGTCTGTGGCCACCAGTGATAACGCAATGTTCGGTTCAGGTCATCGGCGATGAGCTTGGCGATCCTGTTTTCGAATCCCTCCAGCTTTTTATTCGAGAAGGGCATGTGGTTAGGATCGCCACAGACTGTCAGATACTCCTTGTTCCTGGCTTCATAGGTGGTTTTAGACCAGGCGGACAGTGGAGCCAGCAGCAGAAAGAGTGGCAAGAGGTAGAAAATCAGGCTCAATGCTTTGCTGCAAAACGACGAACCTGTTGTCGGCATTATGCTAGTCCTCGATCGCTCATATGATATGACAGATAGATAGTTAGATAGTAGGACATCGGTCCCACCGCTGCTGTTCCCAAGATTTGATGCTTGACTCCGCAGTGATGGGATATATCCGAATCCCTGTCTATTTGTCCGCGATCAGTTTTTTGACTTTTGGAAACTTCGCGGGTCTGTTCATCCCGATGACACCGTCTGAGCGAGCCTTTAGATAGGCATAGATATCGGCAATATACTTGATGACATCTATGTTCTTTGCGAAAGAGGGCATCACGCTATTGTTCATTCCTTCCCTTCCTGTGACGACTGCATTGACGAAATCGCCATAGGACATCACTTTCAGTGATTCGAGCAGTGCCGGTGCGTAGGAACTGCCCATGCCGGCCGGTCCGTGACAGACATGACAGTCGGCATGATAACGACGAAAACCGTTATAGGTGCCGAAGTCGACCTTGCCGTCTTCGAAGTAGTAGGGTTGCTCAGGTGAAGGTACAAAATTCTTGTAATCGGCCTTGGATGCAGCTGAGTAGCCCGAGAAGGAGTAGGTGAGGGCGATGGTCGCCACTATTAGGGATTTACTTAACTTGTTACGCTGCATGTTTAGCCTCATGGAAACCAGTTAGGTGTTGTATCTATGTCGGGATTTAGCCGCCACCCACCGCATAAGGGGGGGGTGGCGGCTCCAGCTATGGGAAATCAATCCCTCAGTTCGGCAGTTCAAATACAGTCAGTGTGCCGCCCAGCTGGGTATAGTCGCTGAGCGATGCATAGGCACCCACAGCACCCAGACCGGCTGTCGGGTCGGTCAAACCTGCAGCCATACCGATACCGGCCCAGCCACCGAGTCCGGAGAGGACCGCGACATACTGCTTGCCGTTGTGCATGTAGGTATTGACATTGCCGATGATGCCGGAGGGGGTCTTGAACTTGTACAGCTCTTTACCCGTCTTGGCATCGACCGCTTTCAGATAACCCTCCAGAGTGCCGTAAAAGACTACGTCACCAGCCGTGGAGAGTGCGCCGCTCCATACGGAGAAGGGCTCGGGGTTGGACCATACGATCTTGCCCTTGTCGGCATCCCAGGCGATGAAGTTACCCAGATGGGTGCCGCCTGGCGCCGGGTACATGGAGAGGGTTGCACCCACATAGGGTTGACCCGCGGTATACGAAACCTGGAACGGCTCGTAGTCCATGCAGACATGGTTGGTCGGTACATAGAAGAGTCCTGTACGCGGGGAGTAGCTGGCGGGCTGCTGATCCTTCGTTCCCAGAGCCGCCGGGCAGATACCGGTGGAGTTGACGTCTTCACCGTTCTGATGAGTGGAGTACTTGGCTACGACCTGTGGACGACCGGTGTCCATGTCGATATGGGTCGCCCAGTTGACCGCAGGATCGAATTTCTCTGCAACCAACAGTTCGCCGCTAGCGCGATCCATGGTATAGCCGAAACCGTTACGATCGAAGTGGACCAGGGCCTTGCGCATCTTGCCCTTGATCTTTTGGTCGACCAGGATCATTTCATTGATGCCATCATAGTCCCACTCGTCATGCGGAGTCATCTGGTAGACCCACTTGGCAATGCCGGTATCCACGTCACGGGCGAAGATGGTCATCGACCAACGGTTATCACCGGGACGCTGAACCGGATTCCATGTGCTGGGGTTACCGGAACCGTAATACATCAGGTTCAGGTCCGGATCATAGGAATACCAGCCCCAGGTGGCACCGCCACCGATCTTCCACTGGTCACCCTTCCAGGTATTGATACCGGAGTCTTTTCCTACCGGCTTACCGAGATGGGTAGTCTTCTGAGGATCCAGAAGGGTATCGCTATCCGGTCCCATGGAGTAGGCGCGCCATGCCAGTTTGCCGTCTTTGAGATTGTAGGCGGTCATGGAGCCACGCACACCGAACTCACCACCGGAGATACCGATAAAGACTTTGTCTTTTACCACCATGGGAGCCGCAGTGGAGGTCTCGCCCTTGGACGGGTCGCCATTTTTCACGGACCAGATTTTCTTGCCGGTCTTTGCATCCAGGGCCACCAGTGTGGTGTCAGCTTGTGAAAGAATGATCTTTCCGTCGCCATAGGCCAGACCGCGGTTGACGGTATCGCAACACATAACCGGAATAACGCTGGTGTCCTGCCTCGGCTCATACTTCCAGAGGATTCTGCCGTCATCATTCAGGTCAAGGGCAAACACCTTGTTGGGAAACGGACTGTGGATATACAGAACATCCCCGAGTACCAGGGGGCCGCCCTCATGACCACGAAGAACGCCGGTGGAGAAGGTCCAGGCAACCCTCAGGTCCTTAACGTTACTCGTGTTGATTTGGTCCAGTTTGCTGTAGCGGGTACCTGCATAATCGCCGTTAGGCATTACCCAGTCGTTTGGGTTGTTTTGCATTTTCAGCAGTTCTGAATTTGCCGTCACTCCACCTGCAGCGCTGAGCATTGCAGAGGCAGTGAAGCATATCGCCAGAACTTTGCGTTTTGCTTTTACCATAGTATGTATCCTCGGGTTTTATTTGTGGGACTGCCTCTACAAGGTAAAATTAATCGATTTAGAGACCGGATAGAGACCGGATAAAATCGAAATTTGTCGGTTCAGCTTCTCCCTCGCTATCGATAGACTCCTCACATTTGGTACATTTAGAACGATCCTGTCGCACGATTACAGGCAGTCTTTCAGAGCGACAAACACAAAAGAGCAACTTGTGTGCCAAACGAAATATATCGAGTTGCAACTGCTGCTTTGATGTGTGAAATATGGGCGCGGACAGGAACAATCCGCGGCTGCCCCTGTGGTGAGCAGCTAATCAGGCACTTGCACAGTTAGATCACTCGCCGGCGCAGGAATTCAACAATCCTTACGACACTCTTGTTTTTGCTGGTGTTAGCCAATGAATGTCTGAATATTTCTCTAAAGTCTGGATAACCTTTTGTTTTTATTATAATAGAATCTTAGTAAGGTAAGCCTGAAGCTATCTATGTCAGGGCTGCGGAATCTGCAATCATCTCTGAGTTCATGATGTCTATCGCTAATATCTTCAATGAGTTAGCTAGAGCTTTAGCTACTCTGCCAAAAGCATGCAAGGGCTGTAAAGTGCGATTCGGATCTTAATGGTCGAAACAGTTGTTTACGTTCCGATTACATTGAGTTGCCCGTTTCCCGGCAAGGGATAAAGATGTGATTCATTTTTTTTAGTGTGGAAGTATGTTGTGTGTCACTGCTGTGACACTTTTCCGGAGGCCTTAAGATTCAATGTAGAATCGATTAATGACTCAATCTCCATTCAAATTTAATCAGCCGGGCAATCAAATACGTCATGATCAGGGCTTGTATCATATCTTTGGTCAAGACAAATTTGGTTGCCGGACGAGTAATCAGATCCAGGCAGGTGACTGATGAGATCACTCTATCCTCCCAGCGAACCCAATGGCGTATATAAAATATGCGTCGATCAGCTTCACGAGCTCTATGTGGAGGAGTGTGGCAATTCAGAGGGGGTTCCAGTGGTGTTTCTCCATGGCGGTCCGGGTTCGGGCTGTTCAGACGACCACCGCCGCTTTTTCGATCCCGATTTCTACAGAATCATTCTCTTCGATCAGCGTGGCTCAGGAAAATCCCTGCCCTTGGGAGAGACAAAGCAAAACCGTACCTTGGAACTTGTGTCGGATATGGAAACGATCCGCCGCCATCTGGAAATCGAGCGATGGATGCTGTTTGGCGGTTCATGGGGTGCAACCTTATCGCTTATCTATGCCCTTTCCCATCCCGACAGGGTGCTTGGAATGATCTTAAGAGGGACCTTTCTCGCGCGTGAATCCGATCTGGATTGGTTTTTCATAGGTCTCAAGCGCCTCTTCCCGCAGGCCTGGGACAGGCTGTCGCACGGGCTACCGGATAACATGGAACTGAAAAACCTGATCAGTTGGTATCACGCCGCAGTTCATGGCAGTAACAAAATCCTCGCGCTGCAGGCTGCACATAGATGGTCAGAGTGGGGCAGTCGCATAGTCAACTGGCATAAGCCACCAAGTGCGGCAGACGCTGACAAAGCGCCGGAATCGGAAGTGCAGCAAGAGCGATTGCTGACAAAGGTCAAAATAGAGACACACTATGCCCGTCACCGCTATTTCATTGAGAATAACGAAATACTCAATCGTATCGGATCACTTTCCGTTATGCCTGTCTCAGTCGTGCATGGCCGTTTCGATCTCATCTGTACCATGGAATCGGCCTGGCTGCTGCATCGGGCCATCCCCGATTCACGATTCGTACAAGTACCTGACGCAGGCCATATCATCGACGAGCCTTCAATGGCGTCAGTGCTGGTGGAAGAAACCGACCGAATGCGTGAGCTGCTATAGATTCAGATCAACGCAAGCCGAGAATGGATGCAATTCACCGCAAATTTCCGCAAAATGTATCAGTCCGCAAATGAACGCTAATAATATGTTGTTTAGTCCTTCCCATAGAACGCAGGCGTATGGTGCATAAGGGAGGTTGGCGGTCTTGTGGCTACAAAGCTACTACGGCCAGTTTAGTAAGATACCGCTTCAGAGTTCAACATTGACATAGTTTATTACAACTCAACAATTTGCAATGAATACATTTGCGTTTATTAGCGTTCATTTGCGGACTAATACATTTAGCGTGTATTGGCGGTGATTCGCGGCCATTTGCGGCATTCTTCATTTCTGTTACTGTCCGCTCGCCTTGGGCCATTTTGCGGCTGTGAGTTTTTTCGAGTTGCGCATGTTGCGGAACACCAGGGGTGCGGTGTCGGGCTCGCGTGGGATGTTCGTTTCATTGACCATTTTGACGATTTGTTCATGATGGGGCGATTTGCTGCAGACCGGATCGGCATTGGCGGCATCACCGGTCAGCAGGTAGGCCTGGCAGCGGCAGCCGCCGAAGTCTTTCTCCTTCTCGTCACAATTGCGGCAGGGTTCTTTCATCCAGCCGTAGCCGCGGAACCTGTTGAAGTCGGAGGAGTCGTTCCAGATCCACTCGATGCTGTGGTCACGCACGTTGGGAAAGGTGAGCCCAGGCAGCTCGCCGGCTGCATGACAGGGAAGGGCGGTGCCGTCCGGGGCCACGGTGAGGAAGACAGCACCCCAACCGTTCATACAAGCCTTGGGACGTTCTTCATGATAATCAGGCACCACATAGAAGATTCGCATCTTGCCCTTGAACTTCTCCTGGTAGCGGTGAGCCACCGCCTCCGCCGCTTCAACCTGGTCGCGCGAAGGCAGTAACTGTTCACGATTATGCAGGGCCCAGCCGTAGTACTGGGTGGTGGCCAGTTCCACGTAGTCGGCCTCAAGGGCATGAGACATCTCAAGGATCTGCTCCACCTGGTCTTCATTGTGCCGGTGAAGGACGAAACAGAGCACCATCGGGTAGTCGTACTTCTTCACCAGCCGTGCCATCTCGAGTTTGTGCCGGAAGGAGTTGTTGCCGGCGATGAAGTTGTTGAGCTCTTCACTGCTGGCTTGAAAGCTGACCTGGATATGATCCAGCCCGGCCTCCTTGAAGGCCTTTATGCGGGCCTCATCCATGCCGACGCCGGAGGTGAGCAGGTTGGTGTAGTATCCCAGTTTGTGCGCTTCCGCGATGAGTACTTCCAGATCCTTGCGCACCAGTGCTTCACCGCCGGAGAAACCGAGCTGCACCGCCCCCAGGGCGCGCGCCTCCCGAAACACCCGGATCCACTCCTCGGTGGAGAGTTCGTCCTTATAACGGGCGATGTCGAGGGGATTGGAGCAGTAGGGACACTGCAACGGACATTTGTAGGTCAACTCCGCCAGCAGCCAGAGTGGCTTAGGCGGGCTTGTGTCGGATCCATTGGTTGTCATAAGCGGTATCCAGAAATTGATAGACGTCGGCTTCGAGCTCTGCTTCAGGAAAGGCTGACTTCAGGTCGTCAATGATAGTGGCGACACTCGCTTCACCGTCACATCGCTTTAGGATCTCTCCGGCGGCATGATTGAGTTTGACCATACCCTCGGGATAGAGGATTACATGACAGTCCTGGGCCTCTTCCCATTGAAAACGGAAAGTTGGCGCCATCTGTGGGATGTCTTCGGCAGTGAAATGGTTTCTCATAGATTAGGCCGTAATGTTGTGATAGGGCGGTTTGTTTTCCACATAGGCCATCCACATGCAATCGAGCATGGTCCACAGGATATCGAGCTTGAACTGCAGTACCTCCAGCATCTTCTCCTGTTGCTCACGGGTCTTGTAGTAGTTCAGTGTGATATCCAATCCATGCAATACGTCTCGGCGGGCTTCGGTCAGACGCTTGCGGAAGTAACGGTATCCGCGCTCGTCTATCCACGGATAGTATTGCGGCCAATTGTCGAGCCGTTTTTGGTGAATGGTCGGGGCAAAGAGTTCCGTCAGCGAGGAACTGGCCGCCACCTCCCAGGGCTGCTGACGAGCAAAATTGACATAGGCGTCGATGGCGAATTTGACGCCCGGCAGCAGGTGCTTGTGGGAGAGCAGATCCTCTCGTGACAGGCCCACCGCCTCACCCAACAGCAGCCAGGCCACTATACCCCCCTCATCGCCCTGGGTGCCGTCGTGGTCGATGATCCGCTGTATCCAGTGACGGCGCACGTCACGGTCGGGACAGTTGGACATGATGGCGGCGTCCTTTACCGGGATTATGACCTGATAATAAAAGCGGTTGGCGACCCAACCCTGTATGGCCGGTTTATCCAGCTTGCCGCTGTTCATTAAAATATGGAACTCATGATGAATGTGGTAGTACTTCTCCTTTTCCCTGAGCTTCTGCTCGAACTCCTGTTTCGACCACGGATTGGTTGGATATGTAGACATGATTGTTCCCGTTTATAGTTCGATCTGCATGCCGTCGTGAGATACCTCGATGCCGGCCTCGTTCAATGCTTGCCGCTCGGGTGAATCATCCACGAGGATGGGATTGGTGTTGTTGATATGAATAAGTATCTTTCTCGGTTTACCAAGGCCGCTCATAATATCGATGATGCCGCCCTTGCCCGATTGATCGAGATGCCCCATTTCACTGCCGAGCTTGTTGCTGATGCCCGCCTCGACCATCTCGTTGTTCTGCCATAAAGTCCCATCAACCAGTAAGCAGTCGGCTTCTTGCATATAGGGCAGGATGTGAGGCTCCATGGAACCCAGCCCGGGTGCGTAAAACAGGTTTTTTCCGCTTGCGGTGTTTTCAATTCTTACGCCGATGTTGTCTCCCGGAACCGTGTTATGGCGGTGAGGAGAGTAGGGGGGTGCCTCACTCTTCAGTGGTACCGCAGTGAACACCAAACCTTCGATGCCCGGAATGAAAAAACTCGACTCGTCGGTCAGAATCTCATGCCAGTTGACCCCTCTGAAGTGGCCAAGAATGTTGAATATCGGATAACCACTGGTCAAATCGTCATGTACGGCCCGGGTGCAATAGATATCCCAGGGTGCCGTGTGCTCACGTAGCAGCAACAGCCCAGTGGTATGATCGATCTGCGCATCCACCAACAGAATGGCTCGTATTGCCGTATCGCGAATGGTTCTGCCCGGTTGTAATGCCGGAAAGGATTCCAGTTGGGCTCGAATATCCGGCGACGCATTGAAGAGTACCCAATCCTCACCGTTGGCGCTGATTGCAATGGAGGATTGTGTGCGGGCTGCCGCTTTGATGGTTCCGGTTCGCACTCCCTGGCAGTTATGGCAATTACAGTTCCATTGTGGAAATCCGCCACCCGCACCGGAACCCAAAATATGTATCAGCATGAAAGATGTGTGTTTGTATCAGGAACCACCGGCATGACAGGTGGTTCCGGCGATTACAGCTTATCGGTTGTTGATGTAAAGATTGATCTCAAAACCGAAACGTAGATCTTGATAGGAAGGTGTAGACCAATTCATGAAGTATCGCTCCTGTTGATTTTCGCTAGTCTCAGAAAATGCATGGGCCTTGTCAGCAAACAACATGCATACGTTCAACTGCAAGTAGTCTCTATTTATGGGGTTCACCACGCATAGGGGCTCGCTAGGAATAATGGCAAAAAAACATTGGGAATTTTTCCCGACACAGCTCGGGATAGGGCAATATGTTACGCGCGACCTGTACCGGATCGGTGACACTGGATGATTGTCGTTAAGGAAGTGATACATCCTTTCCGTATAACTTCATGAGCAGCTTAAAAAAAAGATTAAGCAGAAAAAAAGATGATCAGGTTCAGGATGTGTGTCAGATTTGGATTACCTATTGAGACAATAGTAAATTCCAATTGCAAGACCTGTTCTCTACCGCTCTCGGGGTCCTGAACATGGCCTGTAATGGTGCCGGTTTAATAACGGATCCTCCGAAGAATTTGTGGCTAGACTTCACTGATCCCGTCATTCCGGCGCAGGCCGGAATCCAGATGCTCCAGACGATTGTCGAACGTCTGTCTTTCAGTAAAGAATACTTCTGGTCAAATCAACTCCGGATACAAATCCCGCCAGCATGGGTTTAGCTCTTCAATCGTCTTTAACTTCCGCGCACGTTTACCGCTCCATACCACCTCCCCAGCACTCTCCCTGGATTCCGGCCTGCGCCGATGTAATGGTCTCCTCCCACCTCACGAATCGGCGTCACAATGCGCCATGATAGAAGTGTTCCAACTATCAAGGAGGCAGGAGAAGACCATGAACAAGATTACGACAATCGGTTTGGATCTGGCAAAGCATCTGTTTCATGTGGTCTGCTGTGACCAACGCGGAAAGCTGATCAAAAAGCGCATGCTCAGGCGATCTCAGGTATTGCCCTATTTTGCCAATCTAGCGGCA
>QBVD01000073.1 GCA_003058525.1 gamma proteobacterium symbiont of Ctena orbiculata | reverse complement strand
TGTGGATACTATCGTTGAAGCCACTACGCTTGCATCCTATCAACGATTCTCTGGCAAATTACGCAAACAAGGTTTTCGCGAAGATACCAGCGATGGCGCCCCGCTCTGCCGCTGGGTTGCTGATGAAGTGATCCTCGATGTGATGCCGACCGACAGTCGTATCCTTGGTTTGAGTATCATGATATTCGAAATTCGCGATTCACGAATTAAGAATAATTGAAAATACAACACAATTCTACTTGTTGGTATTTTACTGTGAGTCTTGGTGATTGGTTACGGAAAGTGTTTTGTTACAATAGGATGTCTTGATTGGCATCTAGCCTTGGTGATTTTGCCGGGGACTCAATCCTCTCCTGTGCGCAGTAGTATTATTGAGCAGAAAAGGCTTGAATGGTTAGCATAAATGTAATAATTACTATATAATACAGTTAGATATATACGTTATCTAATAAACCGTCTTAGATGGATTTGCTTGCTTTTTAAGCGAAAATTGTTGATATTATCCATATGAGTAAAAAATCACTTTTTAATTCAAATCCTTATCTGCGGAATCCCAAAAAGTACCGCGATTCACTCGTCACCAGTGTGTCCAGCTCGACCGCTATCGAAACCGGTGCCAGTGTTAAATCAGTAAGCCAGCAAATCACAGACGTTTCTGGTGGGGCTTTACACACTAACTCGAAAAAGCCTTGATCGAGTTCTCGATAATTTCTTCGAATAGCTTTTCCATGGGTTTGTAGATTTGATCCATCCCGTTTTGTACCGCAGAAATATAGCCCTGTTTATTTGTTTCACTGGTTGAGCTGTAGTCCAATATCGCAGTCCGTATTAGTATCTAAGCCGCTACGGTTTCCAGTTTGTAAACCTTTGCCATCGATGTGGCCGTTTTTAGGTCCTTGGATGCCAGGGCGCGACGCAGTTTATCAAGCTTTTCTGCCTCTCCTGGTGCTAAATAGGGAGACCAACCGGTTTCATCTTCAATCAATTCGATCTCGATTTCCGCGGCATAATCCCCTTCATGGATTAGCTTTGTCGATTTCCTGCTCATTGTTCTCTCCTGGTAAACGTTTCATTCCAGCGTTCAGGGTCTGGCCGATAGGCTGTCACCATTACTGCCGGACAGTCATGCCCCTTAGGTATGCCCCATACCGCGTGAATGGGAGAACCGTTGGAATCGCACTGTAGTAGTAACAAGCTCGGACCTTTTGGATACTCAGGGTAGGCTTCAACAACTATGGCTTCAGATAAACCGGAGACTACTTCGTCGAAGTATAGTCGATCAGCGGCTAACTCGTCATACCCATGACTGGAGCACCTGATCAGTCCTTTGCTGACGCACGCTTGAAGCTGTTCAAGGATTTCTGTTCCTGAAATGCTCATGCTGCTATTTTCTCCAAAAGGGTGAATTAAATCCATCTATAGGTCAAAAGACCTTGTTGTTCGATTGTCGCGCAGCCAGTGGCTAACTAATCACCAGACTTTATTACTCTGTTTGTTGATGGATGAGCCGATCCAGATTTTTCTCGTTCCCAGGCTCCAGCGTGGGAATGCATACCGGTGAGAGATCAGATCAATAAGTACTCATTGCACAAGATCAACCAGCACTATTCCCGTTCCCCAATAACTCTTCCACATTACGAAACTCTTCAAGTGCCGCTTCGAGTTGCTCGACGATCTCCTGTGCCAGGACATCCGGGGGAGGGAGGTTTTCGGTATCCTCTAGCGACTCATCCTTCATCCAGAAGATATCCAGGTTGGTTTTGTCCCGTGCGATGAGTTCGTTATAGGTGAAGGACTTCCAACGCTCTTTTTTCTTTGACTCGCGGCGTCTGCTGCGGTCTTCGGGTTTGTAGCATTCGATGAACTCGGCGAAATCGTCGAAGGCCAGCTTGTTCTGTTTTAGTGTTTTGTGGACATTTGTCCGGTAATCGTAGACCCAGAGTTTTTTGGTCCAGGCGGTTTTGGAGGCGGGTTTGGCGTCGAAGAAGATGACGTTGGCCTTAACGCCTTGGGCGTAGAAGATGCCGGTGGGGAGACGTAGTAAGGTGTGGACATCACACCGTATCAAAAGGTTTTTGCGTATAGTTTCACCAGCACCACCCTCGAAAAGCACATTATCTGGGATAACTATGGCGGCCTTTCCACCGCTATCAACATTTAACATATTCCAAATGTGTTGCACGAAGTTGAGCTGTTTGTTGGAGGTGGTGGCCCAAAAGTCTTCGCGCTCGTAGACCAGCTTTTCCTGTTCCTTTTTACCGGTCTTTTCGTTGATGACGGTAATGGAGCTCTTTTTACCAAAGGGCGGATTGGCCAGGACCATATCGACCTTTTCGTCCCCCACTTCTTTGGCCAGGGCATCATTGGCAGTAATTGGGCATTCATCACCACCGATACCGTGCAGGTATAAGTTCATGGCGCATAAGCGCACCACGCTATCGACAATATCGTTACCGCGTAAGGCTGTCTCTTTAAGATGCTTACGTTCTTTTTTGGATAGAGTCGGATGTTTGGCCATGTAATCGTGGGCGGCCAATAAAAATCCGCCGGTGCCACAGGCGGGATCAGCCACGGTGTCAGTGGGTTTGGGTTGCATCACCTCCACCATCGCCTGGATTAACGGG
>QBVD01000053.1 GCA_003058525.1 gamma proteobacterium symbiont of Ctena orbiculata | reverse complement strand
AATGGCACCAGATTATCGGCGATCCTACCCTGGCTGACGCCATTCTGGATCGCCTGGTACACAATGCTTACAAGATAAACCTGAAAGGTGAATCCATGCGAAAAAACAAAGCCAAGTTGACACCATCTACCGAGTCTGAGTAACAATACACAAAACCCGCGTCGCTGACGCTCCGATGGCCGGCAGCTTTCCCGAGTTCAGGTGGCAGCTTTCAGAGAGAATCGGTGGCAGGTTTGGTGAGAATACGCATTCCAGTTTCAGGTGTTTCAAACCCTTGAAAAGGGTGACAAGAGAGACGATCCAGCCGACCAGGAAGACATACACCGGCGCCCAGGTTTTGGCGCGTGCGAAGGGATTGTCCGTGTTCAGGATCAATTTTCTTATGCTGATCATCAAGATCAGGGCGATGAAACCGCCCACCATGGGAGAGACGATCCAACTGGCGACGATGCTGCCGATCTTACCCCAGTTTACCGCGTCCACGCCGATGCCCACCATGGCGAAGCCGACAATGGCGCCGACGATGGAGTGTGTGGTGGAGACCGGCCAGCCACGGGTTGATGCGAACATCAGCCAGATGGCGGATGCCAGCAGTGCGGCCAGCATGCCGTAGATCAGCAATTCCGGGTTGCCGACAATACTGGTGGGATCGATGATCCCCTTACGGATGGTCTTGGTGACGGAGCCGCCGGCTATGAAGGCGCCGGCAAATTCGAAGATGGCGGCGATGATAATCGCCTGTTTTACGGTGATCGCACCTGAGCCTACCGATGTGCCCATGGCATTGGCCACGTCATTGGCGCCGATGCCCCAGCTCATGTAAAGGCCGAAGATGACGGCCAACGCAATAAAGACTGTACCCCATTCGCTAATGATTTCCACTTTGAAATCCTCGATGTTCTTTTGTGCCCGTGTTCACGCGGATTGTTTGGCGTGATACGGTCGGTTGATTCTTGAGACCCTTGTCAGAATCCCGGATTAACGTTTTTCCGGTCTTCTCTGTCAGCGTGCGATCAGTAATCGCATGCGGTCGCCCACCTTCTCTGCATAATCGGCCAGGTCGCCGATCCACTGGATCATCTGATACCAGAACATGACTGAGACCGGGTTCATGGACTCCTCCTGGGCGAAAAGACTGCGCGCCAGCGCCATACCCATCTCATCGGTTTCGTCCTCAACCTTGCCGAGCGTCTCCACCATCTCCTCGACCTTATTGGCCTGATTGCCCTTGAATCCCATCTCTATCAGTTCGTCAAGTTCATCGATTATGGTGGCCGCCTGATTGCAGGTGTCGACGCACCGTTGCACGAAGTTGCGCAGCGGCTCACTCATATCGGCCGGTACGGACATGTCCCGTTCCATCAGGAGTCCGGCGATATCCTGTGCGGTGTCGGCAATGCTGTCCTGCATCTCCAACAGCTCGAGCAGGTCTCGTCGGTCTACCGGCATGAACAGGCTTTTTGGCAAACGAGCACGGATGTCGTTTTCAATCTGGTCGGCTTCATGCTCGAGGGAGAAGATTTGCTCTTTAATAGCCTTCAGCTTTTCTTGGTCTTTATCGATGAGGGCATCGAACAGGCCAGGAACTTCTGAGATGCACTCTCTGACTTTACCCATATGCATCTGCAAGGGTTTGAAAGGTGAGCTTCCCAGAAGGGAAGCAATGGGGTTGGTTGGTCGCATAAAGTTATCCTCATTTAGTGTGAGTTGGTATGAAAGTGCTGCCTTACGGCAGGTTTAGATAACTTGTTAACAATGTGTATCAGATTGATTTTGAAACATTGGAAATCAGGGTCTCTAGTAGTAGGTATAACTACTATGTGCGGATTTTGCGAGGGAAATGCATGTCTTCCACGCAAGCCTGATCGAGTTCTTGCCTCGTTCTGTCGCGCCCCCTCCTCTAAGTCGATACACAATTTGTTAGATGCTTATTTTTTGATGTTTCGGATTTTAATACGGTGTGCTGCCAATTGCCTTGATCACTGTCATCTAAATGACATATTACTGTAATATATTTGATGTGACGATCTCTGGTCCCGGTATGGCCGGATCTTGCCTCAATTTTGGATGATCTAGAGGCCCATCCATGAATGCCAACCCTTCGATGGTAGCGTTCGAGTTGATTAGCGTGACGAACAGAAACCGTAAACCGAATACCCAGACTGCGATGCGCCAACTTATCGAACAGGTGCGGAACGAGATTCCCTTCGGTCTCCCCGATGAGGCGTTGTGTGGCGATTCGTGTAAAGGCTGCTCAAGCAAGCTGCTTATCTATCTGGAAACCGAACTGGATGGGTGGGAGGCCAAACTGGCCAATGGCGCCATACCCAGCTTTGGTGACCTCAGCCGTTTGGCGGCGAAGAGTAAAAAGATTGCCCAGGCGTTGTATCAGAACGGTCTGCTGGAGAGGTCCCCCGTTTCCTAAGTCTTTATTTTTCTGCCTGTATCCGAACTGGTTTCACACCATTCAGCTTTCGTTCAGCCACAGCTCCATATGCTTACTCATAAGCTAGTTCAATTTGGAGAAACATGATGACAGCTAAAGCACTGATCCTGGCAAGCGCACTCTCTGCCTCAGTGGTAATGGCAGCGCCGGCACAGGCCCACGATAACTATGACTACCCTTACGGTTTGCTGGGCGGGTTGTTCCTCGGTTTGAGTTGGAATCATTACCATGACCATGGCCACTCACATCGCCATGGAGACCGCCACTATCGCCACAGAGAGTATCGGCGCAGTGAGAGTTACGGCCATCGCCACCGCGACAAACACAGACACCATCGTCACGGCGACAGACACAGAAACCACCGTCACGGCGACAGACACAGAAACCACCGTCATGGCGACAAACCTCGCCATCGTCGAGACCGTAGGGATTGAGCGGGAGAGTCGTGATGCAAAGGTATAGCAATATCGGATGGCTGCGATTGAGCGCACTGCTGCTAGTGATGCTGACGACCGGGCAGTATGCATTTGCGGTTGAGGGTGTTGCGAGGCTCTCGCAATCTGTGGAGGGAACGGTCGCTGCAGGTGTCGAAAAGGACGAAATCCAGCTTGATCAGGCCGATGTGGACGAATATCAGGAATTGGTCGTCTCGGGAGGCCGTATTCGGGCAACGGCTCAGCGCACTTTCGCAGCACATGCTGTGGGGCGTGAATTGAGTATATTCGATGCATATACCGTGATCAGCAGGGATGACGACGACGATGGATACTACCACCGTTTAAAGGTGATTTTCGATGCGGACACATCGGGTGATGAGGTGTGGGTCTATGCCAGACTCTACCTCAGCCTGGAGGGGGGGCCATGGAACCACTACTACACAACCGACCTGTTTCCCGTTGAGGGTGATGTCAGTGATGATGAGTATGAGGTGGTGACACGGCTACTGGATGGTTACCCGAGCGGTTACTATGATGTCCTGATCGAGCTGTATGATGGCGATAATGATCTGCTGGCGGTGAATTACGGGCCATATGAGGATGGAGATCTGGCGGTATTGCCTTTGGAGGATAGCTATCGCGATGACTATGGTGGCGGCGGCGCCTCCGGTCTCATGACTCTGCTGCTGGCCCTGACGCTTCTTGCAATACGTTTTTCAACCCAAGGCGGTGGTGTGGAATACGCTATTTCAAGGAGTAAGATGGGCATCTCAACCTGACAAGGCGCTGGACGCCGGGAGTTTCCGATAATGCCCAGGTATGTACCGTTACTGATCTGCTGTCTTTTGATAGGGCTTGTACAGGGGTGTTCCTCCCTGCAGCAGGTCGGTCAGGTTATGGAAGGCCGGAAACCTACGGCTCAGGTTGAGGGGATCAGGCTGACCGGTCTCGATTTCGATGGTGTGGATCTGGTGTTCGATGTGGATGTTCACAACCCGAATGCCTTCTCCATTGATTTGGCTGAATTTGATTATGATCTGCAGCTCTTTGAACAATCGTTTCTCAAGGGCAGACAATCTGCGGGCTTGAATCTGGCGGCTCAAACCACAAACCGTATAGAGGTGCCGCTGCGGCTCGGTTTCCAGCAGCTGCTGAAGAGCTACCATCAATTGAGAAAGGCCGATCAGGCCAGCTATCAACTGGATATGGGATTGGGTTTCAAAATGCCGGTGATCGGAAGCCTGCGCATCCCTGTTAATTTTTCTGGTGATTTTCCAGTACCGAAAATACCCGATTTCAGTATCAAATCTTTGGCGGTCAAGCGGCTTACCCTGAATGAGGCCGAAGTGTTGCTGCAACTCGGGGTGGAGAATCCTAACAGCTTCTCCCTGGTGCTGCAGCAGCTGGATTATAATCTGAAGCTGAATGGTGCGGCGATCGGCAAGGGTTTGATCCGGCAACCTGTGGATATCGCGCAGGGCGGCAACAGTGTGGTGAGCATCCCCCTCACCATCGATTTGGCCGAAGCCGGCAAGGGACTCTATTCGGCACTGCTGGGCCTCTCCGGTATCCGCTATGAATTGAATGGTTCAATTCTGGCATCCGGTCCCCGGGAATTATTGAAGAGTTTCAAGATCCCCCTGGAAAAACAGGGCCATATCCAGTTGAAGTAGCTTATTGGACCATTGTCCACTCGATATTGAGTTAATCGCGCTGATTGACCTGGATATTGTGGAGTGAGCTAAAATTAATGCAGGTAAAGACGAAAACCTTCAATCCTTAATCCTGCGGGAGGGAGGTAGTCATGAAGACCTTTATGTTAATGACCGGAAGCGGTCCATTGATGATTCTCACATCCCACACCTCCATAGAAGACCCTTTGATATTGGAAAAACTGGTGAGCAAAGGCATCGAGAAGTTTCTCGCCTATGAGGTTCCCTATGATCTGGCCAAAAAGCGCTACGGCGGCCACTTTAATGTGGTAGCCAACGATCTGCATGAAAGTGACGATCTGCGGGTACTCGACTACAACGGCGAGCGCGCCTTCAAGCTCTTCTCTTTTGCCGAACTGGGGTCACCGGTTGTGCATGAAGCCGGCGGACCGTCGGTAGCCGATGTCGCCTGATCATAGGCGGCCGGCAAGGCAAAACATTCCAGGCCGTGTCAGGATCGTGTATTGGTGAGTCTCAAAGATCCGGCATGGAATGGAATGTAGGATTTGCTGCGAAGTCTATTCACTCTCCGGGTTCATAGGCGAGATTGGGCGCAAGCCAACGTTCCATTTCAGCCACTGAACGACCCTTGCGGCGAGCATAATCACTCACCTGATCCCGATTCAGCTTGCCCACTGCGAAGTAGCGGGCATCGGGGTGGCTGAAGTAGAGGCCGCTGACCGACGCTGTGGGTACCATCGCCTTACTCTCCGTGAGCCAGATGCCGGTATGCCCTTCAACGGAGAGAAGCTCCCACAACACCTCTTTCTCCGTATGGTCCGGGCTGGCCGGATACCCCATTGCGGGGCGGATGCCCCGATACTCTTCTGCGATCAGCTGTTGATTGCTCAGGGACTCCTCTTTGGCATAACCCCAATACTCTTTTCGCACACGTTCGTGCAACCACTCCGCCAGGGCCTCGGCCAAACGATCGGCAAGGGCCTTCAGCATGATGGCATGGTAGTCGTCGTGATCTTCTTCAAACTCGCTGATTTTCCGCTCGATGCCGATACCGGCGGTGCAGGCGAAAGCGCCCACGTAGTCGGTCTTTCCACACCTCTCCGGTGCGATGTAATCGGCCAGCGATTCGTTGTACTGTCCATTTTTACCTGGAGCGACAGGTTGCCGTCCCTGTTTACGCAGGTTATGCAGGGTTGCGAGGGTTTGGGTTCGTGTCTCATCCCGGTATACACGGATATCGTCGCCCTGGCTGTTGGCGGGAAAGAGGCCGACAACGGCCGCCGCGCGCAACCATCCCTCGTCAATTACCCGTTCAAGCATGGACAGGGCATCGGCATAGAGTTTTTTCGCCTCTTCCCCTTTCATCTCATCATCCAGTATCTGTGGATAGCGCCCCTTGAGTTGCCAGGCATGGAAGAAGAAGGTCCAGTCGATATAGCCTGTCAGCTCTGCAAGGGGGATCTGCTTCATCACCAGCAAAGTCGCGCATGGTTTATCGGCAGACCTGTCCTTGTCCAGATGCACGATTTGTGCAAATTCAGGGACCTCGAAGTCGGGATTGCAGAGATTGGGGTGGGCCGGTGTGTATTGGGACCAATCGATAGGGGTCGGGTTGGCCCTCGCATCTTCGATGGAGATCAGGTTGCGCGACTGGTTGATACCGGCACGCCGTTGTCGTACCGCTTCGTACTCCTCACGTAGCGAGGCGGCATAGCTATCGCGATGCTCGGTAGACAGCAGGTTGGAGGCTACCCCAACCGCACGGGAGGCATCGGCCACATAGACCACCGGGTTGTCATATTCCGGTTCGATCTTGACCGCCGTATGGGCAATGGACGTTGTGGCGCCACCGATCAGCAGCGGTTGAGACATGCCGAGACGCTGCATCTCTTTGGCTACATGGACCATTTCGTCCAGCGACGGAGTGATCAGGCCGGAGAGCCCGATGATGTCGACCTGCGCATCCCTGGCTTTTTGCAGAATGGTATCCGCTGGGACCATGACGCCGATATCCACAACCTCGTAGTTGTTACACTGGAGCACGACGCCGACTATGTTCTTGCCGATATCGTGGACGTCGCCCTTGACGGTGGCCATCAATATCTTGCCCTGGCTCTGTACCCCGCACTCGGCCTTTTCCGCTTCCAGGTAGGGTTCCAGGTAGGCGACCGCTTTTTTCATCACACGGGCCGACTTGACCACCTGCGGAAGGAACATCTTGCCCGCACCAAACAGATCGCCGACCACATTCATGCCATCCATAAGGGGTCCTTCAATCACCTCCAAAGTTTGCCTGGCCTGCTGCCGGGCCTCTTCGGTGTCACTTTCGATGAATTCGGTGATGCCCTTGACCAGGGCATGTTCGAGGCGTTTTTTCACCGGCCAGGCACGCCATTCGGCATCCGCCTTGTTTTCGACCACGTTGCCATCGCCCTGGTATTTGGGCGCCAGTTCCACCAGACGATCACCCGCCTGCGGGTCACGGTTGAGCACCACCGATTCCACCGTATCGCGAAGTTCGGCCGGCAACTCGTCATAGACCGCCAACTGACCTGCATTGACGATTCCCATATCCATGCCCGCCTTGATGGCGTGATAGAGAAACACGGCGTGGATCGCTTCACGCACCGGATTGTTGCCGCGAAACGAGAAAGAGACATTGGAGACGCCCCCTGACACCAGGGCGTGGGGCAACCGCTGTTTGATTTCGCGTACGGCCTCGATAAAGTCGACGCCATAGTTGTTGTGTTCCTCGATACCAGTGGCTATGGCGAAGATATTCGGATCGAAAATAATATCCTCGGCCGGGAAACCGACACGCTCAGTCAACAGATGATAGGCCCGTGCACATATCTCGATTTTACGCGCCTGGGTGTCTGCCTGGCCTGTTTCGTCAAAGGCCATGACGATCACTGCGGCGCCATAACGGCGGCATAAGTGGGCCTGACGCAGGAAGGCTTCCTCCCCTTCCTTCAGTGAGATGGAGTTGACGATGGGTTTTCCCTGCACGGACTGCAGACCGGTCTCGATGATTTCCCACTTGGATGAGTCGATCATGACCGGTACTTTGGCGATTTCGGGTTCGCCGGCACAGAGGTTGAGAAAGCGGCGCATGGCGGCGACACCGTCCAGCATCGCTTCATCCATATTGATATCCACGATCTGTGCACCGTTCTCCACTTGCTCGCGACAGACGTCCAGCGCCTCATCGTAGGCCTCACTCAGGATCAAACGCTTGAATTTCGCGGAACCGGTGACATTGGCGCGTTCGCCGATATTTACAAACAGGGAGTCCGCACCAATGTTGAGCGGTTCAAGCCCCGATAGACGACACTGTGTTTCAATTATCGGCAGTTGACGCGGCGTTCTGCCAACCATTGTCTCAGCAATGGCCTGGATATGCTGTGGTGTGGTACCACAGCATCCGCCGACGATATTCAGAAAACCGGCATCCGCCCATTCGGCCAGATAATCTGCCATCTGCCGGGCATCCAGATCGTACTCGCCAAATTCGTTGGGCAGACCGGCATTGGGATGGGCAGAGACATGGGTGTCGGCGATACGCGACATCTCCTCCACATATTGACGCAGCAAATCGGGACCCAGGGCACAGTTGAGACCGATGGAGATCGGCTTTGCGTGTCGCAGACTGTTGTAGAAGGCCTCCGTGGTTTGACCTGAAAGGGTGCGGCCGGATTGATCGGTGATGGTACCGGAGATCATTACCGGCAGACGGATGGCGTCCTCGTCAAATACCTGTTCACAGGCGAAGACCGCCGCTTTCGCGTTGATGGTGTCGAATACCGTCTCGATCAGCAGCAGGTCGCAGCCACCCGCGATAAGACCCCGGGCGGCTTCTGTATAGGCCTCTACCAGGGCATCGAAGGTGATATTGCGCAGGCTGGCATCGTTGACATCGGGTGAGATGGAGGCGGTGCGATTGGTGGGGCCGAGTACGCCGGCGACGAAACGCGGCTTGTCTGGGCTTGTGTATTTGTCAGCGGCCTCCCGGGCCAGGCGGGCACTGGCTTCGCTCATCTCATAGGCCAGGGATTCCATTTGGTAGTCGGCCATAGAGATGCGATTGGCCCCGAAGCTGTTGGTCTCGAGAATATCCGCTCCGGCTGCCAGATAGGCCTCGTGAATCGAGCCGATTATCGCCGGTTGAGAGAGCACCAACAGATCATTATTACCTTTTAAATCGCATGGCCAATCAGCAAAGCGTTCTCCGCGGTAATCCTGCTCATCGAGTTTGTGGCGCTGAATCATGGTGCCCATGGCGCCGTCAAGGATGAGAATACGCTGCTTAAGCAGAGATTCGATAGGGTGATTGGCTGTATTCGAGGTTGCGGATGACATCAAGCTACTCAGGTTTTAACTGTAACGGCCGCCAATTATAAGGTGCTGCTGGTAGGCAGGCGAGTGATCTATTTCAGGATGGTACTAAACTTGTAATCGATCAGGATCAAACAGCGCCTTGACTATGGTGGCCTCGGGGGCTTAACTAATATTACAATTTTCTTTGCTTTTCAAAGAGTTGATTTATGCGGTGCAATGACACAGTGATAGCTTCGCTTGCCGTATTCGGGAAGCGTGTAAAACAGAATGCAAAACAGATCTGATGAAGGGTTTTTAGCGTGTCAAAACAAGCATTTTTAGTCGATGATTCGAAATCCGCTCGCATTGTACTCAGTAGAATGCTGAAAAAAAGCGGTTTTGACGGCGTTGAGATGGCGGTGTCGGGTGAAGAGGCATTGGAGCGACTGAAAGAGTCGACGCCTGACGCTATTTTCGTCGACTTTCTGATGGATGGCATGGACGGTCTGGAGACGATTACCGAGATCAAAAAGGATCCCAGGTTCAGCCATACCCCGGTGGTTATGTGTACGGCCAATGAAGGGGATGAGTATGTCCAGGCCGCCGTCGAGCACGGTGCCCTTGGTATCCTGGCCAAGCCTCCGACCGATGAGAGTCTGGGCGTGATCATCGACCTTATCGAACAGCACCAGCAAGAGGCTGCCGTAAGTTCAGAGGCGGCCCCGCCCGATCAGGCTATCAAGGCTGAAGGCGCTGCTGAGGCAGCGGAGCCTGCAGCAGAGGTCGTGGTGATGCAAAGCGGTCTATCGGATGAGGATGTTCGGCGTATCGCCAAAGAGGTTGCACTTCAAGCGGCGGAAAAAACCGCCCGTCAGGCAGCAGAAGAAGCCATTGCGGAGACGCTCGCGGATCGTATCGAAAGTACCGTACAGGCCTATCTTGACAGCAAACTCGAACCAATGATCGTCTCTGTGGTAGAGAGAGGTTTGAAAGAAGTAGAACCGCAGAGTGTCGATACCGAAGCGCTTCGCGAATCAGTGGTGCAAAAGGTCAATCAGGACCTGGACGACTTTGTCAGGCAGCTCAATCAGCGTACTGTCGGGGATCTGATCGAGGCCAGTATCTATGGCCAGATGAAAGAGTTGGACGATGATATCTCTCTACGCCTGCAGGAACAGGAGCAACGGATTCTGAACCAGGTTCCGGAAAAGAATGACATGATCGAGCATATCCGTGTCATCACGGAAGGCTCCCTCGAGGCTCAGGTTCATGAGACCGCTACCCAGGTGGCGGGTGAAATTGCCAATTCCGTGGCCACCGAGACGGTGGAGAGTCTGCTCGACCAACATCTGGCTCATCAGGCATTGGAGAGTCAGCATCAGAAGTCAAAACTGCCTATAATGGTCGTTCTTGGTTTGGGATTGCTGGCGGTTGCGGGTGCAGCTGCATTCATGCTCCTGTAGCTGTTTGTCCGGTGCGGCGATCGACTTTTCTGCTCTTCTTCATGTAAATCTGTCTTGTTGGCCCAAATCGGGTCGATAACCCAACTCCGGCTATTGATATAGAGTCACGGACTGTAGGGTTGGATCTGGGTTTAAAGAGGCTATATTCAGCACAAACCGCCACAGGAGAGACCCATGTTCGGAGTTGGCCGCAAAACCAGGATGCCGCAACAGGATGAGGCGCTGCCCGGTCGAATGACCCCGATTCAGCCCGGCGAAAGCCACTATGTCAATGGACATACGATGGTGGGGCCTTTTCCCGATCAGTACAATTTCGCAATGTTCGGCATGGGCTGTTTCTGGGGTGCCGAACGACGCTATTGGGAACTGCCTGGGGTCTATTCGACAGCGGTGGGATACGCTGGGGGGTTCACGCCCAATCCGACCTATGAAGAGGTCTGTACCGGTATGACGGGCCATAACGAGGTCGTAAGAGTTGTCTTCGATCCGGCAGCGATCAGTTACCAGTCACTGCTGGAGGCCTTCTGGGAGGGCCACAACCCCACCCAGGGCATGCGCCAGGGGAATGATGTGGGCACCCAGTACCGGTCGGGTATCTATACCTTCGACGATCAGCAGCAATCCATGGCCGAAGACTCCCGCGGGCACTATCAGCACGCCCTGCAACAGGTGACCTCCGCGCCGGTGACTACGGAGATACTATCCGCGCCCACATTCTACTTTGCCGAGGCCTATCATCAGCAATATCTGGCCAAGAACCCGGCAGGCTACTGCGGACTTGGGGGAACCGGCGTCTGCTATCCGAGCTGAGCCATTGAGAACTGAATGTGACAGTGGCAATGATTGTCACCCAGGCATGGTGTCAGGATTACCAGGTTCGCCCAAATGCCGCTGCAGAAAATCGACGATATACGCCCATGATGCCTTGTCAGCCGCCTCGTCATAGCGCGGGCTGGTGGGATTGGTGAAGCCATGGGCGGCATCGAATCCGACCGATTCGGTCTCCTTGCCCGCCATCCTCATCGCTGTCTCGAAGGCCTCCTGTTTTTCCGGCCAATTGCGCTCTTGCTGGGCATAGATGGCCAATACTGGCCCAGACAATCCTTTCAGGCGCTCCTCATCGGTTTCCATGCGGCAGTAAGCGATGATTGTGGCACTGACTTTGTCTGCTTGCAGCAGGCTCGCCCGCATCGACTCCTTACCGCCAAAGGAGCAGCCGAAGGTGGCGACGCGCCTACCGGATGTATGCAGAAAGTCGACTGCGGCCATCAATTTTCGATCGGCGCGTTGTTGATCGATATTGCGCATCATCTCCGCAGCCAACTCCGGATCATCACTCGTCCGGCCGTCGTAGAGGTCGACCACCAGTGCAAGGTGGCCGATATCGGCTAATCTGTCGGCCCACAGCCGGTTATGGGGCATGACTCCCCACCACTCATGTAAAATCATCACGGCAGAGTCTGCCGCCTCATCGCCGGCGAGGTAGGCGTGGAAGGATTCATCCTGTGATGTCTTCAGAATAATCTCCCGGCCCATTGCGTCACTCCGCTTTGTGCAGAAGATCTCCGGCACTGTTCACCACTTCGACCCCTACCGGTATACCTTCGCGAACACTGGCAGTGACCACGCAGAAGTCTTCGAAAAGCGTCATGCAGCGATCGAGTTTCTTGGAGGCCAGCAGTTCGTCTCCCGCGGTGATACGTACATCCAGCCGGCCCACGCGAAGCCTTTTTTTCTCATTCCTTATCATGGTGCAGGTGACTTCGGTGTGGACGTTTTGTGCCGGTACATCCTCTTTGGCGAGACAGAACATCAGGCTGGCGCTGAGACAGTTGGCTGCCGCCGCCGCCAACATGCGCGAGGCATTGGGTCCGTTGCGTTCGCCCAGTGGAGGGGGTTCGTCCATGATGATGTCGGGTGCTTTTTTTATATCGAACTTTACCCTGAATGCGTAGTCGTCTTCCTGTTCAAGTTGGATTGTGAACTTGCCAATCTCTTCCGACATGCCATTTCTCCTCGGTATTATGTTTTTTTAACCATGCATTTGTTCAGCAGCCTTCGACAGGCTATTCCAGGCCCTATGCCGGCCTATCAGTTCGAGCGCCTTTTGCAATAGGCTCTTCCCCGGTTCTGTTCTGTGCCATGTCGAGGCGCCAGAGGGGTGGGGCAGGGGTATCACATCGCAAATCCCATTTTGCAGTTGTATGGAATGAACGCGACCGATGACCTGTGTGAGCTTGTCCACATCGATGAATTGTGTGATTGCCAGCTTGCCGACCGGAAGAATCAGCTGTGGGCGCAACAGCTCGAGTTCCCTATGCAACCACTGGCTACAGGCCTCGATCTCCTGCGCTTTCGGCACCCGGTCGCCGCCTTTGGGGTTCTTGCCGGGGAAACAGCGGCAGACCGCAGACATATAGACCTGCTGGCGGAACTGTTCCTCGTTAATACCCAGGCGCCCGAACCAGTTGAAAAGGGTTTTACCCGCAGTCCACGCGAATGGCCTCCCTGCCATACCCTCTTTTGCACCCGGTGCCTGGCCCACCAGAAGTACGGGTGAGGCGACAGGTTGTCCAGTCACTACCGGCCCGATCATTGCAGCACAGCGACTGCATTGCTTGAGACTTATTTGATGGGCCCGCAATCGAGAGGCCTTATCCGGATTGGGTTTGGTGTGTGTCATCGGATTCCAGGCATCGGTGAATTTGGTAGGCTATAGCTTAACACTATCTGTCACAGATCAAGTATGTCATCCCCATGTGATGATTAGCTGGATGTTAACTGGCATTAAAACAATTATTTTGAGAAAAGGAGTTTTCCGCCAAAGGCTTGCAGATTGTCGACAAGGGTTCCAAACTAGCGTGATAATTAGAGGGGTTTGTTATGACATCCATTCTGGGGCTTAGCCTCACAGCCCTGCTGGTAGCGGGATTCATCTGGTTTTTGCCTATCCTGCTGATTTTGAGGTCGCGAAAAACCAATGGCGCTGAGAAACTGTTCTGGATTCTTGCGGTGGTTTTTGTCTCATGGTTTGCATGGATCCTCTATCTCTTGCTGGCACCCTTGGGCCAGAGAGAGGGGAGTGAGCACTGAGGAGATAATCTATTCATTCGGAGGTGATAGATGAAGGCAGTGGTAATGAGAGAAACCGGAGGTCCTGAGGTCCTCTCCCTTGAAGAGGTGGAAACGCCGGAAATAACCTCGGCGACACAGGTGAAGGTGCGCATCGAGGCGGCGGGAGTCAATCCGGTCGACACCAAGCTTCGTTCCAGAGGACTCTTCCTACCTGATGGCACACCGGCGGTATTGGGATGTGATGGTGCCGGGGTTGTGGTTGAAACAGGCAGCAAGGTGACTCAGTTTCGCTCAGGTGACGAAGTCTGGTACTGCGATGGCGGACTGGGCGGGCTGCATGGGAATTATGCGGAATATGCCGTCATTGAAGAGTCGGTGTGTTGCAAAAAACCGGTGTCCGTCGATTTTGTCCATGCGGCAGCCGCCCCTTTGGTACTGATTACCGCGTGGGAAGCGCTGTTCGGGCGCGCGCGTCTGACCAATGAAAAGACCCTGTTGGTGCATGCCGGTGCCGGTGGCGTAGGTCATGTGGCGATTCAACTGGCTAAACAGGCGGGTGCGCGTGTGCTGACCACTGTGAGCACGAAGGAGAAGCAGGCATTTGTTGCTTCCCTCGGTGCCGATGAGTCGATTTTGTACGGGGAACACGGATTTGTGGACCAGGTGTTGGAGTTAACCGGCGGTGCAGGTGCGGATGTGGTACTCGACACAGTGGGGGGGGATGTCTTCAAGGCATCGATAGACGCCACATCACCATACGGGGACCTGGTCACGCTGCTCGACCCGGGACCGGCGGTGGACTGGAAAGAGGCTCGAAACCGTAACCTGCGTGTCGGATTTACCCTGATGCTGACGCCGATGCTGCGCCATCTTCCTCAAGCGAGAACAAACCAAGTCGCTATTTTAAGTGATTGTGCGCAAATGATAGACAGCGGATCCCTGCGGATCCATGTCAGCGACTCATTGCCGCTGGATCAGGCTGTGAAGGCCCATGAATTGATCGAACAGGGACGGATGCAAGGTAAGCTGGTACTGATACCCTAGGACCTGTTAACAGGCCTTAATAACAACCTGCCGCCTTACCCGCTCTCTCCTGCAATAGGTGGAGTAATGTTGATTAGGCTTTTGCAAACCAGATATTACTGGTTGTTTCCAGTACTGTTTTGGTTACTTATAACCATCACTTCCTTGATATGGAACCTCTCCCTTATCGATCGATCCGTCAAAGATATCGCCTTTGAACGCGGACGCATCATGTTTGAGATGGTCAGGGTTACCAAGATCAATCCTATATTGATGGCCAATGATCCTGCCGTTTTCAAGAAACAGGTTATGGAGGACATCCACTACAGAGCAGTGTCGGCACAGCCGGTGAATCCGGAAAATATGGCAGAAGCCTGGGAAATGGAAGCGCTTTCCCAACTTGAGAATGGGACTGAGTATGTGTTTCAGCCGTTCCTGGACCAGGCGCAAGGATATTTCAGGTATATCGGCCCGGTATTCATGCAGGAGCAGTGTATCCAGTGTCATGGATACGAGGGCAAAAAAGTAGGTGATTTGCGTGGCGGCATCAGTGTCAAGGTGATGGCGCAACCGATTGTGGATTCGCAATTCCAGTTCAAGCAGATGATGACTTTCATGCATGTGGCCGGTTTCGTGCTTATCTCACTGACCAGTGTCCTACTGATCCAACAGTTGCGAAATCAGTTCAACCTATTGAACCGCACGAAGAATGAACTGAGGGAAAAGGAGCAATTTCTGAGTGATGTGACCAACAGCATGAGCGAAGGGTTTGTGGTTATCGACCAGCAAGGGGCTGTGCGTTATGCCAACCCGGAGAGTGAATGGCTGTTGGGCTGGAGTGGCGTGGAAATGGAGGGACGCCAATTTGTCGAATTGGTCTACGGAGACAAGCAGCCCACCGCTGCGGATAGCGTTAAATCGGCAATCGATATGACCCTGCAGGATGGATTGATCCGCACCGGCTTCGATGATGTATTTCTCCACAAAGAGGGCCGCCAGGTCGATATTGCCTACTCGGTATCACCCCTGCTCAGAGAGGTGAGTGATAGCGGCGTGGTTGTCACATTTAATGATATCTCTGAACGGAAACGCGCTGATGAGGAGCGTAGAAACCTGGAGCGCCAACTGAATCAAACCCACAAGATGGAAGCGGTGGGGCAGCTGGCAGGGGGCATCGCCCATGAGATCAATACCCCGATTCAGTATGTTGGCGATAACCTGAAATTCATCAAGGAATCCTACGAAGATTTGGGTTCACTGCTGAAGGTCTACTCAAACCTTATGCAAAAGGCCTCTGATATACCCGGGTTGGAAGCGGAAACGGCTAAAGTGGAGGAGACCATTGATGAGATCGATCTGGCCTATCTGGAGGAGGAGACAGCCAACGCCATTGAGCAGTCGATCTCCGGCGCCAGTCAGGTTGCGCATATAGTGCTGGCAATGAAAGAGTTTGCCCATCCCGGCTCAAAGCAGATGGCCCTGGCGGATATGAATCGGATTGTCAGCAATGCTGTCGCAGTGTGCAAGAATGAGTGGAAATATGTGGCGGATACGGATTTGAAACTTGGTGATAACCTGCCTCAAGTTGAGTGCCTGGGGGGGGAGATCTCCCAGGTCGTGCTCAATCTGGTTATCAATGCGGCCCATGCCATTGAAGCGGCCAAGTTGCAGCAGAAGGGAAAAATCACCATCACCACTACTCACAATGAGAATAGTGTGGAGGTAAGGATTGCGGATACGGGTACCGGCATACCCATAGAGGTGCAGGAGTCTGTTTTCAATCCCTTCTTTACCACCAAGGATGTAGGACGCGGCACCGGGCAGGGATTGGCGATTGCCCAGGATATCGTGATGGGGAAACATCAGGGGGAACTGTTTTTCGAGACAGAGGAGGGGAACGGCACCACATTTGTGATGCGCTTGCCGTTGCACAGAAACTCTGCCTGAGCTTCCTCATCAGAGTGTCGAGGATTGAAGGATGCCGGCAGATGAACGGTGTGGCATGGCGGTGATATTAACCCCGCGACAACCGGTAGCGTCAAGTGACCTTGAACACCCTTACCGAGCCGGATACGATCCCACTCTCTTCTGCCGCCAATAACCGGAACAGTACCGCCTGGCTGAGCACCTGACCCTTGGCCACCAGCAGTGTGCCGGCTTGTGTCTTGATCGGTTGGTCGAGTATCAGTCCGGGTTCCAGTTTATCGATTGGGAGCGTCATCACCTCAACCTTGCGGTTCTGAGAGCCCAGTGCCAGGGTTTCGACCAGTATCGGATCATAGTTTGCAGGGTTGTCCTTAAGCTCATTGATCGCTGCCTGCTCATCCATGCCTTGGCTGATCAGTTGCTCATAGGCAATGGCGACACGTAAGATCTGGCCACCGAGAATAGCCTTGTTCTGATTTGAGAGTTTTCCCTGAAATTCGATCTTTCCCACATTATCGTTCTGTCGCTCCACCATCTCGGAGACGACTTCCAGTCTGGGGATGTGTTTCAAGAGCCTTGCCCCCATGGCGGGATGGGATGTGTAGTGCTGGCGTTCCGCCTGACTCAACTCCTCGCCTTCGGCGACTTTGCGTACCAGATCCTCCGGCAGGCTGATATAGCCAAGTTGGCACAACATGGCGGCAAGGTCGTAGTGCCAGCTGTCTTCCAGGGAGAGGCTGTTGACGATGGTATGGGCATATTGTTTGATCCGTGACGAATGACTGAAGGCGACCGGATTGACCATGCTGAGTATATCCGCCATCAGGTCGACTGCGCCTTTGAGTGTCTTATTCAGGAGTATCTTTTCCGAGGTGATCAGGCGATACTGCTGAACGGCATCGGCAATTGTCTGATACAGCTGGTCGGTCTCCACGGGCTTGTTCAGGAAACGAAAGATATGACCGTCGTTGACCGCATCAATGGCTACATCCAGGTTGGCGTTACCGGTGAGCATGATACGCACCGTATTGGGTGAAATCGTATGTACCTTGGAGAGAAACTCAATCCCGTTCATATTCGGCATCTGCATATCGGAGATAACCACCGCAAATGGTCCGCCATCCTGAACTGCCTGTACCCCATCCGCGCCGCTGGTGGCGGTTTCTAGATTGAGCCGTTTACGAAATTGACGTCGGAAGGAATCGAGCAGATTGCGGTCGTCATCGACCATCAGGACCTTTTCAGGCAGCTTTTCCATTAAGGTACTCCTCAGTAATGGATCTCCACTTGCCAAACTCATCAGCTGTCAGCAGGGCCTCCAACCGCTCTGTAGAATAATAGTCGTTGTATCGAGTGTTTTTTAATCCGTTCACAAGCAGGTTGGCGGCGTATACCATCAGGCAGTCGAGACGCTCGCGACTCTGCTCTTCCGCTGTGTGGTGCAGGGCGACCGCCTCGACTGCACTGAAGGGAAGTCCCCACAACCCCATCAGATAGGCGCCAACGGTGGCATGGCTACACCATAATGATTCAGATTCGATTTCATACAGCGGTGCATTATCCCGCTCTGCCTGTTGTACGATGCGTCGATACTCAGCGCTGTTATGAGTGGCCAGCAGCAGTTTGCCCAGGTCATGCATCAGGCCCGCCAATACCGGAAGCTGGCGCTGTTGCTGATCCATCCCGGCTGCCTGGGAAAGGCGTTGTACCAGTCCAGAGACGAGCAAGCTGTGCTGCCACAGTTGTTCCAGGTGAAACTCCTTCATCACATCGGGATCGAGTTGCGAAAAGACGCCGGCGGTCAGTGCCAGGTTGCTGACTGTCTCTATGCCCAAAAGCGTTACCGCACGTTCAGGAGAGGCGACCTGCTGCGGCAGACCGAAGAATGCCGAGTTGACCATCTGCAGGATTTTGGCTGACATGCCGATATCCTGGGCTACGATCTTGCCGATATCCTTGACCGAGGCGGTGTCGGATTGCAGGGCAGTAATCATCTGCTGATAGGTGGATGGTAGACTGGGCAGGGTGCCCAGGCTGCTGATCATCTCCTCGATGGATGGATTGTTTAACAGACTTCGTAAATGAAATACCCGTTGCAGGATGTTAATCAGCTCATCGCTACTGCAAGGCTTGGCGATAAACTGGTGGGCATGATGGACAACCTCCTGTGCCGGTGTGCGCATCGCCTGCCCTGAAAACAATAGTCGCGTTGTACTCGGGTAGTGGAGTTTAATCTCCTTCAGCAGTTCACTGCCCGGCTTGCCGGCGAGTTGGGTTTCACTGACCACAATGTCAACGGCCGCCTGCTGCATGATTTCCAGAGCCTGTTGTGCATCTTCGGCATAGTGGAGTTGCCATTTATCCCTGAATTCGCGCAGAGTTCGTTTCAAGGATTGTAGCTGATTGCTATCACTGTCGACGAATAGAATTGCGTGGGTCTCTGTGTGCATGTCAGTTGCCTTTGAATGCCGCCAGGTTTTAATGCGACAGCTCATCCATGAGGCGGTGACTGATTAAGGGAATGAGCTGTGGAAATTCCCCGACCGCTGACCTATCCCGTTCAACGATTTACGGCAACATTTAGTGACAGGCCTGTTTGATATATCGGTACAACCAAAAGGATTCTTGAGTTTGTTTTCCCAAATTCATAATAGCTCTTTTTACCAGACTGTACAGACGCCTGAACATTGACAAGCTGAGAGTGTTAATCGACTGGAGAGACCTGCAATACTACACCCTGCACACCGGAGATTCTTATCCGGGTTCCGGCGGGACAATCCTCTCCGGTGATCTTCCAGGTAGTGTCGTCCACATGGATTTTACCCTCGCCATTGACGATGGGTTCCTGAAGGGTGAAGGTGCGGTCGAGATACTGCTCGCCCCTTCGATTGAGATGGGGCTGGTCGGTTTCGATGGGTCTGCGCTGGAGAAAGGCGCGCACCAGGACAATGATCGTGACACTCAGCAAGGCAAACAGCAGTATCTGTATCTGCCAGGTGATGTCCGGTATCAGCAACAACAGCAAACCAACCGTTCCCGCCGCCAGGCCCAGCCAGAGAAGAAAGGCGCCAGGTGAGAAGATCTCGAGGATCATCAGCACCACGGCAAGTATCAGCCAGTGCCAGTAATCGAGCTGGGTGAACCACTGCATCAATCCACTCCTTTTGTCTTTGTGTCGAATGACTGCCTGGCAATTTCAGTGATTCCGGCAAGGGATCCGATCAGGCTCGATGCCTCCAGCGGCATCATGATGATCTTCTGGTTTTCGGCCCCGGCAATCTGTTGCAGGGCTTCGGTATATCGCTGTGCAACGAAGTAGTTGATGGCATTGACATCCCCCTTGGCGATCGCCTCCGATACCATCTCGGTCGCCCTTCCTTCCGCCTGAGCCAGTCGCTCCCGTGCCTCCGCCTCACGAAAAGCGGCCTCCTTTTCGCCCTCGGCTTCCAGGATGGCGGATTGCTTTTCACCCTCCGCCTTGAGGATGGCGGATTGGCGCATGCCCTCGGCTTCCAGGATGGCGGCACGCTTCTCACGCTCGGCCTTCATCTGCCTGGCCATGGCGTCGACCAGGTCTCTTGGCGGTGAGATGTCCTTGATCTCGATACGGGTCACCTTCACGCCCCAGGGTGTGGTGGCATCGTCCACAACTGTCAGCAGTTGGGTATTGATGGTATCGCGTTGTGAGAGCAGTTGGTCCAGATCCATCGAACCCATGACGGTACGGATATTGGTCATGGTCAGGTTGAGTATGGCGCTGTAGAGGTTGTTGACCTCATAGGCCGCCTGGGAGGCATCGAGTACCTGAAAAAAGATCACCCCGTCCACCGTGACCATGGCGTTGTCCTTGGTGATGACCTCCTGCGAGGGTACATCCAGTACCTGCTCCATCATATTCATCTTTTTACCGATCTGGTCGACGATCGGTATGATGAGATTGAGCCCGGGGCGCAGGGTCTTCGTATAGCGCCCGAAACGTTCCACGGTGTACTCGTTTCCTTGCGGTACCCGTTTCGCACCGAGTACCACCAGTACGATCGCGAACACCAAGACGACAATTACGAAGATATCCATACTCATGATCCTCTATTGTGCTGAGATTCCGCAAAGATGCTTGATCCGGCCACTAAATGCAATCACCAGCATTGGTGGCCAGCGGGCTTCATGTCAAAATGCACCGATGACCGATTATCAAAAACCACCGAAATCCCTGTTGCGCAAGGTCGGCAAGGCGATTGCCGATTTCGACATGATCCGTGAGGGGGACAGAATCCTGCTGGGTGTTTCCGGCGGCAAGGATTCCCTCTCACTGCTGCAGATCCTCTGCCATCTGAAGAGCTATGCCCCGGTCCGCTTCGATCTGGGGGTCATCACTGTCGACCCGCAGATTGAGGGTTTCGATCCGGCGCCGCTCAAGGCCTACTATGAAGGGCTGGGTGTGCCTTGGCACTATGCGGAGCAACCCATCATGGAAGAGGCCAGGGAGAATATGGACGGAAACTCCTTCTGTGCCTACTGTGCACGGATGAAACGCGGCATTATGTATACCACCGGTCGTCGCGAGGGCTATAACGTGCTGGCCCTGGCGCAGCATCTGGATGATCTGGCGGAGAGCCTGTTTATGTCCATGTTTCACGAAGGGCAACTGCGCACCATGAAGGCTCACTACCTCAACGATGCGGGAGATATCCGGATTATCCGGCCCCTGGTCTACTGCCGCGAGACCCAAACAGGGGCCTTTGCCGTCGAGGCCGGTTTACCGATAATTCCCGATAGCTGTCCCGCTTGCTTTACCGCCCCCACCCAGCGAGCATATATGAAGCAGCTGCTGGCAAGGGAGGAGCGGCAGAACCGACACCTCTTCGCCAATATGCTGCATGCCATGAAGCCATTGATGGATGAAACGCCGCCATGAAGATCAAACATATATCGATTCCCACCAAGGTTGCCCGTCCGGGGATGCGTATCGGCGAGGTGATGTGGGAGTGTGTGGAGAAGGATGTCCCGGGGATACCCTATGTGGATGCAGAGGGAAAACTGAGCGGCCGATTCTCCGTCAGGCACCTGTTTCTGCTCTGCTGTATACCCGAGGATGTGATCCACGGCGCCCATCTGCTCGGTGACGATATCGAGCATCTCGATTTCCCCCACATGCGCGCGGATGAACTGATGGAAGAGGTGGTGGATGATTACATCTTCCCCGATGCAATTCAGCTGTCGTCAAATTTTCAGGCAGTCAAGGCATTGGCGATCATGGAGCAATACAATACAGAATATCTGTTTGTCACCGAGGAGGGGGAGTACCAGGGTGTGGTAACCCGGATGAGTATCGCCAGGGCGGTCGTCACCAAAGAGTGTTGCGTCGAGTAGACGACCGGACAGATGGATACGATAACTTCAGAAATGTGGGCCTCGGCAATTGTCCTGGTGCTCTCTTATGTGTTGATCTTTTCGGAGAAAATGCACCGTACAATCGCCGCCATCCTCGGTGCGGTAGTGATGATCGGGATTGGCATGTTGATGGGGTTCTACACTCAGGAGGCGGCCATACTGGCGGTTGACGGCAATACAATACTGCTTCTTGCCGCAATGATGATGCTGGTGGCCCTGCTACGACCGACCGGTGCCTTCGATTTCGCAGCCGTGCACATCACCCACTGGGCAAACGGCAATCCCAAGCTGCTGCTGATCTATCTCAGTCTTGCGGTGAGTGTGATCAGCATGATCCTCGATAATGTCACAACAGTCATTGTGTTTGCACCGCTGACGGTATTGATCTGTCGTCTGCTCAAGATCAATCCGATGCCCTATCTCATGGCGGAGGCGATGCTGTCCAACATCGGCGGTGCCGCCACTCTGGTGGGCGACCCACCGAACCTGATGATCGGCAGTGCGGCAGATATCAGTTTCAACTCCTTCCTGGTACACATGGGTTTGCCGGTGTTGGTGGTGTGGATAGGCACTGTAGGACTGATGTTGTATCTTTTCAGGAATCAGCTCGAGAGCGGGGGTGAGGATCCCAGGAAGTTGGTGGCGACACATGCGATCAAGGATGCACAGGGTCTGAAGAGAATTCTGTTTGCCCTTGGAGTTGTGGTGGTGCTGTTCTTTGTCCATCACAATCTGCATGTACTGCCGGCCTACGCCTCGTTTATCGGTGTCAGTATCGCGCTTTTTTCGATGCGTCCCGATGTGGAGAAGTTGTTTGGTTCGGTGAATTGGTCTGTGCTGTTTTTCTTTGCCGGGCTGTTCATCATTGTCGGCGGCGTTGAGTCATCGGGATTGCTCGATCTGTTCGGCCATAAATTGGCCATGCTGGCAGAAGACCCTGCCATGCTGATGTTGACGGGGCTGTTGCTGATGTGGGTGGCGGCGATCATGAGTGCTGTGGTCGACAATATCCCCTTTACCGTCACTATGATTCCGATCATCCTTGGGCTTGAAAGCAGCGGTGTGAATATCGCCCCTCTGTGGTGGGCCTTGGCCCTGGGGGTGGGACTGGGAGGCAACGGCACCCATCTCGGTGCTACCGCCAACATCATCGCTGTCAGCGAATCGGAAAAGAGCGGTATGCCCGAGGCCAGGATCTCCCCTATGATATGGATGCGTACCGGTTTGCCGGTGATGTTTTTCGGTCTGTTGTTGGCCAGTTTCGTTTATTGGTTCTTTTTTGAAATGTTCACCACTGCGTAGATCCAGCATTCAAGATCTCACCATCAGGGAGGGTGTTGTCGTGAAAAAGCAAGCCGCAAATAGTCGCGAATATTTTTTTAAGCCCGCAAATTAAGCAATATTTTCTCCCCCGCATGGAGACGCAGGATAGGTCCTGTATTGATTATGTTGTACGGTAAGTAAGTAAATCTGTATCTATTTGCAGCTTACATTGACAACTCATTGACTGAATATTGTGAGTGGTCAGGTCAAGTTGCAATAGTGCAGTCACTGCAAATTCCCCAATTTCCTCATCTGAATAGGGCCCGATATTTACTTGATTGTTTTGCTGGGTATTTCTATAGCTTAAAGGTGATGAGAGACGTTTTACGGAGATGCGTAGTATGAATATTCGAACCACCTTGGACCCGATTACCTTGCGTGATGTGACCGATATAGAGGGGCATCCCTGTCTCTATGAGGGTGACGGCGATAATGGCGTTGAAATCTACTTCGAGAGTGAGGTAACCAAGAGCATCTACCAGAATATGGTGTTGGTGGATCGTAAAATAGTCTGTGGAAACGATACGGATGACTATATCGCTGAGGGTTAGCCCTCCGCGATACTTCGATCGCACAGTTCAGAATAGAGTGATTATCCCTCGGGGGAGGGTTAGCGAAAACTGGTTGATCTGCCTTACCTGTCAACTGTTACCTCACAGTAAATGGTTGATATAGGGTGCATGAGGCAGTGATCAGTGGTGTTGGTTGGGTGTATTCAAGAAACCCGACAGGGGTGACGCGTCAGCGTCACCCGGTTTTTTTCAAGGCCTGTCAAGACTGATCCATTCGGATCTGCCGGGGCTGTTATTCCGCCCAGTGGCGTTACCACTACTGGCCCTAGGGGCCCAGGATGCCGCTATGGCGCAGCAGGGGTTCAATCTCGGGTTCTCTGCCCCTGAAGGCCACGAAGAGTTCCATCGCGTCCCTGGAGCCTCCCTGCTGCAACACTTCCCGGAGAAACGCCTGTCCGGTATCCGCATTGAATATCCCACGCTCCTCAAACAGGGAGAAGGCATCGGCCGAGAGTACTTCCGCCCATTTATAGCTGTAGTAACCTGCGGCGTAACCACCGGCGAAGATATGGGAGAAACCATGGGCGAACCGGTTCCAGGCCGGAGGCGTAATGACAGCCACCTGCTGACGCACCTCCTGCAGTATTTCGTAGATGCGCCCACCGCGTCGGGGATCATATTCGCGGTGAATACGAAAGTCGAACAGCGCGAACTCCAGCTGACGCACCATCTGCATCGCCGACTGAAAGTTTTTCGCGGTATACATGCGCCGGTAGAGTTCATCGGGAATAGGGTCACCGGTGTCGACGTGGCCCGATATCAGATCAAGGGCCGCTTTTTCCCAGCACCAGTTTTCCATAAACTGGCTGGGCAGTTCCACCGCGTCCCAGGCAACACCGTTGATGCCGGCGACGGCTGGGTAGTCCACCGTGGTTAACAGATGGTGCAGACCGTGGCCGAATTCATGGAACAGGGTCAACACCTCATCATGGGTGAAGAGTGAGGGTTTGCCATCCACTGGGGGTGAGAAGTTGCAGGTGAGATAGGCGACCGGGATCTGGTCCATGGTGTCCGTGAAGAAGCGGGTTGCACATTCATCCATCCAGGCACCGCCACGCTTCTTGGGGCGCGCATAGAGATCGAGATAGAACTGGCCTCGCAGGTGATTGTGGCTGTCGCGGATCTCGAAGAAACGAACGTCGGGGTGCCAGGTATCAATGCCCCTGGTCTCTTCGATGCGAATACCGTACAGACGCTCCACCACCGCGAACATGCCAGGTAATACACGGGTTTCCGGGAAGTAGGGCTTCAGCTCCTCCTGGCTTATGTTATGCCGATCCTGGCGCAGTTTTTCCGCATAATATCCGATATCCCACGCCTGCAGATCATCGAAACCATATGTCTCCGATGCGAATTCCCGGAGTTCATTCAGTTCGTTTTCCGCTTGAGTACGCGATCGTTCGGCAAGGTCTGTGAGAAAGGCGATCACCTCATCGCTTGAACGGGCCATTTTCTTGGCCAGTGAGCGATCGGCATAGTTGGAGAATCCCAACAGACCAGCCTGTTCATGGCGCAGTTCGAGTATCCGTTCCATGGCTTCGGTATTATCCCATTGCCCGGCGTGCGGCCCTTGATCCGATGCCCGGGTGGCGAATGCCTCATAGACCTCCCGACGCAGTTGACGATCATCGGCGTAGGTCATCACCGGCAGATAGGAGGGATACTCAAGGGTCAACAACCATCCCTCCTGGTCGCGCTGAGCAGCGGTTTGGCGGGCCAGTGCCAAAGCCGATTCCGGCAACCCCTGCAGGGCCGATTCATCCGTGATCAGTTTGCTCCAGGCGTTGGTGGCATCGAGCAGGTTCTCTTCGAACTTGGTGGTCAGTTGAGACAGCTCCTGGCTGATCTCCTTGAATCGCTGTTTCTTATCCTCCTCCAGATCGACACCGGACAGGTGAAAATCGAGTAAGGCGTTCTGCAACAGCTTTCGCTGGGCTCGGTCGAGTTCCGCTTCTCCGGCAACCTGTTTGTAGGCATTGCAGAGTTGGCCGTTTTGCCCGACTTCGGTGGCATATTCGCTCAGTTTGGGAAGCACTGCATTATAGGCCGCACGCAGCTCATCATTGTTGACCACGGAGTTCATGTGACTCACTGGTGACCAGGTACGGCTGAGACGATCCTCTGCCTTTTCCAGGGGTTCGACCAGATTTTTCCAGGTGTATTCCTGCTGCGAGCTGAGTAGCTGTTGAATGGTCTGCCGGTTCTCCTGCAACAGTTGATCCATGGCAGGCTCAACCATATCCGGAGTGATGGCGGAAAAAGAGGGCAATCCTTGCATATTGATCAGGGCATTCATGGGGTAGGCTCCGGATTAGTCAATGGCTAGTGTGCGATTGTCGCGCATGGCGCGAAAGATGGCGTCGGGTGAATTGCTTTGGCCGGTCAACAGATTGCAGATCAGATCTTCATACAGGGCGGCGCGATAATCTGTTGACTCATCTTTCGGGATGGTCCGCCATTCCGGCTTCGTCGCGGCAAATAGTTTGTCGTCGCTGCCGTATCCGTAGACCTTGAACAGCCTTTCACCACAGCGAAATGCTTCATAAGAGGTATTTGTGGCGCCTGTTCGTGAGCGGATCACAACAACGAACCGTGTGACCTTATCGCCACCTGTCTGCAGTGAACCCCGTTCGATGAAATATTGGAACCTGGGATCATTGGCGCCAACCTGAAACGCCTGTAAATCGTCCAGGTCGATCTTCTCCGGAAGTGCTGTTTTCCCCTCCTTGAAGGGCTCCTCCGGCTGCCAGTGAATATCATCCGAGGCGTCGTCCATGAGGATATTGTCAGCCAGCAGTGTGGATGTGCAAAAGAGCAGCATCAGGGCAAGTGGATAGGTTCTGTTTCGCATCTGAAAACCTGTTGATGTCATTGTCGATATCTGTTTGGTCGTCGGGTTGATACATTCTCGCACTACACCGCTGCCGTAGGAATAGTTCGGTGCCGATTTCAGCCCTGCGCTATCCGATGTATTTCTTCTCAGATATCAGCAACAGTCTCTATCGCCCAGCCCTGCAACAGCTACTTATATGGGTCTTGGCATGATTTAGCCAACACTGGCTATCGCAGCTTGCATGGTTAATGCCGTTTCCATTCAGAGTTGAGTCAATCGGGAAGTGACAAATAATACGGCGCCGGATCCAACCGTGAAGAATGCGGTAAGGGCGGCGAGGGTGAGCAGGCGGTAGTGGCGTACCAGTTCAAATTCCGCTTTGGTCGAGATTAAAAGCGGGCGCCGGTTAGTGCCTGTACTGCTCAGAGTATGGAGCGGCTGCTGATCCTGCTGCATCTGCTCCCGGGTGACTTCGCGCTCGGCGCTGTGGCGGGCCGATTCCCATTCATCCATATCGATTTGGCCATTGCTATTTTTGTCGAACCGCTCGAGCAGGGTTGCTTGATCCGCTTTCCATTGGCGCAGCCGGCCCTTGATCATGTCGTCCCGCATTGCCTTGCGATCGATTTCACCGATGGAGCTGAAGAGGCCGATGGCATACAGCGGGTCGCCGGGGACAATGGTCTCTTCGATATAGCGGTAATCACCGCCGAAGGTATGATGGGTCGAGATGCGGACACCGAATCGTTCCGTTTTTCGGTGAAGGGTGCCGCTACCCCGGTCGGGTCCGGCCGAGGGTGTCTCATTGGGTCCGTACCAGATACTCTTTTCACTGGGAGAAATGTTGGCTCCCTCCGGGTCGAGTATGCACTCACCGGTTGCATCCTTGAGCAGGAACAGGCCCTCACTCTTGTCGGAGCGTACCGTGCGCCACCCCTTGTCACTCTTTTTCTCGATCTTATAGCGCCACCAGCAACAGGAGATGCCGCTGAGGGGGGCAATCACCGGCTCACCGGTCATCATCGCCGCCTCACCGGTCAACTCCACATAGCCCTGGGGCGCTGATCGTATGAGGGAAGTGGGCGTGTCTTCGATCAACCTGGCTCGATGGAGGTTTCGAAAGGTGAAATAGAGTGCGACCAGCGTCAAGACTGTCAATATCAGCGTCCAGAACCAGAAATAGCCATCACCGATACCGGCAAGATTTCCCAGCACTTTACCTAGGCCCTAGTTGAACAGGGTGCCCATGTCGACGTCTTTCAATTCAGTCTCATCGAATTCCAGCAACTCCGCCGGTTTGAAGCCGAACTGTTTCGCCAGGATCAGATCGGGAAACTGCTCGATTCGGACATTATTGATGTTGACACTGTCGTTATAGAATTCGCGTCGGTCTGCGATGCTGTTCTCAAGTCCCGTTATCCTCGACTGCAGGTGTAAAAAGGTTTCATTGGCCTTCAGGTCGGGGTAGTTTTCAGCCACTGCGAACAGGTTGCCGAGACCCAGCCGCATCTGGCTTTCTGCGGCGCCCACCGCAGCCACATCGCCCTGGCTTAAGGCACTACTCACCGCACTGCGGGCAAGCATCACTTTCTCCAGGGTTTCCTGTTCGAATTTCATGTATTGTTTACAGGTCTCGACCAGTTTCGGAAGCTCGTCGTGACGCTGTTTCAATAGTACATCGATGTTCGACCATGCCTTGGAGACATCGTGCTTCAAGCGCACCAGATTGTTGTAAATCAGGACGCCATAGATCAGGATAGCGATGACCGTCCCTATCAGGACGAAGGTAACGATTTCCATTAATTCTGAATCCTCTATCTGCTATGTCAAAACTGCGTCGTTTTGAAACCAACTATCCGGACATCGCCGTAGATGCCTATGTGGATGAGCATGCGATCGTCATCGGTGATGTGACTATCGCATCCCAATCCTCGGTCTGGCCTATGTGCGTCATACGCGGCGACGTGCATCGGATCAGCATCGGTGCACGAAGCAATATCCAGGATGGCTCAATTCTGCATGTCTCCCACGACAGTTTCTATCAACCCGGTGGCAGCCCGTTGATCATCGGCGAGGGTGTCACGGTTGGTCATAAGGTGCTTTTACACGGCTGTGAAGTGGCAGACAATTGCTTTATCGGCATGGGGTCGATAATTCTTGATGGGGCGGTGATAGAATCCCTGACGATGTTGGGTGCCGGTTCCTTGGTTCCCCAGGGTAAGAGACTGGAAGGCGGTTATCTCTGGTTGGGTCAGCCTGCGCGTCGCGTGCGGCCGCTCAGCGACCGGGAGAAGGAGATCATGCTGTATAATGCTGAACATTATGTGAAATTGGCTCAACGTCATCGGGATCCGCCTTAGAATCTGTCAACGATCTTTGGCAAGCCGCAAATGGACGCAAAATTGTTCTAAGTCCGCTAATGAACGCGAATAAACGCAATATTTTGGGGTTAAATCCAAATGTTTTGGTAAGACAGTCATCACTCGTCTCGCGTCACACTTATTCGAAAAGGGTGTCGCGCAAGCTGCAGGACAGGGCCCATCCAATCCGCCCTACTTGAAGAGTCAATAAATACATTTGCGTTTATTCGCGTTCATTTGCTGACTATTCATAATATACGTCTATGTGCGGCTTGTGCTGAGGGACTAATTCCCTATTCACGTAACATGGCAATGACCGGGGATGTCTCGGGCAGGATTCCCCGCCATAGCCGAAACGACTCAGCCGCCTGTTCCACCAGCATGCCGAGGCCATCCAGCGAACGTGCCGCCTTGTGCTCATAACCCCACTGTTGAAAAGCGGTGGTCTGGTTGCTGTAGAGCATGTCGTAGCACCATCCGCCTTTGCTCAGCACGCTATCGGGTATCGAAGGAACCTCCCCAGCAAGTCCGGCTGCAGTGCCGTTGATGATCAGGTCAAACTGCATGCCTGCCAATTCATCTAGACCGCAACCCGCCACCTGGCCATAATTTGAAACACCGTTTGCCAGTGAATAGGCCTTGCCGGCGGTTCGATTGGCGATGATTATCCGTTTTGGACGCTGTTCCAGTAGAGGGCGGATGACACCCCGCACCGCGCCACCGGCACCCAACATCAGAATCCGTTTTCCCTGCAGACGGAAACCCTGGTTGACGGTGAGGTCCCTTACCAGTCCGATACCATCCGTGTTGTCGCCCCGCAATTGATTGTTCTCCAGTCTGATCAGGGTATTGACCGCACCCGCTGTATGCGCTCCCGGGCTCAGTTCATCCGCCAGCCGCCATGCCTGCTCCTTGAACGGCACGGTGACGTTGAGACCCAGTCCGCCCTCGCCGAGAAAGCGCCTTACATCGCCGGCAAAATCATCGATATTTCCCAGAATGCGCCCATATTCGACAGGCTCATCGGTCTGTTGTGCGAAGGCCCGATGAATCTCCGGTGACTTACTGTGTTCAATGGGGTTCCCGATGACGGCATATTTATCCATACTCAAAACTCATTGCATCCACTCCGCCGCCTGCTTTGCGAAATAGGTAAGAATACCATCACACCCCGCCCGCTTAATGCACAACAGAGACTCCATCACCACGGCCTGTTCATCCAGCCATCCCTGCTGGGATGCCGCTTTCAGCATCGCATATTCCCCGCTGACCTGATAGGCGAATGTGGCTACCTGGAAGGTCTCCTTGACACGTCTGACGATATCCAGATAAGGCATGCCGGGCTTGACCATGACCATGTCGGCCCCCTCCTGCAGGTCGAGGGCCACTTCATGCAGGGCCTCGTCGCTGTTGGCCGGGTCCATCTGATAGCTGTATTTGTTACCGCCGCCGAGATTGGCTGCAGAACCGACAGCATCGCGGAAGGGACCATAGAAACTGGAGGCATACTTGGCCGCATAGGAAAGAATGCGAGTATGGATGAAACCACTTTGTTCCAATTCGTCCCGTATCGCGCCGATCCGTCCGTCCATCATGTCGGAAGGGGCAACGATATCTGCGCCAGCCTCTGCGTGTGACAGGGCCTGTTTCACCAGAACGTCCTTGGTTTCATCGTTCAGCACATAGCCTGTTGCATCGATCAGGCCGTCCTGTCCATGGGTGGTGAAGGGGTCGAGGGCGACATCGGTGATGATGCCCAGGTCCGGCACTGCCTCTTTGATGGCCCGTACCGCCCGCTGCGCCAATCCCTGGGGATTGTAGGCTTCTCTCGCGTCCTCGCTTTTGACAGAGAGGGGGGTAACCGGAAAAAGCGCCATCGCCGGGATGCCCAACCCTTCGATCTGTTTCGCTTCCTCGACCAGCAAGTCGATGCTCATGCGTTCGACACCGGGCATGGAAGGGACCGCTTCCCGGGCCCCGTTTCCCTCCAGTACGAATACCGGGTAGATAAAGTCCGCAGGGGTAAGTTGGGTCTCCCGCATCATACGGCGGGAGAAGTCGTCACGCCGCATGCGCCGCATGCGCGTGGCAGGAAAAAGGGATCGGCTGTTGTTGCTGGACATCACAAAATCTCTATCGGTTTGGGCCAAACCCCTAAGATAACCTATCATGCACGCCCTGAACCACTCACCTTGCAATAAGCGCCCTGGTTATGAGCCAAAAAAAGCATAATTCGCCCTTTATCTACGATGTAACAGAGTCAACCTACGAAGCGAAGGTCCTGAAGGCCTCGCATCAGCAACCGGTTGTTGTGGATTTCTGGGCTGAGTGGTGTGCGCCCTGTATCTCCCTGGCGCCTGCTCTGGAAAGGGTAATAGAGGAGCTGGAGGGGTTGGTTATGCTGGCCAAGGTTGAGGTTGACGACAATATGCGGTTGGCCGGTCACTATCGATTGCGCGGTTTTCCTACGGTGATTCTGTTTGTGGAGGGTAATGAAATCGGACGCTTCCATGGTTCTCGGGCCACACATTGGCTAAGAGAGTGGATCGAGGAGCATCTGGGCGACTACCTTGCGGCTGCCCATCAGGACTGAAATCAGGGGATCCATCGGGTGATTTTTTTTCGCAAACCGTTATCAACAGGGTGCAAATGATCCTGTGTGGATGTGAAAAAATATAATATAATCAAGTGGTTGATTGTTGTGATTCGGTCGGTTCAGGTGGTTGATAAAAACTCCTCAAGTTTTCCCGTATCGCGCCGCAATATAGAGTAATTGGTATTTATGGTTTCGATCCTCCTCCGGCGCTGAAATAAAGCGCTTTAAGCCCACCCTTCCATGGGTGGGTCTTTTTTTCTTTTTTTTCATGCCCGAATAATCCTGCCGCTCAGTGCGTCACGGATAGGTGTGGGGTTCTTCAACTCCCCGGTCTTTCCATGCAAGATAAAATCAACACCATCACCGCAGCGCAAACGAACCTGCAGCGGGGTGCGTGCCGGCGGTTGCTGACTGATATTGGCACTGGTCGATACCAGGGGGGTTCCCGTGGCGCGACAAAGGGCGGCTGCAATGGGGTGATCGGTAACCCGTACCGCCAGGGTAGTGTGCTTTCCTGTCAGCCAGTAGGGCACATTGCGGGTTGCCGGGATCAGCCAGGTTGCGGGGCCGGGCCAGCTTTCGCGAACCGTCTGCATGCCGGCACCGGACAAGGTACCGATATAGGGGCGCAGTGACTCTATCCGGTCGGCGATCAGGATTAACCCCTTGGCCATGGGTCTCTGTTTGAGTGCCAGCAACCTTGATACTGCGTCGGGATCGAGGGGATGGCAACCCAGTCCATACACCGCTTCTGTAGGATAGGCGACAATACCACCGGTATTGATGATGCGGGCTGCCTGTCTGAGGCGCCAAGGGTGCGGATCTTTATGAATAGACAAAAATTACTCCTTAATCCCAACAGTTACAAAATCATGGCATGATAACGGTTTAAGGTATATATAATGAACCTAAAGGCGTGCAGATCGGAGAATATCAAACGGTGTTGTATCGATTTTTTGGCCTTTGTCTGCTGGGGTTGATTATCTCGACCCAGGGGATGGCACAGGCCCCTCGGTTCAGTCCCGCTGAAAAGGCATGGCTTACTGAGCATCAGTTTCTGAGGGTGGGTGTGGCTGAAATGACGCCACCCATTCTCTATTTCGAAAGGTCTCAATCCAAGGGATTGGTACCCGATTACATGCGGGCCCTGGCCGATAGGCTGGGCCTGCAGCTGCAGATCCGCCATTTCCCCGACCAAGGGACTCTGCTTAAAGCGCTGCGAGAAGGTGAGGTGGATCTGATCGGCGCGCTTGTGCACACTGATACGGCTGCTCCCGATCTCCACTATTCCCGTCCCTATCTGAATCTCCCCGCGGCTATATTCACCACTGACAGAATCGTTGATAAAGGGCTCACGGCACTCGATGGGTTGGAGGTCTCAGTGGTTGCCGGAAGTGTCTGGGAAGAGGGTATACCCCACCTTCTGCCTTCCTTGAACGTCATGGCCTTCAATGACCTGGGTCAGGCGCTGAAAGCTGTTATTGCTGATAGGGCTCAGGCTTATCTTGGCGATACCGCAAGCGTCAACCATCTGCTCGCAACCACGGAAGGTTATGATGAACTGAAAGAGATGATGCGGCTTGACATGACCGTGGATGTGGCAGTGGCCACACTCTTCTCGGAACCGGTACTGCAGAGTCTGCTGCAAAAAGGACTGGACCGGCTCAGCACGGAGGATATGCATGATATCTGGTATAACTGGCAAGGTCTCGAAGCTCCTGTAAAACAGGGTGGTAACCTGGTTACGACCATTGTATGGGGGTTTTTTCTGGCGTTATGGAGCCTTTTTCTAGCCTGGGCGGTAAGGTTGCATGGGAAAAAGACGTTGACTCATCATCGGAGTAAAACCAGGCGGTCAATCAAACGCCTGAGGCGCAGAGAAAATCTGCTCAAACAAAAATTGCTCAACCTGAAACACAAGACCAAGCGATATCGCCATCGTGCAAAGGCACTGCGTCAACAGGTCGATTTCATCAGTGAAGTACTGCCCTCGTGCTCATGGAGTTGGGATCCGTCCGATGAGATCTGCCAATGGGATGATGAGATGTTTCATATGGCCGGACAGGAAAAAGGGGCATTTACTCCTGATCCCGCGTCGATCCTGAATCTCGTACATGAGCAGGACAGAAATAACATCGCACAGTTATTCGATAGCGGGAATAGGGATGAAATCCGCATAAGCTACCGCCTTCTGTTGGCCGACGGCGGGGAGAGAAGGGTGCTTGACTACAGTCACTTTGTTCCCGGTGATAGCGAGGATTCCGGCAAACGGGTGGGAATCTGCTGGGATGTGGATCATTTCTTCGGCCCGGGTGGGGACCTGTTGCACATATCCGGTGCGGGAGATTCCTCCATTGTGGTTGAGAATGTGGAATAGTAAACAGGGCTGAATGTAAATCAATGTAGCTCTATCGGACGCCGGGGCGGCCATTGGGTTAGAATGACCAGCATACGGCTTGCCCACTCTTAATCAGCTTGTGGTCTGGTTGTCTTTGAAAAATATTCAGTAATATCAAATGTTTTGAGTTATTTGCCTGGTGTGATATCGGGGATGTAACGCCTTGTTTGCGAGACTCCAACAAGCACCTTTACATTATTTCATTGTCACATTAACAGGTTGGAACAAGGGGTATAGGGAAACATGAACAGACTATCAACCACGCTTCTCCTCATTTTTCTATTGACATTCAGTCTCTCCGCGTCAGCCAATGTCACACCTTCAGAGCGGATTAAAGACACTGTAAACCAGGTGCTGACAGTGCTTAAGGATCAATCCTTGGGCAGGCAGGATCGTCGCGATCAGGTAAAGGAGATCGTGCGCAAGCGTTTTGATTATGAATCCATGTCCCAGGTGATACTGGCCGCCAACTGGCGCAAGGCCAGCAAGCCGCAGCGGGAACAGTTCATCACCCTTTTCCGGGAGCTGTTGGAGCAGACCTACTTCTCTGCCATTGACAGTTACAGCGACCAGTCCGTGCGCATGGGCAGGGAACGGTTGAAAGGCAAGCTGGCAAATGTTCAGACCTTCATCGTGGCGGCCAACAAGGAGCTGGCGGTCAGTTACAAGATGCGGTTTCGCAATGATGACTGGTATGCCTATGATGTGGCGGTGGATGGGGTCAGTCTTGTGAGTAACTACCGCACCTCTTTCCGCAATCTGGTAAGAAGCAAGGGGATGGAGGGGTTATTGGCCGAACTGGCTCAAAAGGTTGCATCCCTCAAGGCCAAGAATAAGAATAGTGAACAGGGCACCCCAACCACTGAAAAGTAGGCCTGTTCTGAAATTTTGGATTTTAATGACCATCACAACAAAAAATCAGTGCCAAGGGACTTGTTTGCATCAGTATGACAGTCACTGTCGCGGCAAGAAAGCGCCGACAATGAGCGGGACCATGACTTGGGCGATACCATGGAGAGATGCACGCCCTCGAACGTCGTGTTTCCTGTTGCTGGCGAGTATGCCAAGATGGTGGTGACCAAACTCGTGTAGTCAGTCCCTCTGAAGGATCACTGAAGGAGACCAAACATGCACAACAAGAAAGTACTAATCCTGATCTTCGCGTTTCTCATGTCTCCCGCGCAAGCCCTGTGGGCGGAAGGGATTGAGGGCGGCGCTGCTGAAGGGAACGCTGACGAGGCCTTGCCTGTTACCCAGGACGAACCGGCAGTAGAGACGGAGTCGGTGGCGGTGGACAGGACGCAATCGGCTGCCATGACTGAAGCATCTGTCAATACTGTGGAGCCGGCCGAGGCGACAGAGACTGTTGAGACAACCGATGCCATCGCCGCTGAGGCTCCGTCAGAAACAGCGACTGATTTATCCAAGACCGACCTTACCAGGGATTCCATGCGGGATCACTGGAAGGCGCGTGAAGAGCAATACCAGGCCCTGAGAATGCGGGCGGAGGAGGCCGGCGTCATGCTGCCGGAGAGCCCGCCGTGGCGTTCTGAAATGGGTCAGATGATGCGTCCGGGCATGGAAGAGCGCATGGCCCATCGCAAAAAGATGATGTCGATGTCTGAGGAAGAGCGGGATACCTTGCGCAGGCAGCACTATCAGGAGATGCGTAGCCGCGCTGAGGAGGCGGGCATCGAGATGCCTGAAACACCGCCCTGGGTCGCCCGTCAGCAGGCAATGGATGAAGAGTGGGCAAAACATCAGAAGGTCATCGAGGGAATGAGCGATGAAGAGCGGGCGGCATGTCACGCCATGCACCGGCGCCATATGGGCATAATGCGCGGTGGTCGAGCAGGAACGGGTTGCGGCGGCATGGGCCATCAGGGTTGTGGTGTGCATAAGGGCGACCATGCGCCGAGAATGATGCCGGGTTATGGCCCGGGTTACGGATATGGGCCCGGCCCCGTCCCTTATGGACCGCAAAATTTCTGGGATCCTAACCAGTAGGGAAGCGCTTCACGGGCGGCATGGATGATTTCCAAGGCCTCACCGTGCGTCAGGTTGGCGATGGCCGACGCTGACGGCGGTGGTGGCTCGAGATGACAGCTTCAGGCCGAAGCTGAAGCGGATAAACTAGGTCTTCATTTCTTCCAATAGTTTCTCGGTTTCCTGTCGAGTCAGAAAACGCCAGGGCCTCGGTATGAGTCCAGGTACGCGTTTCTGATAATTGTGATAGGTTTCGCCATGGTAGACCTGCAGCTTGTTCTCTTCCAGGCGGGATCCCAGCACTAGATAACTGGTGACCGCAATGGCCGACACCAGGCGTGCGGGATCCATGTCCAGCGCCCATATCAATATCAGCCCCAGGCTGTACCAGGGATGACGGACGAAACGGTGCAATGGGGAGATATGCAGCTGTTCCAGGTCATTGACATCCTGTTGCTGCCGCTGCAGTTGTCGTATACCGAGAAATTCTCTGCTGTCGTAGTAGCGCATTGACCAGATGAAACCGGCTACCGAAATGATCATTAAGCCATAAGCCAGCCATGCCATGGCCCCCTGCCATTGCCATAATGGATCTGAACGGTATGACCAGAGCAGATAGAGCGGAGGGGCGAGCAGTAACAGCGCAATCAGATTGAAAAGCAGGCGGTACCAGGGCACGACTGTCGGCAGATGTTGGGCAAATACCCTTTTCATCCATAAAGAGGCAAGCAGTGAGTGACTCAGGAAATAGATCAGCCAGGCTAGAGCAAGCAGGATCAGCTCGACACTTGTCGGCATGGGTAATGTTCGTGGGTTGGGTCTGATGATACGGGCGACACAGGTCGCCCGTGCCGGGTAATTTCAGTGATCAAACTTGCCTCGTTGCAGGCGTTGCGCCTCCATCACTTCCAGTTCCCTCGAACCGGATATCACAATCTCAGGATCGGGTACGAAATCGATATCGTGATTGAGACGCTCGTAGGGCGCTGAGTTGAGGATGACCTTCATGGCATTCAGTCGGGCCAGATGCTTGTCATTTGAGCGGATGATCGTCCAGGGGGCATGGGTGGTGTTTGTGTTCTTCAGCATCTCGTATTTCTGCGTGCTAAAGTCGTCCCAACGGTCCTGCGCCTGTACATCGATCTCCGACAGCTTCCACTGGCGCAAGGAATCCGTCTTGCGGCGCTCGAAGCGTCTCGCCTGCTCCTCCCTGGTGACCGAAAAGTAGAGCTTCACCAGAATGGTCCCCTGCCGTACCAGATCTTTTTCAAAGCCCGGGCAACCGGTCATGAAATTGTCATATTCCTCCTGGGAGCAGAAGCCGAAGATCGGTTCTACGATTGCACGGTTGTACCAGCTCCTGTCGAACAGAACGATTTCCCCCCCGCGAGGGAACTGGGCGATATATTTTTGAAAAAACCACTGGCTCTTCTGTTCCTCTGTGGGTTTGCCGAGGGCGACCACGCGGTAGTGTTTCTCGTTCATGTAGCGTGTGACACGACGAATGGTGCCACCCTTGCCGGCAGCATCCCGGCCCTCAAAGAGTATGATCATACGGGTCTGGGTCTTTTCCAGATATTGCTGCAGTCGGATCAATTCGGCCTGGTAGGGCTTCAACTCCTCCTCGCGCCTGTATCTGCGGATTGCCTTCTTGTCGCTCTTTTTCTCTTGCGTCAACTGCTGTTTGATGCGCTCGTACTCATTCAGCAGCTCGTCGAGCCTGACGGGTTGCTCATCGATATAGACGGTCTCAGGGTTTTTGCTTTCTTCGTTCATTTTGCCCCCTCTTACGAAGCTGCGTTGCAATATCGGTATATTATGACTTTTTTGGGCGCTCAATGCTGAGTTTTTTTCCATGAAAATGGCAACATTAGAAGTGATAAGCCGATTCGATCAAGGGACGGGTGAGTATCCCCTGGATGCGCCAATAGTGATCTTGGTCGTACCATTCGATATAGAGCGCATCCGCCTGACTGTTGTCCAGCTTTTCAAGCGCCTCCTGCAGGGTAGCCTGCATCCGCAGCTGCGCAAGCTCATAGCGAGTGGCGGGCAGAGAAAGCAGATCGAACTCCTCCTCCTCTTGCTGTTCCATAATGCGCAGCAGATCCACCGCCGGCATCAGCGCCATCTGATCCTGATCTCCTTTGATCAGTATCCACTCGGGATTATTATCGAGGATGATTCGTACCGTGTCGCGAGCCAGTATCGGTTCCACCTGGACGAAGTTGCGGTTCATGAAACTGGCGGCGCCAATGCGCCGCAGAGACTGCATCACCGGATCGGTGTGGTAGCTGAGGCCCGTGGCCTCCAACAGGGTGTGAAACATCGATGATTTTCCGAACAGCTCGCTGTTGACCAGGCTGGCAATGACGATTGCAAGCATTCCCGGCATGATGATTTCGGGGTTGTGGGTGAGTTCGATGATGGCTGTCAAGGCGGCCAATGGCGCCTGCAGGGCGGCGCCCATCACGGCGCCCATACCAATCAATGCGTAGACACCCGGGTCGGAGACTTGACCTTCAAACACCAGGCCGGGCAGGGGAGCGATTATCCCGCCAACCGCGGCACCGATAAAAAGAGCGGGTCCGATAGTACCGCCAGGTATGCCCAATCCAATGCAAACGGCTGTCGCCACGATCTTCATCACTACCAGAATGAGGATAAAGTAAAATCCCAACTCACCCAGCAGGAGCTGGTTGACCGTGTCATAACCGATCCCCATCACCTCGGGAACCGCAAGGGCTATCAGACCGATCAATACCCCTGCGGCTGCGTTTCGCAGCCAAAAAGCCATGTTTTGGGTCTTGTCGGAGATAAACTGTATGAGACTGACATAGGCCGCCGAGGCGGTACCGGCCACCAATCCCAGCAATAAGATGAAAATCAATTCATGCAGGGAACCCAGTTCAATGATGGCGATATCGAACACCCGCTGCCCTTCGAAAACGATCAGTGAGAGACTGTTGGCGCTGACTGCGGCCAGCATGATCGGTATGAAACTGACCAGTGTGTACTCCATCATCACCACTTCCAAAGCGAAGATCACACCCGCCAGGGGGGTGTCGAAGGAGGCGGAAATCGCGGCTGCGGTACCACAACCGACCAGGGTGCGAATACTATTGTTGGGCAGGGAGAGGTATTGTCCCAGCAGAGAACCGCTGGCGGCGCCGAGAAAGACGTGGGGGCCTTCGCGACCCACTGAATGACCACTGATAATGGCGATGGCGGCACCGAAGAATTGCAGCATAAATCCGCGCAAGGAGATATGTCCCTGGTGGTAGATCAAACGCTCCATCACCCTGGGGATACCCAGTACATGCAAACCTTTTGCAAATCGAAGAAAAATAAGTCCGAGCATCAGGCCGCCGAGAATGGGGAGCAAAAATCGCATCAAGGGGTGTAGTGCTTCATAGTTCTCCACCCCGCCACCGGGAAGAATGGTGGCCTGACTCGATTCGACCAATAGCCGGAAGAGAATGATCACGATCCCCGTAACAAAGCCGCAGATCAATCCCAAAACGGATAGAATCAGCAGCGCATCGTGACGCGAGAGTTGCAGACGCAGTCGGTCTAACCAGTTAACAATCCCTGCAAAGGGCACAATCGGGATACCTGTCGTATTGATGGTTTATTCAGGTGGACTCACGCTGTCCATTCTCAACCGTCCGGTGTTATGCTGATGTTACCTGAAGGTCTTTTTCCTCAATCTCCCGATTTCGCATCTCCGCGCAGACCGGTCTCATTCACTGTTCCCGTCATTGCTGCGTGTGATGAGACTTAGGGCCAATTGTATTGGTGTTAACTGGCCCCGGGTGTCTTCTCAGCTTTTGGTTGTCTAAGGATGGGCGTTTATTGTCCGCAGTTAATATACTGGAGCAGTAGCGGTATGTCAGCAAATCGAATGGTTCTGGATAATCAGGAAGCCTATCTTACGGGCACCGAAATGGAGCTGATGGAGCGTCTGTTACCGCTCAGCGATTGCAGGGTCCTGGAACTGGGCTGCGGCAGTGCACGGATTACACGCCGACTGGCCCGGGCTCATCCCGATTGCCATTTCATCGCGACCGAGGTCGATTCTGTTCAGCATGAAAAAAATCTGGGCAATACAGCGGGCAATATCAGCTTTCGCTTGGAAGGGGCGCAATCGATCGGTGAACCCGATCAGAGTGTGGATGTGGTGCTGATGCTGAAATCACTCCACCACGTGCCCGGGTCGGTCATGTTGCAAGTGATGAGCGAGGTGGCCAGGGTGCTCAAGCCTGGCGGCATCGCCTATTTTTCGGAGCCTGTCTATCAGGGTGAGTTCAATGCCCTGATGAGCCTGATCCATGATGAGAAATATGTCAGAGAGCTCGCCTTCAAGGCGATTCAGTCTCTTTCCGAGCGGGATGATATGGAGTTGCTTGGCCAGTATTTCCTGAATGTACCTGGCCTGTATGACTCCTGGGAATGTTTTGAGTCACGTTTTCTTAACATCACTCACACCCAGCTGAAGATAGACAAGCCACGCTACCGGCAGATAAAAAAGGCATTTATGGAACATATGGGACCGCGGGGTGCCGAGTTTCTTAAACCGCACCGAATCGATCTCTTGCGCAAGCGGAATATTAGATAATTGGGATATACTGTGATTTGCCGATTGCAAGCGGGGCCAATCCCTGCTTTAATGAGAATCATTAACATTTGAAGAGTATTATTGGATAGTTTGTGGTCCCCGACAGCACCATTTCAGAGGAATTGATCTCCCTGGCCAGGCTGCCGATCGGGCGTCGAGCCAAGATCAAACGCATCATGGGAGGCAGACATCTGGTCCACAGACTGCTCAGTTTAGGATTGAGAATGGGCTCTGAAATCGAGTTGATACAACGTCGTGGTGCCGGTGTGGTGGTGGCTAATCAGGGCGCCAGGGTGGCTCTCGGCGCGGGGGTTGCCGAAAAGCTGTTGATGCTGCCTCTCGAACAGCCTGAAGACAGGCCCTAGGAGCAGCCGTGGCCTGTCATGAAGAGAGCTCTCCTGAGCCTGTCCCCTCTCAGCGTCCGCTGACCATCGCCCTGGCGGGCAACCCCAATTGCGGCAAGACGGCCCTTTTCAACAGCCTGACAGGGATTCGCCAACGTACCGGGAACTGGCCGGGCGTGACGGTGGACAGAAAGGAGGGGCGTTTCACCATCGACAGCACCGAGGTCAGTGTGGTCGACCTTCCCGGGATCTATTCGCTGGATGCCACATCCCTCGATGAGAAGGTGACCCGGGACTATCTACTCTCCGGAGATGCCGATCTCATCGTCAATATCGTCGATGCCTCCAATCTGGAGCGAAACCTCTATTTCTCAATTCAGATGCTCGAGATGGGGGTGCCCCTGCTGGTGGCCCTGAATATGATGGATGTCGCCCGCAAGCGTGGCCTGGTTATCGATACTCAACGGCTTAGTCAGGACCTTGGATGCCCCGTGGTACCCATAGTGGCGGTCAGTGGTGAGGGCATCACCAAGCTGAAGGCCTCGATTCAGGATCTGGCCGCCGGTGAGGTGAGCGGGGGATTTGCCCTTGCCCAGGATGAAGTGGTGGAGCAGGCGATCATGGCGATGGAGCCTGCCCTGCAACAGTCTGAACAGCATCGCCATTCCGAGCGTCGCTGGCTGTTGTTGAAGATGCTGGAGGGTGATCGCTTCGCTTTGGATTTCGCCGATGAGGGTTTACTGAGCCAGGTCCACCACTGGCAAGAGGTGATCGAGGACCGTGTCGACGAGGACCCTGATATCCATATCGCCGATACCCGTTACGGTCACGCCCATGCCATTTCCCAGAATGTGACCCAACAGCATGGACGGGTAGAAAAGACGATCAGTGACCGCATCGACAAGGTGGTATTGAGCCGACTCTTCGGGATACCGGTCTTTCTGGCCGTGATGTACCTGATGTTCATGTTTGCGATCAATATCGGCGGCGCGTTCATCGACCTCTTCGACGGTGTGGCGGGCGCCATCTTCGTCGACGGTTTCGGTCATCTGATGGCGTCGCTGGGTGTCCCGGACTGGATGATCGTGCTGCTGGCCGACGGTGCCGGGGGTGGCATTCAGGTGGTGGCCACCTTTATACCGATCATCACCGCGCTTTATCTTTTTCTCTCCGTGGTGGAAGACTCCGGCTATATGGCCAGGGCCGCCTTTGTCATGGATCGTTTCATGCGTTCCATCGGGCTGCCGGGTAAGGCCTTCGTGCCGATGATTGTCGGCTTCGGCTGCAATGTGCCGGCGGTAATGGCGACCCGTACCCTGGAGAGTGAGAGAGAGCGTAAGCTTGCCATCCTTATGAATCCTTTCATGTCCTGTGGCGCCAGGCTGCCGGTCTACGTGCTGTTTGCCGCGGCCTTCTTTCCGGCGAATGGACAGAACCTGGTCTTCAGCCTCTATCTCATCGGCATAGTGGTGGCGATTCTCACCGGAATGATCATGAAAAAGACCCTGCTATCCGGTGAGAGCGCCGGTTTCATGATGGAGCTGCCCCACTATCACATGCCGACGGTAAGAGGTGTCATGTTACGGACCTGGGACAGGGTCAAGCTCTTTATCAAAGAGGCGGGGAAAGTGATCGTATTGATGGTGCTGGTGATCAACACCCTGAATTCGATTGGCACCGATGGCAGTTTCGGTAATGAGGATACCGAACACTCCGTCCTCAGCAGCATCAGTAAAGCAGTCACACCCCTGTTGGCGCCGATGGGCATACATCAGGAAAACTGGCCCGCCACTGTGGGCGTATTCACCGGTATTCTGGCCAAGGAGACGGTGGTCGGTACCCTTGATGCTCTCTATACCCATCTCGCCAACGAGGAAGCGGGTGTGGCGCAAGTTGATCTGCCTTTTGATTTCTGGCGTGCAGTCTCCGCTGCTGTAGAGACAGTGCCGGAAAATCTCATCGGAGTGAAGGGCCTGCTCACCGACCCTCTCGCCATGGATGTGGGCGATATCAGCAGTGCGGAGGCGGCAGCCGAGGCGCAGGAGATCAATGTTGGGGTATTTGGTGCCATGGCCGCACGCTTCGACGGCCAGGCCGGGGCCTTTGCCTACCTGCTGTTTATTCTGCTCTATTCACCCTGTGTGGCCACCATTGGCGCCATTCGCCGTGAGGCGGGGCCGCGCTGGGCAGCATTTGTAGTGGCCTGGTCGACCGGAGTCGCCTTCATCAGTGCAAGCCTCTTCTATCAACTGGCGACCTATGCCCAGCATCCGCAAAGCGCATTGGTCTGGATTATCGGCCTGCTGGCGTTGTTGGCTGTGATTATCGGCGCTTTGAGGTACTGGTCGCAGCGAACGCAACAGCTCATCTCCGAGGCGGGGGTTTGATCCTGCGATGATGCTCAGTACGATCAGGGACTACCTTTCAAGACGCGGTCAGGCAACCCTGGCTGAGATCGCGCTGCATGTTGACGCGGAACCCGAGGCGGTGCGGGGGATGCTGCAGCAATGGATGCGTAAAGGGCGCGTCGAGCAGCGTAAAGTCGAAGCCGCCTGCGGAACCAGTTGTAATCGTTGCGATCCCGCTGAGATGGAACTCTATGTTTGGCTTAACCAACAGAATCAATCGTAAGCAGGCGCTGAACGAGTCATTGACGGCCGTTTGTCAATCAAAATCCTCAGCCCCATCGTTATCAATTTTGCAACCTCATTGATCGTGCATCAATCAATAAGCCTATTCAATGACGCAGGACGCATCTAATGTCATTGTCAGACGCTGTGCTAAAGTCTTTCATGTTTTGCCTGAATTAGCCGCTATTCAATAAGGGAGTCCTGATTAATGCCATCCCTGGCATAATCGGAGCACGGAAACTGTAAATGCATTTTTGTTGTTTCCAACATTTTCAATCGCTTAGGGCGATAAAAATGGCGGTGCGTCCTTGTGCCGTTGGAACATCCGAACGATTCAGAGGTTCCTCAGGACTATTTTTACTTCAATATTTTCGCTGACATGGAATGTGGTGTGGAGGTTCTAATGAACGTCTGGATAGCCACTATAATTCAATCAATTCTGCGAGTATTCGGTCTTAAGTCTCTAGACAAGCAATACTTCGTATCATATATCTTGATTTTCGTCTTCGCGGCGATGACTGTAGTCTCTCTCTTCACCAGTCTTGGCTCTGATGCGACAGCAATCAATGTGGCTGGAAGACAACGTATGTTAAGTCAGAGGGTGGCGAAAGAGGCATTGCTTGCGGCGCAATCCATCGAGTCTCGTGATACGGTGAATAAAACCATAGCGCTTTTCGAAAGCTCACATCAGAATCTACTTAACGGCGATCAAAATGCCGGTATTAAGGCAGTTGACGATCCTGTAGTCCGTGGTCAGCTGAATAAAGTCGAGGGGCTATGGAAAACCTATAGGGAAACGATCGACGCCTATCTTGAAAACCCTTCTGCTGAGGGCCTGAGAGCCATCAGCATGCAATCTCCAGTGGTCCTGAAAGAGATGCACAAAGGCGTCAATATGATGGCCGCTGCAGCCAATGATGCGGTACGGAAGCAACAGATAATTACGCTCATTATGGCTGGCGGAATCGTACTTTTAGTCTGGTTTGGGCGTATATTCGGTACGGCAATCCTGATGAAAGATATTGAGCAATTGAAAGAGCGATTGACGGCTGTTGCGAAAGGAGACTTTTCAAATCCGTTACAAGTCACCTACACCGATAATGAGATAGGTGAAACGTTTACCGCCTACAATACAATGCTCTCTCACGTTGGAGAGATTGTAAATAGTGTGGAAGACACATCCAAACATGTTCAACTCGGTACAGAGAAGGTGGCACAGACACTGCAAAGTACCAATGAAGGGGTTCGACTGCAGCATAGCGAATTAGAGCAGGCCTCCACAGCGATGGGTCAGATGGCATCCACCGTACAGGAAGTGGCCAGGAACGCCACCAAAGCAGCTGATGCCGCCCGAAATGCGGATACAGAGGCTGGCTCAGGACGGATCATTGTCGCCGAAACAATTACAAGTATTGAAAACATGGCAAATCAGCTGGAAGAGACTTCTGATGTCATGAAAAAACTTGAACAGGACAGTCAGGAAGTCGGTCAGGTGCTTGAAGTGATTACAGGTATTGCGGAACAGACAAACTTGCTTGCGTTGAACGCTGCCATCGAAGCAGCCCGTGCAGGGGAACAAGGCCGCGGTTTTGCCGTAGTTGCCGATGAAGTGAGAACCCTGGCAAAGCGGACACAACAGTCTACCGAAGAAATACGCCAGATCATTGAGCGACTGCAGGGAGGTACCAGTAACGCAGTCAATGCCATGACCTCGAGCAGGGAAATTGCGCAAAATAGTGTTGACCAAAGTAGCGGGGCCGGTCAGGCATTGGATAAGATTGTGGATTCGGTATCCAGCATCAATGACATGAATGTTCAGATAGCAACCGCCGCACAACAGCAAAGCAGTGTGGCGGAAGAGATAAACCGAAGTATCGCCAACATCGCCACGGTTGCCGATTCGACGACACAGGCGGCAAGTGAAGCGGTCGATTGCACATCATCTATTCAGCAATCAATGTGTCAATTGAATGAATTGATAACGAGGTTCAAGGTCAATGGATAAAAATGGCTAACTCCATCCTCATGGCCGGATCTCCTCATGGACCGAGCTGGGTGCTATTTTTTTAGTTTGATGACCAGGCTGTTGATGCTGTTCTCCTTGGCGAGATGCCGATCTGCATTTAAACGGGTCTGAGAGTGATAGGGCCCGCTGCGGACACGATGGTAGGTATCGCGATTGTTGATGCTCACCTTCTGGATCTCCGCCTCGATACCGATCAGCGCGAGCTTCGCCTTGAGACGGTCCGCATCCTGGTGTTTTCTGAATGACCCCATCTGCAGGACATAGCTGTATTGCGCTTGATCCGGAGCGGCGGATCTGTCACTGGGAGGTTTGGCCGGGGTGTCGTCATCCGGTGTCACGATCTCCTCATCGGGTATGACAACCTCCATTTCCGGCAGAATTGTGTAGAACTCGAATGTGGGTTTGGGAGCGTTGCGGGGCTGCTGTTTTGCGGCCTCGGGCCGTGGGGAGGGAACGCCGGGCACGCCGTTTGAAGAGAGGCCGGGTCCCAGTTTCAACCAGGCGAGACCCATTAGAAAGGCGCCGATGACGATACCGCCGAACATATGGAACAGGCAGCTGCCGCTATGCTGGCGTTTCTTCTTTTTTTTATGAGCGCGATGCTTATAGTCAGCCATGCCGTCACATCTTCTCGGGTGCTGAAACACCAAGCAGATTCAAGCCGTTGCGCACAACCTGCCGGGTAGCCAGGATGAGCTGCAGCCTGGCATTCCGCAGTGCGGTGTCCGGGATCAGGAATTTATGGGCGTTGTAATAGGTATGGAAATCGTTGGCCAGATCACGCAGGTAGTGGGTCAGCTGGTGGGGTTCCTCATGCAGTGCGGCCGCCTCCACGATTTCCGGATACCTGGCCAGGCTGGTAATCAACGCCTGCTCATGGGATTCGCTCAACAGGGCATAATCGATTGCCGTTGGATCATCCTCGACGGAGATTGACTGTTCTGCGGCCTGTTGAAACACGCTGCAGATGCGGGCGTGGGCATACTGCACATAGTAGACCGGATTATCATTCGATTGGGACTTCGCCAGATCGAGATCGAAATCCATGTGCTGTTCGCATTTACGCATCACATAGAAGAACCGGGCGGCATCGGCGCCGACCTCCTTGCGCAGCTCCCGCAAGGTGACGAACTGGCCGGAGCGGGTGGACATCTGCACCTTCTCACCACTGCGATAGAGAATCGCAAACTGCACCAGCAGGACATCGAGTTTGGAGGGGTCGTCACCCAGTGCCTGCAGGGCCGCCTTCACCCGCGGTACATAGCCGTGGTGATCTGCGCCCCAGACATCGATGACCCGATCGAAACCCCGTTCCAGTTTGTCCATGTGGTAGGCGATATCGGATGCGAAATAGGTGGTTTGTCCATTCTCGCGAATGACCACCCGGTCCTTTTCATCTCCGTAGTCGGTGGAGCGAAACCAGACCGCTCCATCCTTGTCATAGAGTTGCTCTGCGCATCGCAGTCGCTCTATGGCCCGGGTCACGGAACCACTCTCGGTCAGACTGCGCTCTGAATACCACTCATCGTAGTTGACGCCAAACAGGCCAAGGTCATCGCGGATATCGTCGAGAATTGTGTTGAGGCCCAATTCGAAGACAAACCGGTAGCGGTTGTCTCCCAGCAGCTGTTTGGCCCGATCGATCAAGCCATCGATGTGGGCCTCCTTGTCGCCACCGGCGGGCTCGTCCGCCGGGACGTCTTGGAAAACGGCTTCAGCATCCTGTCTATAGGCCTCCCCGTGATCCCGGTGCAGGGTTGCCGCGATGTCCCATACATAATCCCCCCGGTAGCCGTTGGCGGGAAAGGTCAGTGTTTCGTCACACAGTTCGAGATAACGCAGCCAGACCGAGGTGGCCAGGATATCCATCTGCCTGCCGGCGTCATTAACATAGTATTCGCGATGCACATCGAATCCGATAGCCTGCAGCAGGTCGGCCACCACCGAACCGTAGGCCGCGCCGCGACCATGGCCCACATGCAACGGGCCGGTGGGGTTGGCAGAGACGAATTCGACCTGGATGCGCTTGCCTTTACCCAGCTCGCTGCGGCCGTAGCCGTGGCCTTGCTCGATGATGGCGGGTATCAGGCTGTGATAGGCCGTCGCGGTCAGGGTGAAGTTGATGAATCCCGGACCCGCAATATCGCAACGCTCGATCAGATCGGATACCGGGAGGGCCTCGAGAAGTCGCTGAGCCAGCTCCCTGGGGTTGGTGCGGGCAGGCCTAGCCAGTGCCATGGCGATATTGGTGGCGAAGTCACCATGCCGGCTATCTTTCGTGCGTTCGATCTTGGGGACAGGCATTGCCTCTTGCGGTATCACACCATCCTGGACCAGTTGCTTCAGTGCCGCCTGTACCAGTTGCTCAATCTGCTTCTTCATCTTATCTGTGGAATTGCCGGTTTCAAGGGCGGCAAGGATACCAGGAATCGGGCCTTTCAGGGGAGGGGAGACGCTAATTTTTCGGTCAGAAATGGTTCATTTCCCAGTCATGCGGATGTCATTCCCGCTTTCTACACTATCTATAACCATGAATTCAGAGGAAAAAAAGATTATGTCAGTAGAGCGACGCTACAATAAGCGCTATCCCATGACAGGGGAAGTCTATATCCGCTATCGCAAGCAGCAGGTCTTTCCCGCCAATGCGGTTAACTGCTCAATGCAGGGGATCTATCTGCATACCCGCAGCCTGACCATGCTGACAGGGGCGATGGTCGAGTTGGAGTTTTTCTACGCTGGCAGGCATTGGGCAGTCACGGGTATTGTGACCCACTCCCAGAGAGACGGGGTCGGTATCATGTTTTGGCGGCCCCAACCGGAACTCTATGATGCGGTGATCACCTCGGCATCCGGTAACCGGCCCATTGCACATCAGGATGGGGCGGCCAGCGAGGCTGCCATCTGATCACAGCCAACCGACACGGCCTCCCGTGGCCGGTTGATTCCGGGCTCACCCGAATACGTCCTGAGAATTCGGGGAGGAATCTCCCTGTGGATTCCATGACTGTCATCGTTGTGTAACAAACCTCCTGTTTAATAGCTGACTTCACAGTCAATAGAGATACCGTGATGACAGTCCCTAGAATACTTGCTGTAGATGATGAGCCCGCTGTAGGCGAAATGCTGAGGTTTATTTTAGAGCAGGACGGGTTTCAGGCGGATTTTGTCGAAGATGCGATCCAGGCCATCAATCAGATCCGCAAAGCCAAGCCGGATTTGATTCTGCTCGACTGGATGCTGCCGGGCATGAGCGGCCTGGAACTGGCGGACAGGTTGAAGAAGGACCGTGAGACGTCATCGATCCCGATCATCATGCTGACGGCCAAAGGCGAGGAGGATGACAAGGTTCGCGGCCTCGATATCGGCGCCGAAGACTATGTCACCAAACCCTTCTCCGCCAGGGAACTGCTGGCCCGGATCCGCTCTATCCTGCGGCGTGTATCCCCCCTGCTGGCGGGGGATCTGCTCGAATGCGGCGGACTTACCCTCGATCCGGTGAGCCATCGGATCACCTCTGATGGTGAAGATGTTGATCTTGGTCCCACCGAGTTCAGGTTATTGCACTTCTTCATGTCGCATCGCGAAAGGGTCTTCACCCGTGGCCAATTGCTGGATCAGGTGTGGGGCACCAACGTCTATATTGAAGAACGTACGGTGGATGTCCATATCCGGCGTTTGCGTAAGGCCTTGGAACCCACAGGTAAGGATAAACTGCTGCAGACCGTGCGCGGTGCGGGTTATCGGTTTTCGGACAAGTGCTGACAATCGATACTGTTTCATCCTTCGATAAGCCGGTCGTTGAATAAGAGAGACCATGCCGCACACAACAGCGGCTCTGTGCGAATCCCTTTTTGCATTTGGAATAGTTCGGCAGGCTTGGCGGCAGCCACTCCGCGCTACATGGCTCTGTAACAAAACAGTCATATCACTCTCATTTTCTATTCATCTTTACGGCCTATCCTCTAGCGCCTGATTACAACATTCGCTCAGTTATATGGTTACTGAGTTCTCTACGAAGGAGAGATTGAAACATGAAAAAGCTGATCTCAGCAGCGGTTGCACTGTCATTGACCGGTTTTGTTGGCATGGCTTCCGCACGTGACTACATCAGTGTGGTCGGTTCCTCCACCGTCTACCCTTTCGCTACTGTGGTAGCCGAACAGTTCGGTAAGACCTCAAAATTCAAGACCCCCAAGATCGAGTCTACCGGTTCCGGTGGCGGCCTGAAGCTGTTCTGCGCCGGTGTCGGTGTCGAGCATCCCGACATCACCAATGCTTCCCGTCGGATCAAGAAATCCGAGGTTGATCGTTGCGCCGGCAGTGGTATCAACGACATCATCGAGGTAAAGGTCGGTTATGACGGTATCGCCCTGGCCAACTCCAAGGCGGCGCCCCGTTTCTCCGTTTCCCGTAAGGACATCTTCCTGGCGCTGGCCAAAGAGGTTCCGGATCCGAAAGATCCCACCAACGGCAAGCTGGTAGCCAACCCTTACCAGACCTGGAAGGATGTGAACAGTGATCTGCCTGCGATGGCCATCGAAGTCCTGGGTCCTCCCCCCACATCCGGTACCCGTGACGCCTTCGCTGAGCTGGCGATGGAAGGCGGCTGTAAGAAGATCGACTGGATCAAGGCGATGAAGAAGAAGGACAAGAAGATGTACAAGTCGATCTGCCACACCGTGCGTGAAGACGGCAAATACATCGAAGCCGGCGAGAACGACAACCTGATCGTGCAGAAGCTCGAAGCCAACAAGAACGCCCTGGGCGTGTTCGGTTACAGCTTCCTGGATCAGAACTCCGACAAGGTTCAGGGTTCAATGATTGATGGCGTCGAACCGACTTTCGAGCTGATCGCCGATGGCAGCTATCCGGTCTCCCGTCCGCTCTACTTCTACGTGAAGAAGGCGCACATGGGCAAGATCCCCGGTATCGAGGAGTATCTGGCTGAGTTCACCAGCGACAAGGCCTGGGGCGATGACGGTTATCTGGCCGACAAGGGTCTGATTCCGATGCCTATGGAAGAGCGCAAGGCGTTCAAGAGTGACGTTGAGTCCAAAACCTCTCTGAAACTCTAGCGCTCTCTTATGAGCTGAAGGAGCGGCTGTCTCTCACAGAAGAGGCAGCCGCTTTTTTTCCGGAACTTCGACATGCAATCGTCTACGCTGATCATTGTTTTATTGGGCCTCATGACTGTGGCCTACTATATGGGCCGCAAGCGCTCCCTGAGTCTGGTGAGCGGTCGGGTTAGAGATCTCCATTCGCTGCCCTCATACTATGGTATTCACACCGCACTCTGGTGTGGCGTGCCTGCCTTGCTGCTATTCGTGCTTTGGATCTCTTTTGAAGGATCTGTAGTAACGGGTCTGGTGGTGGACAGCCTGCCGACGGAGATTCAAAAACTACCGCCCGAGCGGCTCAATCTGGTGATGAACGACATCCGCAATCTCGCCCAGGGGGATATCGTCTCTCAGGCTGTTGATGCGACCATGCAGAGTGCCGCCGATCACTATTCCTCCCTGTTGCGCATCAGCGATATGGCCCTGTTCGTCGTGGCGCTGTCGGTAGCGATACTCGGCGGGCTTTTTGCCCAGCGCTCGATCAGTCGCCATCAGCGGGCCCGAAACCGGGTGGAGAAGGCGATTAACTTCTTTCTGGTCTCCAGCTCATCGCTGGCGATCTTCACCACCATCGGTATCGTATTATCGGTGCTCTTCGAGTCGATCCGCTTTTTTCAGCAGATACCGGTAACCGAGTTTCTGTTCGGCCTGGAGTGGTCGCCCCAGACCGCGATCAGGGCGGACCAGGTCGGTTCATCAGGGGTCTTCGGTGCGATTCCGCTGTTTGCGGGCACCTTTTTGATCACTTTGATCGCGATGTTTGTGGCCGTGCCCATCGGCCTGATGTCTGCGATCTACATGGCGGAATACGCAGGCAAGCATTTTCGCGCCCTGGCCAAGCCGGTGCTTGAGATCCTGGCCGGTATCCCCACGGTGGTATACGGATTCTTTGCCGCCTTGACAGTGGCTCCGTTCTTCCGTGACATGGGCGCCTCTCTGGGGCTCAGCGTATCCTCCGAGTCGGCACTCGCGGCGGGGGTGGTGATGGGGATCATGATCATCCCCTTCGTCTCATCCCTGTCGGACGATGTCATCAATGCGGTACCCCAGGCGATGCGCGACGGTTCCTACGGTCTCGGTGCCACCCGTTCGGAAACCATACGCCAGGTGATTATCCCCGCAGCGTTGCCGGGTATCGTCGGCGGCGTATTGCTGGCCGTATCACGGGCCATCGGCGAGACCATGATCGTGGTGATGGCCGCCGGCCTGTCCGCCAACCTGACCGCCAATCCGTTGCAAGCGGTGACCACGGTAACCGTCCAGATCGTCACTCTGCTGGTGGGTGATCAGGAGTTCGACAGCGCCAAGACCCTGGCGGCGTTCGCCCTGGCCCTGGTGCTGTTTGTGATTACCCTCGCCCTCAACATGATCGCGCTGCATATCGTGCGCAAGTACCGTGAACAGTATGAATAATCTAGAGCAACAACATGAGCGGACGATGGTGCGGGTCCAGCAGGGACTGGGGCGCCGCTATCGTCAGGAAAAACGTTTCCAGCGAGTGGGGCTGGGGGCGATCATTCTTGGCCTGGTGTTCGTATCCTTCCTGTTTATCAGTATCTTTGCCAACGGTTACACCGCATTTCAGCAGACCTACGTGAAGCTGGATGTCGATTTCGATCCTGAAATGATCGCACCCGCGGGCGAGACCGATCCTGATGTGCTCTCCCAGGCGAACTACGGCGGGTTGGTCAAGAAGACGCTGCGGGAGATGTTTCCGGAAGTCACCTCCCGCCGGGAGAAGAAGGTCCTCTACAATCTGGTGAGCACCGGCGCGAGTTTTCAGCTGCGGGACTGGGTGATGCGGGACCCCTCCCTGATCGGCACCCGGCAGAGCGTCTGGCTGGTGGCGGACGACGATGTGGATATGCTGATCAAGGGGCACATCGATCTCAACGTTCCCGAGAGCGACCGGCGCATCAAGAACAACCAGATGGTATGGATACAGTCGCTACAGGCGGATGATCGGATCGAAAAGCGTTTCAATACCACCTTCTTCACGGCGGGCGACTCCCGCGAACCCGAGTTGTCGGGTATCAAGGGTGCTGTCTTTGGTTCCTTTTTTACTCTGTTGATCTGTCTGCTGATCTCTTTTCCGGTGGGTGTCGCGGCGGCGGTCTATCTCGAGGAGTTCGCCCCCAAGAACCGTTGGACCGACATCATCGAGGTGAATATCAACAACCTGGCGGCGGTGCCTTCCATCGTTTTCGGTCTGCTGGGTCTGGCGGTGTTCATCAACTTTTTCGGCCTGCCGAGGTCGGTGCCGATGGTGGGTGGCCTGGTGTTGGCGCTGATGACCCTGCCGACAATCATCATCGCCAGCCGTGCTGCACTGAAGTCCGTGCCACCCTCTATCCGTGAGGCGGCGCTCGGGGTCGGCGCGTCGCCGATGCAGACCATCACCCATCATGTGTTGCCCCTGGCGATGCCGGGCATGCTCACTGGCACCATCATCGGCATGGCCCAGGCCCTGGGTGAGACCGCGCCCCTGCTGATGATCGGCATGGTGGCCTTCATTGTCGACATCCCAGGTGGGCCCTTCGATCCCTCGGCGGTACTGCCGGTGCAGATCTATCTCTGGGCCGACAGTCCGGAAAGGGCCTTCGTCGAACGCACATCCGCCGCCATCATGGTGTTGCTGGCCTTCCTGATCAGCATGAACCTGTTGGCCGTCTGGCTGAGAAAGAAATTTGAGCGGCGTTGGTAAGCCAATGCAAGTGAGGTAAGTATGGAAGAGTTAGTCAATGAGGGTGGCGTAGTCGCCAAAACAGCGAAACCGGATGTTCAAGCCGAGATCGATATGCAGGCAGCCTATGAACAGCATGGCACCGGGACAATCGGAGAGATTTATATCGAAGACCCCCGAATGACCTGTCGGAACGTCAATGTCTATTATGGGGAGAAGCAGGCGATATTCGATGTCAGCCTGGATATCGGCAAAAACCAGGTGATCTCCATGATCGGGCCGTCAGGTTGCGGCAAGTCCACTTTTCTGCGTTGTCTCAACCGCATGAACGACACCATCGACATCTGTCGCGTCACCGGTCAGATCAAAATGGATGAGCAGGATATCTACGACGACGGCCTGGACGTGGTGCCGCTGCGCGCCAGCGTCGGCATGGTGTTTCAGAAACCCAATCCTTTTCCGAAATCGATCTACGACAATATCGCCTACGGACCGCGTATCCATGGCCTTAATGACGATGTCAATCACCTGGATGAGATTGTCGAGAGTTCCCTCACCAGAGCCGGTCTGTGGGACGAGGTCAAAGACCGGCTCGACCAGCCGGGAACCGGCCTCTCGGGTGGGCAGCAGCAACGCCTCTGCATCGCGCGGGCGATTGCGGTAAGCCCTGAAGTGATACTGATGGACGAACCCTGTTCCGCCCTCGATCCCATCGCCACCGCCAAGATCGAGGAGCTGATCGACGAACTGCGGGAAAACTACACCATCGCCATCGTCACCCACTCCATGCAGCAGGCCGCCCGGGTAAGTCAGCGCACGGCCTATTTCCATCTCGGCAAGCTGATCGAGGTGGGCGAAACGGATCAGATCTTTACCAATCCCCGTCATAAACTGACCGAAGACTATATTACCGGTCGCTTTGGTTAAGGATTAAACAGATGAACGAAATGACCAGCGGACACACTGTAAAGGCGTTCAACGACGAACTGGAGAGCATCAACGCACTCGTTGTCGAGTTGGGGGAGTTGGGACTGGATCAGTTACGCCGGGCCGTACAGACACTCAAGGATGAGGATACCAAAGAGGCGGGTCTGGTGATCGACCGTGACCGGGAGCTGAATGCCATCGACGTCAAGGCCGACGAGGAGATCATCCGCCTGATCGCCAAGCGCCAACCGATGGCCAAGGATCTGCGCGATATCCTGACCGTACAGAAAATCATTACGGACCTGGAGCGGGTCGGGGACGAGGCGCGCAAGATCGCCAACCTGACCATTCACTTCTACGACAATGGCAAGCCGCCGCCGAGCAATGAAATCCTGAGCGATATCTTCGGTATGGCGGCCTTTGTCGACGAAATGCTGACATTGTGTCTGCAGGCGTTCGTCGAGGTGGACAGCCGGCTCGCGCTCAGCGTCATAGAGCAGGAAGAGAGGCTCTTCGACGAGTTCAGGGGGGCCTTGCGCAGGTTGTCGACCTTCCTCATGGAGGACTCGCGCAGTGTGGGTCATGTGGTTGATATCGTTCTGGCGATCCGGGCCCTGGAGCGGATCGGCGGTCATGCCAAGAATATCGGTGGTCACGTCATTTTTCTGATAACCGGCAAGGATGTCAGGCACGAAGATGTAAATGCTATCTACGGTGAATTAAAGAATATCACTTAGGTCGGCAGGTCGATGACCATCTGCCCGGTGTGTTTTTATCGGACTCGATCAAAGCCGCTATACCATACAGTAGTGGTTTTATGGCCAGTGGCGAAAATTTCAGTACCGTTTGCAAATGGGTCTGAGTCAGGTTGCAGTGTTCTGCCTGATCGGTACCGGGGAGACCCGCCAAATCCGCTCGCAATACTCTTTGATGGCCCGGTCTGATGAGAACCAGCCGCAGCGGGCGGTATTCAGGATCGATGCACGGGTCCATTTTGTTGGGTCATTCCAGGTATCATCCACCTGCTGCTGGCACGCCCGGTAGGTTGAAAAATCCTCGAGTACGAAAAAATGGTCATGTTGCAGCAGGCTATCGATCAGTGGCCTGAATCTTGTGCTGTCCCCAGAAGAAAATAGACCGTCGGCGAGGACATCGACGACGCTGCGCAATTGCTGGTCTTTCAGATAACGCTCCCGTGGCCGGTAGTCGCCGGCTCGACGGTTTGCCACCTCCGATTCAGTGAGGCCGAAAAGAAAAAAATTCTCCTTGCCCACCCGTTGGCGAATCTCTATGTTGGCCCCATCCAGGGTCCCAATGGTCAAGGCACCGTTGAGCGCGAATTTCATATTGCCCGTGCCCGAGGCCTCCATCCCCGCTGTCGAGATCTGTTGTGAAAGATCGGCGGCGGGATAGATCTTCTCAGCGCTGCTGACATTGAAATTGGGCAGGAAAGCGATACGCATCTTATCGCTGACATCCGGGTCAGAATTAACCGTATCGGCAACAGCGTGGATCAACTCGATAATAACTTTGGCGGAGTAGTATCCGGGTGCCGCTTTACCGGCGAACAGCAATGTGCGTGCAGGAGCGTCAGTATGCAGACCGCGCTTCATTTCCAGATACCGGCAAATGATATGAAGGATATTCAGGTGTTGGCGTTTGTACTCATGGATGCGTTTGATCTGACAGTCAAACAGCGTTGCAGGGTCCACTTCGATACCCGAGGTCTTGAATATGGTCTGCGCAAGAGCTTGCTTATTGCCTAATTTAACCTCGCGCCAGGCGCCTTGAAAGCCGGGGTTATCGGCCCACTCCTCAAGTTCCTGCAAACGTTCCAAATCCCTGGTCCACGCATCACCGATGGTATCGTTTATCAGGCTGGTCAATGCTGGATTTGCCAGGATCATAAATCGCCGCGGTGTGACACCATTGGTGATATTGGTAAAACGTTCAGGATCCAGGGTGTGGAAATCCCTCAACACGCGATCCCGCAGCAGGCGGCTATGCAGATTCGCCACTCCATTTATATATTGACTGGCGACAGTCGCCAGGTGGGCCATGCGTACATTGCGACCGTATCTTTCGTCGATAAGGGAGATTCGGGCGAGCAGCGCATCATCATCAGGTGAACGGGTTCTGACCTTTTCCAGGAGACGGCGGTTTATTTCGTAAATGATTTCGAGATGCCTGGGCAGAACCTCGCTGATGAGTTCCACCGGCCAGGTTTCAAGGGCCTCCGGGAGCAGAGTGTGGTTGGTATAGGAGACGGTTTTTCGCACCAGCCGCCATGCCTCATCCCACGCCATGTCGTGAACATCGATCAACAGGCGCATCAGTTCGACCACCGCGATTGCCGGATGGGTGTCATTGAGCTGAATGGCGAATTTCTCCGGCAGCAGATCCAGTGAGCCATTCTGTTGCAGCAGCAGACGCAGGATATCCTGAATGGTGCAGGCACAGAAAAAATACTCCTGTTCCAGGCGCAGGCGTTTCCCCTGCATCGGCTCGTCGTTGGGATAAAGCACCTTGCTGATCGTCTCCGAGGCGATCTTCTCCTCGACCGCGCGCTCGTAGTCGCCCACATTGAAGGCGCCCAGGTTGAAGGATTCGCAGGCCTGCGCATTCCACAGCCGTAACAGGTTGACTGTAGGCACCCGGTAACCAGGTATCGGTGTGTCATAGGCAACACCCTTGACATGGCGTTGCGGTTGCCAGCGAACGCGATAGCGACCGGACTCATCCATGTAGTGCTCTGTGGTGCCGCCAAAGCCGACCTCGAAGTTGATCTCGGGTCTTGGGATCTCCCACGGATTTCCGCTACGCAGCCACATATCGGCAAGTTCCACCTGGCGGCCGTGCCGGATCACCTGTTCGAAGATACCGAATTCGTAGCGGATGCCATAACCGATGGCAGGGATCTGCAGGGTGGCCAGGGAATCGAGATAACATGCCGCCAACCTGCCCAGGCCGCCATTGCCGAGACCTGGCTCCGGCTCCTGTGCGGTGATCTCATCGAGATCCAGGCCAAGGCCTGCCATCGCATGGCGTATCTGGGGTTCGATGCCCAGGGAGAGTACCGCATTATGCAGGTGTGGTCCGGTCAGATACTCTGCGGAGAGGTAGCACACACTGCGGCTGGCCTGTCGGTAGTATGTACTCGCGGTTTCTATCCAGTTGCTCAGCAACCGGTCGCGTACGGTCCATGCCAGGGCCAGATAGAAGTCATTTTGCGATGCCACCTCCGGGAAGCGGGCCTGGACAAAATAGAGATTATCCAGAAACGAATGTCGGATGGAGTCGGCATCCGAAGCGATACGGTAATCGGAGATCTGTTTCTTCTTCATGAGGCGTATATTTATCCGGTGTTCCCTGATGAAAGCTTAGATATAAAACCAAACTAAGCCCAATAACAGCAAACGGAATTGTGTGGACATGCCCACTTAGGATATATACTTGGTAGACGGATAGACTATTTTCGAATATGTCTCCGATCCGGACCGCTTTTGGTGGTTTCGCATTATCCAGGTAGGTATAGAAAAGGTTTTTTGATGGATCAATCACACCCGCAGCACTTCTCTTTCTCTCTCGTCTATCCAATAGCACTCTGCCTGGTGCTGTTGGTGACGGGCTGTTCGGTCTCTTATTCAACAGACGTTGATTCCGAGCAAAAGATATCCGAGGAGAAGGGGAATTTTAACGGTGACCTGGATGTGCAGGATCAGTTCGGCCTTGCCTTGGCCAATATCGGTGACCTGGAGGTTGACGGGGTTATCGATCTTGCCGTGGGTGCGCCATTCGATGACGACGATGGGGAGAATAGGGGCGCAGTATGGATACTGTTCATGGACAGCGATGGAAAGGTCGATACCCATCAAAAGATCTCGGATGATTCGGGGGATTTCACCGGCGATCTGGATGACGGTGATCAGTTCGGTCGTGCCATCGCCCCCCTCGACGATCTGAACGGAGATGGCTTTCTGGATATCGCCGTGGGCGCCCCGCTGGATGATGATGCCGGCACCGACAAGGGGGCAGTCTGGATCCTGTTTCTCAATGGTGATGGCACGGTCATTTCGGAGCAGAAGATCTCGCAAGATGAAGGCGAGTTCGAAGGGGATCTGGACGACAATGATCAGTTTGCCCACGCCCTTGCCAGTATCGGCGATCTGAATAACGATGGGGTCACTGATCTGGCGGTTGGCGTGCCTTACGATGATGATGGAGGAACCGACCGGGGTGCAGTCTGGATACTCTTTATGAACAGTGATGGTACGGTTCTATCGTCACAAAAGATATCCTCGGACGAGGGTAACCTCGACCGTGATCTGGATGATGAAGACCATTTCGGCACTGCTGTGACTGAGATTGGCGATCTTAACGGCGATGGCGTGACCGATCTCGCAGTAGGCGTGAGTGGCGATGATGATGGTGGCCCTGAGCGGGGTGCCGTGTGGATTCTGTTTCTGAATGCTGACGGAACGGTTGAATCCAAGAAGCGCATATCGCAAAACCGCGCTTCATTCGACGGGCAGCTCAGCGACAACGACCGGTTTGGCGGTGCGCTTGCCAATTTCGGGGATATCAACAGTGACGGCACGGATGATCTGGTGGTAGGCGCGAAACAGAGTGATGATGGCGGTGCTGAACGGGGTGCCGTCTGGATCCTGTTTTTGGAAGTCGATGGTGAGGTTATCTCATCTTCGAAGATTTCCGATACTGAGGGCGGTTTCGATGGAGATCTCGACAGCGGCGACCAATTCGGCGCTGCTGTTGCTCAAATGGGGGATCTGGATGGCGATGATATAAACGACTTGGTGGTTGGCGCCAGCCTCGATGATGATGGCGGTACGGACAAAGGCGCACTCTGGGTGCTCTTCATGGATGAAGTGGATACTGACCATGACAGGCAAGAGGGTGGAATTTTCAATATGTCCCAGGATGATCTGGCCAATTTTCTTCACGATCCGGGGGGATAATTCGATCCATAGGGCCGGTTGGATCATTATTGACTGGCCCTGGACTCACAGCATCTCCTGCGGATCCACATCTATCGACCAACGTACTCTGCGTGCTTCGGACAACCGGGCGATCTCGGAAACCCATTTCGTCAGCCACTGATGCAGCGGCTGGCGATGTGCGGATTGGATCAGCAGATGGGCCCGGGTCTTACCGGCCTTGCGCGCCATGGGTGCGGGTACGGGACCCCAGAATTCAAGGGACCCGTTGCCGTTCAGCGCCCTGCCGACCTTGATCGCCTGATTGAGAAAGTTCTCCGGGTCTGCGGCCTTGGTCGATTCGGCGCGCAGCAATACCTGGTGGGAGTAAGGCGGGAAGGCGGCCGCGCGACGCTCTTCGAGTGCCTCGTCGGCAAAGGCCTCATAGCCACGCTTGGTCAGTAGCTGCATCAGGGGATGGTCAGGATGACGTGTCTGGATCAATACCCTGCCGGGGCGTTCTGCCCTGCCGGCTCTGCCCGCCACCTGCAATACCAGTTGCGCCATGCGTTCAGAGGCACGGAAGTCAGCGCCGAACAATCCTTGATCCACATCCAGTATGGCGACCAGTGTGACATCCGGGAAATGGTGGCCCTTGGCCAACATTTGGGTACCCAGGAGAAGTGGAAACTCGCCGGCTTTGATGCGGGACAGGATCTGTTCCAAGGCGCCCTTGCGGCTGGTGGAGTCGCGGTCGATGCGTGCCAGGGGGGTGCCGGGGAAGTGTCTTTGCAGGGCCTCTTCCACACGCTCGGTTCCCTGTCCCAGCGGTCGCAGATCGGGACAGCCGCATTCCGGGCATTGGTTGGGTTCACGGCGCTGATGGCCGCAATGGTGGCACCATAGCAGCTGCAGTTGCCGGTGGTGCGTCATGCGTGCGTCGCAGCGGGGGCAATCGGTCAGCCAGCCGCACGCGTGGCAGGTGAGCATCGGCGCATAACCACGCCGGTTGAGGAACAGCAGAGCCTGTTCGTCGGCATCGAGGGTCTGTCGAAGTTGCTTGATCAATGCGGGTGAAAGCCCGCCATCGAGATGAACGTTGCGAATATCCAGCAGCATCAGCGGTGGTATCCGGGCATTGCCGACCCGTTGCGGCAGGCTCAATCGGGTATAGCGCCCCTCAGCCACATTACGCAGGGATTCCAGAGAGGGTGTCGCGGAGCCAAGTACGACCGGGCAGCCGCACTGCTGTCCACGCACCAGCGCCAGGTCTCTGGCGGAGTAGCGAAATCCCTCCTGCTGTTTGTAGGAGAGGTCGTGCTCCTCATCGACGATGATCAGACCCAGGTTGGGCATCGGTGTGAAAACCGCGGAGCGGGTACCGATCAGGATCGGCCGCTGACCACGGCGTAACGTCTGCCACACCCTCTCCCGTTCACCATCGGCGAGGGCTGAGTGGAGTACCGCCACGCCTGCACCCATGCTCTTTTGGAAGCGCTGCAACAGTTGTGGTGTCAGACCGATCTCTGGTACCAGCAGCAGAGCCTGTTGCCCCCTGCCGACGACGGTTTCGATCAGGCGCAGGTAGACTTCAGTCTTACCGCTCCCGGTTACGCCGTGGAGCAAAAAGGGTCTGAATCTTCCCAGCTGCCGGTATACCTGATCGACTGCCTCCCGCTGCTCGCTATTGAGATCGATGTCATTCGAATACGAAGTGACGGGTTGTGGCGACTCCGGGATTTGGCAGCGCTCAATCCAGCCCTTCTCAAGCAGTACTCGGACCACCGACTGGGAGATCTGCAAACGTTGCATCAGGATTGTGCGCGCCATCCCTTCAGGTGTTTGCGCAAGTGCCCGCATCAGTGCGAGTTGTTTTGGCGCCTGGCGTAAAGACTCAGGATTGACTGTGTTACCCAAGGTGGTGAGACGAACGCCATTTTGTCTGCTTCCTGATCGGCTGGAGTGTTTGCGCAATGTGACCGGTAGGGCGTGGAAGATCACATCCCCCAAGGGGTGTTGATAATAATTTGCGGCCCAGTGCAGCAGGCGAAGATCCGATGAGCCAAGCAGGGGTTGTGTATCGATCTGCCTCAACGCCCGCTTCAGCCGGTCCGGCGGAACATCGCTGTTGGCGTTTATCGCCATCAGGATACCGATACGGCTACTGCGCCCGAAAGGAATTTGATAGCGACATCCGACAGCCGGATTGTGAGGTGGATTTTCAGGTGGCAGATAGTCGTACAACACCCTTAAAGGACCGGGTAACGCAATCTGTAATATAGGGTCTGAAGCCATGCCGGTGACTGTATCATGGGCGCAGATTCGAGGTCGGATTTAATCTGAATGGCAGTTGCGGGGAGCGGCGATAATTTTCCACAACATCTGTGGATAACTTTGTGTGTAATTTCAGAATATTCAACCAAAGGCCTTGTTACAACTGGATTCCTATTAATTTGACCAGTTTTTCACCATTTTTATTTATACCAATCGTTACAAGTATTTATAGTAAATTAGATTGTTCTAATTTGTTAATAAGGCGTTTTCACTTGATGCTGTATTGCAACACGAGAGGCAGTGTGTATAAACAAGGCTTTACGCGTCAGTAACCGCTTACGCAGAGACTCAACCCGCTGTCACGAGATGTTGGGTGAGGCTGTTGTATGAATACAACAACTCCATTCTGAAACGGGCTTGCCAAGACCTGGTTTTTTGCCTGTTTCCGCGGAGCTGAGAGAATGACGGATGTGGCACTGTCGGTAGTTGCGGAATAGAGGAATTGGGACCTATTGGATTCATGTCAACTGGCCCTGATACTCTGTTACAACAAGTTGAGGGGAGGGGGCACTGTCGTGACTCAATGGCAAATCATTGCGCAACATATCGCGCAGACAACAGCTAAGCCGTTCAATCCGTTGGAGCCGAGACATGTGGGCGGGGGATGCATCAATACCGGGGTACGCTTGATGGATGGTGAACGGACCTATTTCGTGAAGCTGAATCGTGCAGCCCTGCTGGATATGTTCGAGGCGGAGGCGGATGGACTGAGATCGATGGCGGAGACCAATACGATCAGGGTCCCGCAACCTCTCTGTTTTGGTTTGAGTGATAAACAATCCTATCTGGTCATGGAATATATCGAAATGGGGCATGCCGGCCGCAACGGCAGTGATCTGGCGGGGCATCAACTGGCGGCAATGCATCGCAACAGTCAGCCCGGCTATGGCTGGTTGCGGGATAATACCATCGGTTCGACACCGCAAGAGAATCAAACCTGTGACAACTGGATCGACTTTTGGCGCGACCGTCGACTTGGCTTTCAGCTGCGTCTTGCCGAAAGGAACGGTTACGGTGGTAGCCTGCAACGCAAGGGTGAACGACTTATGGACCACTTCCATGTGCTCATCGATCATCAGCCGCAACCGTCGCTGCTGCATGGGGATCTATGGGGAGGAAACATGGCCTACACAAGGGAGGGCGATCCTGTCATCTTCGATCCGGCCGTCTACTATGGAGACCGGGAGGCGGATCTGGCCATGACCGAACTTTTCGGCGGCTTCGGCAACCGTTTCTATGATGCCTACCGGGAGGCATGGCCGCTTGCCGCCGGCTACTCGACCCGTAAGATCCTCTATAACCTCTACCATATTCTGAACCACCTCAACCTTTTCGGTAGTGGCTATCTGGGGCAGGCATCGTCGATGATCGATCGGTTGTTGGCGGAGGTTTAGGCCGATAGCCGGAGGCTTTCGAGTGCCTCGATCAGTTGTTGATTCTGTGTTGGAGTTCCGATGGTGATGCGCAGATGACCGTCGATTCTCGGTTGCCGGAAATGACGGACGATGACCCCTTGCTCACGCAGTTTCGCAGCGATCACCGACGCATCCCGCAATGGGTGATGGACAAATACGAAATTGGCGGAAGAGGGAAGTAACTGAAATCCCAAGGTTCTCAGTTTGCTGCTTAGAAGTTCTCTGGATTCGATGATCCGGCGGCATACCTTTCTGAAATAGTCCTCATCGTTGAAGGAGGCGGTTGCCGCAGCCGCGGCAACGCGATCGATGGGGTAGGAGTTGAAACTGTCCTTTACCCTGACAAGCGCCTCGATCAATTCTGAACTGCCCATTGCCAGTCCGATGCGCAGGCCGGCCAGGGCGCGGGATTTGGAGAGTGTCTGTGTCACCAGCAGATTGGGATAACGGTTCACCAGTGCCACCGCACTTTCTCCACCGAAGTCGATATAGGCCTCATCGATCACCACCACGGAATCCCGGTTGCGTTCGAGTAGCCGCTCGATCCGCTGCAGTGACAACAGACAGCCGGTGGGCGCATTCGGGTTGGGAAAAACGATGCCGCCGTTGGCTTGAATATAGGGTTCGAGATCGAGCTTGAACGCATTATCGAGGGGAATCGTCTGGTACTCGATGCCGTACAATCGGCAATAGACCGGATAGAAGCTGTAGGTGATGTCGGGAAACAGCAGCGGCCGGGATTGCTGAAAGAAGGCAAAGAAGGCATGGGCAAGCACCTCGTCCGAGCCGTTACCTACAAAGACCTGTTCCGCAGTCAGGCCGTAGTAGTCGGCCACCGTTTCCCGTAAGCCGGTGGAGCTGGGGTCGGGATAGAGTCGCAACCCATCGCCGACAACATTATTGATGGCCTCAATCACCTTTGGTGACGGTCCATAGGGATTTTCGTTAGTGTTGAGTTTGATCAGGTTGTCGATGCGCGGCTGTTCACCCGGGACATAGGGTGAGAGTTGATCGACAATGGGGCTCCAGTAGCGGCTCATCGTTAGAAAATCCTGATTTTTTCATACCTTCACGGAAACAGTCTACCAATCAATATGAGTGGTGGGCAGCGATATGGAACCCGCCTAATCCTGCGTTTGCTTAAACCGATACTCTGCAGAACGGGCGTGGGCAGTGAGCCCTTCACCCCTGGCCATGACGGATGACGTCCTGGCCAGATTATCGGCGCCCTCGGCAGATGCCATGATCAAGCTGGAGCGCTTTTGAAAATCATACACCCCCAGGGGGGATGAGAAGCGTGCGGTGCGCGAGGTCGGCAAGACGTGGTTAGGGCCTGCGCAGTAGTCGCCCATCGCCTCTGCGGTATATCTGCCCATGAAAACGGCGCCCGCATGGCGTATCTGTTTAACCAGTGCCTGGGGATCGGCCACCGATAGTTCGAGATGCTCCGGTGCGATATGGTTGGCCACCTCGACCGCTTCTTCCATATCCTTGACGTGAATCAACGCTCCGCGGACTCGTAACGCGGTGGCGATAATCTCCTGTCGCTCCATGGTCGGCAGCAATTTGTCGATGCTGTCACTTACCTGTTGAAGAAAGGCTGTATCGGGGGAGAGCAGTATCGATTGGGCATCTTCGTCATGCTCCGCCTGGGAGAACAGATCCATGGCGATCCAGTCCGGATCGGTATCGCCGTCACAGATGATCAGGATCTCCGATGGACCCGCCACCATATCGATGCCCACTTGTCCGAACACCGCCCGTTTGGCGGTGGCGACATAGATGTTTCCCGGGCCGACGATCTTGTCCACTGGTGGGACGCTCCCGGTGCCGTAGGCAAGGGCTGCCACCGCCTGTGCGCCGCCAATGGCGAATACCCGGTCGACGCCGGAGACATGGGCAGCTGCCAGCACCAGCTCATTGAGTTCACCGTCGGGGGTCGGCACTACCATGATCAGTTCAGCCACACCGGCGACCTTGGCGGGGATGGCATTCATCAATACCGACGAGGGATAGGCGGCCTTGCCGCCCGGCACATACAGGCCCACTCTATCCAGAGGGGTTACCTGCTGACCCAGCAGGGTGCCGTCTGGTTCAGTGTAGGACCAGGAGTCCATAATCTGATGTTCGGCATAGGCACGGACCCGGTTGGCGGAGAGTTCCAGTGCCTCGCGCTGTACCGCCGGTATGGTATTCCAGGCCTGTTGCAGGCGATCCAACGTAATTTCCAGATCGCCAGGCTGTGTTGCCTGCCAGCGGTCGAAGCGGTTGGTGAACGCCACCAGGGCAGCGTCACCCTTGCTGCGAATCGCCTGAATGATCTCATTTACGGTGTCGTTCACCGCGGTGTCGGAGACCGACTCCCAGGCAAGCAGTGCATCGAGTTGTTGCCGGAAATCAGTGTCGCTGGTCGATAGTTTGCGTATTTCGCTCATAATGGCTTCTACTGACTATTCAGGTTGAAGGTTGCGATACCGCATCCCGAAAGGCATCGATCAGTTGCATGACCAGGCCGTGTTTCATCTTCCAAGACGCCTTATTGACCACCAGCCTGGAGCTGATGTCGGCAATATGTTCGAGCGGCACCAGTCCGTTGGCCTTGAGGGTATTGCCGCTCTCCACCAGATCGACGATCAGATCGGACAGGCCGACGATCGGTGCAAGCTCCATGGAGCCGTAGAGCTTGATAATCTCAACCTGTTCCCCTTTGGTGGCGAAATAGCGCTGCGCACTCTTTACGTATTTGGTGGCGATCCGCAACCGTCCGTTGTTTTGTTTCCTGTCGGGGTAACCGGCTGTCATCATCCGGCATTGTGCGATCTTCAGATCCAGTGGCTCATACAGGCCATCACCCCCATGCTCCAGTAACACGTCCTTTCCGGCGATACCCAGGTCAGCGGCGCCATATTCAACATAGGTGGGAACGTCCGTTGCCCGGATGATGACCAGTTTCACCTGCTCATGATTGGTGTCAAGAATCAACTTGCGACTGGTATCCGGATCATCTGCGGGTTCGATACCGGCATGGGCCAGCAGGGGCAGACTCTGGTTGAAAATGCGCCCCTTGGAGAGCGCGATGGTAATGGGTGCGTCAAATTTCATGGCTCGGTTACGCTTCGCACGGTTTCGGAGGTGGAAGGATATATGAAGTGGCGGCCAGCGGCCAGCAGTGTACCGGGCACCGGGGTCTGGCTGGTAGCTGGCGGCTGACCGCTGGCAGTTGTTAGCTGGGAAGGCGTCTGATTTCACCGCCTAGGCCGGCCAGCTTCTCCTCGATGTTCTGGTAGCCGCGATCAATATGGTAGATACGATCTACCAGGGTTTCACCCTCCGCCACCAATCCTGCCAGCACCAGACTGGCCGAGGCGCGCAGATCGGTGGCCATCACCGGTGCGCCTGTCAGGTTGTTGGCGCCGGTACAGATCGCAGTGTTTCCCTCGAGTTTGATCTGCGCCCCCATGCGCTGAAGTTCTTGGACATGCATGAAACGGTTTTCAAAGATGGTTTCGGTGACGATACCGACGCCTTCAGCGACTGAATTCAATGCTGTGAACTGTGCCTGCATGTCAGTGGGAAAAGCCGGATAGGGTGCCGTGTAGACATCCACTGCCATCGGTCGTCTGCCTTTCATGTCAAGGCTGATCCAATCCTCACCGATTTCGATTTCAGCCCCGGCCTCACGCAATTTCTGCAACACAGAGTCGACCAGCTCCGAGCGGGTGTCTCGTACCATGATTTTGCCCTGAGTAATGGCCGCAGCCACCAGAAAGGTTCCGGTTTCGATCCGGTCGGGAAGCACGTTATATTCGGTTCCCTTCAGACTCTCCACCCCCTCGATACAGATATTCGGAGAACCGGCCCCTGAAATTTTGGCGCCCATCTTGTTGAGGCACTCCGCCAGGTCCACCACCTCCGGTTCACGAGCGGCGTTTTCAATCAGACTGGTGCCTTCAGCAAGGGCCGCGGCCATCATCAGGTTTTCCGTACCCGTTACAGTGACCATATCCATCACGATCCTGGCGCCATGCAGGCGTTTACAGCGGGAGCGAATGTACCCGTTTTCCACTTCGATATCGGCACCCATGGCGCGCAATCCCTCGATATGCAGGTTGACCGGGCGGGAACCGATGGCACAACCGCCGGGAAGGGAGACATCAGCGTGTCCGAAACGGGCCAACAGGGGGCCGAGCACCAGGATGGAGGCGCGCATGGTCTTGACTAATTCATAGGGGGCGCTGAATTTGTTGATGGTGTTGGAATCGACCTCGATTCCCATTTTCTCATCCACCATCAAAGAGGCGCCCATACCGCCAAGCAACTCCATGGTGGTAGTGATATCGTGCAGATGAGGCACATTGCCCACACGCATGGGACCGTCTGACAGCAGGGTGGCGGCCAAAATCGGCAAAGCGGCGTTTTTGGCGCCGGCGATACGTACTTCACCTGACAGAGGGGTGCCCCCCCGAATAATCAGTTTATCCATGGTGTTCCTGATTCACCGCTGTAGCGATATTGTTGGATCTCAGTGTTAATAGGCCCTAACAAGCCCTAGAACAGAAAAAAGACGAAGAATGATAACGAAATCTGGAGTAAACCGCGACTTTACCACTATTCAAGCTTCTTCCGGCAACTGAAATGTCGCCAGCTGCCGACCGGGGTTTAATGCCTGCCTATGGTCTGATCGATGTAGTTTTTGATCGCGGCCTGGCCTGTGTCATCAATACCGGTAAATTCCATACGACTCAACCAGTTGCCATCGTGCTTTTCACAGTCCAGGATCTTGGCGTAGATGTGGCTGCTCTGTTCACTCATCAATGAGGTATAGAGAGTGATCTGGATATCGGAGAGGATCTCGAGCTCAACCGGCAGATTGGCCTGCAGGCCATTGTAACTGAGATCGACGGCACGGCCGGAGTAGCTCTTATCCGACACGACCTTATTTTGCAGGGTGTGGAATGCAATCGGAAAATCGACTTCAATACGTGGACTGCGGCGCGACTCTACCCGGGGTACTTCCATGTGGCGGGGCCGGTGGGTTGACAGTAGTTCGTAGAGTGAAACCGGTACCTGCTTGCCCTTCACCATCACATGATTCGGGGGGGATGTCTCAATGTACGCCTGGGCCATTTCCCTGACCCGCTCACTTAACAGAATCTGCCCGCGCAGGCTGTAGGCCTCAATGCGTGAGGCAAGATTGACTTCGTCTCCGATGACAGTGTATTCGTGGTGGAGTTCAGAACCCAGATGTCCGGCTACCACCTCGCCGGTATTGATGCCGATACCCATGAATAGTCTTGGATATCCATGCTTGTTATTCTCTGAATTGATTTCCAGCATCGCCCGTTGCATCTCAACTGCGCAGGCGATTGCCCTTTCCAGGTCGTCCTCTTTGCGCTCGGTCAGACCAAACAGCGCCATGATTGAATCGCCCATGAATTTATCGATACTACCGCCAAAACTGAAGATGATTTCGCACATCCGGGAGAAGTAGAGGTTCAGGACTTTGATAACCGTTTCCGGTGGATAGCGTTCAGCGATGGCGGTGAAGCCGCGCAAGTCCGATAACAGGATCGTAACCTGTTTGTATTGTGGCCTGTTGCCGCCCGCAGGAGTTTCGTCCAGGGATTTCATCAAGGCCTGGTGCAAGTGGATTCTTTCAGTCGGCGATAATTTATTGTCAAGTGTCTTGCCGACGGTATCGATGATCCTTTCGATCTCTTCGGCGTGTTTCATGGTGTGTGCTCCTGTTGATACAGCTTTCAGTATAGGTCAGGTCGCCGATGGTAGAAGCGATATCAATTTTCCTCCACTATTCGTGTTTGGGACGCTCCCCGGAAATGGTCTCCAATTCGATTTGCTCGTTTCCACGCCAGCCTCCGATGGTCAGATGCGTTCCGGGGGGTTGACTGGCGATGAGTTGTACCAGCTGTTGAGAATTATCGATCTCGGTCTCATTGATGCGGGTGATGACATCGCCTGGCCGTAATCCCGCTTTACTTGCCGGGCCTTCTTCCATGACACCGGTCACCAGTATTCCCTCGGCATTGCGCAGGCTGAATGCCTCCGCCAGTTTTTCCGATACATCCTGACCCTGTATTCCCAGCCATCCCCTGACTACATGACCAGTCGTGATCAGTTGCTGCATGATGCCTTCGGCGAGATCGAAGGGTATGGCAAAACCGATGCCGTGCGAACCGCCTGTTTTGGAGAAGATCGCGGTATTGATGCCGATCAGCTCTCCGCGGGCATTCACCAGGGCGCCGCCTGAGTTGCCCGGGTTGATGGCCGCATCGGTCTGGATGAAGTTTTCAAAGGTATTGATACCGAGATGGGAGCGGCCGGTGGCGCTGATGATACCCATGGTGACAGTCTGACCGACACCGAATGGATTTCCGATTGCGAGCACCACATCCCCAACCTGTTGTGAACCCGTTTGGTTGATCTGAATCGCCTGTAACGGGGTGTCTGTATCGATCTTCAATACAGCCACATCCGATTCGGCATCACTGCCGACGATGCTGACGCTGACGCTCTTGCCGTTGGCCAGAACAACCTTGATCTCATCCGCTCCCTCGATGACATGGTGATTGGTCAATAAATAACCATCCTCCGAGACGATCACACCCGAGCCGAGGCTGGTATCGAGGCGTTGGCGCGTCTTTTCCGGCAGCATATTGCCGAAAAGATGCTGCAGCAATGGGTCCCGGAAGCGCAGAGACTGGGATTCCGTGGTGATCTTGGCGGTGAAGATGTTAACCACGGATGGCGCTGCCCGCGTCACGGCCTCAGCATAAGAAAAGGGGCCGCGTTGCTGCGGTGTTTCAATTGCCGGTACAGATATTTCGGGTTGCTTCATCGCAGCCGTCTTCTCCACCTGCTCCGGGAGCAGGTAGAGGGTTACGAAGGCCCCCGCCAGTCCGGCAGTCAAGGCGGTAAGAAGCAGTGAAAGAAGTTTTTGTATACGCATCGAATTCGAGTCAATCAGTCTGGTGTTTCATGGTGTTTGCGGACAGCGGCCAGCCTGTGCTGCAATGCCTGGCATGGGCGTTCCATCTCCGGGGTGTCGCATCCTGCCAGGAAATACCACTGGAACGCTGAACCCGTTATGATCATGTTGACGCTTACTGCAACCGATATCTGTTTTTTGGCAAACATACCATGATTGATCTTCTGTCGCTCGAATCCTACTGTAATGAACTGTTGAAGGTGGATGAATTTAATGACTACTGTCCCAACGGTCTGCAGGTAGAGGCTGGGCAACAGGTGGAAAAACTGATGCTGGGGGTCACCGCCTGTCAGGCACTGATCGAAGCGGCTGAGGATTGGGAGGCGGATGCCCTGTTGGTGCATCATGGTTATTTCTGGCGGGGGGAGGGATTGCCGTTGCGTGGTTTGAAAGCCAAGCGGGTGGGCGCCCTGTTCAGACAGCGGACCGCGCTGCTGGCCTATCACCTGCCTTTGGATGCCCATGCCGAATATGGCAATAACAGACAGTTGGGTGAGAGACTGGGCCTGATCCCCGCGGAACCACTCTCGGATGGTTCCCTGATTTGGCACACCACATTCTCGGATCCTGTTTCGGCAAAAGCCCTTGCACTTCGCATCGGTGATCGTCTCGATAGAATACCGACACATATAGCGCCCGATGATAAACCTCTTTCACGTATCGGCTGGTGCACCGGCGCTGCACAGGGATCTATCGAACAGGCCGCTGAGCAAGGGCTGGATGCCTATATTTCCGGGGAGATCTCGGAACAAACCGTCCATCTCGCCAGAGAGTTGGGTATTCACTACTATGCAGCCGGACACCATGCCACCGAGCGATATGGCGTACAAGCCCTGGGAAGGCATCTGGCAGAGAGGTTTTCCCTTGAATACCGGTTTGTAGACGTAGAAAATCCAGTTTGATCTTAACTCACAAGTAACATTCACTTAATCACTTGGCCGATAAGATTAATCCACCTTGACCTGCAAAGCAGCATAATGGAAAATGTTCGGCTAATTTTTATGGTTTATTAACTATATTCTAATGTCCTGAATAAGGGCTGTGATGGACCGTTTTGGCCCTGATCCGGCTTGATTCAGTATCTGTGGAGTCTATCTATGAGCGCAGATGGCGTTGATTTGAAAAAGCGGCGTACCCTAACGCTAGCGACCAGTGCGGTTGGGGCAGTTGGCACCGGTTTTGTGATCTATCCATTCCTGGCGGCCTGGGCCCCCAGTGAAAAAGCCAAAGCGGCTGGCGCACCTGTGGAGGCGGATATCGGCAAGCTCGAGCCTGGACAGCTGATGCGTGTCAAATGGCGGGGTAAGCCGGTATGGATCGTACGCCGTACCGAGCAGAATCTGCAGGATCTCAGCGGATTGGATAGCATTCTGGAAGATCCCGCTTCGGATGATACCGGGCAACAACCGGATTACTGTAAAAATCCCGAACGCGCCATCAAAGGCGAATATCTGGTAGCCGTCGGTATCTGCACCCATCTGGGTTGCTCGCCCACCTACCGACCGGAAATTGCCCCGGAAGACCTGGGTCCTGAATGGAAAGGCGGTTTCTTCTGCCCCTGCCACGGTTCAAAATTCGACCTGGCCGGCCGGGTATATGCTGGCGTTCCTGCACCAAAGAACTTAGAAATCCCCCCCTATCAGTATCTCTCTGATTCAAGAATTCTGATCGGTGCCGATGGAGGAGCAGCCTGATGAGCATGATGAAAAATTTTATGGGCTGGATCGATGACCGTTATCCCATGACCAAGGTCTGGAACGAGCATCTGGCCGAATATTATGCACCGAAGAATTTCAACTTCTGGTACTTCATGGGCTCACTGGGGATGCTGGTGTTGGTGATCCAGATTGTCACCGGTGTTTGGCTGGCGATGAGTTACAAACCCGATGCAGAACTGGCGTTTGGCTCAGTTGAATACATCATGCGTGATGTTGATTGGGGTTGGCTGATTCGCTACATGCACTCTACCGGTGCGTCCGCCTTCTTCGTCGTCATCTACCTGCACATGTTCCGTGGTTTGATGTACGGTTCCTATCGTAAGCCCAGAGAACTGTTGTGGATCATCGGCGTGATCATTTATCTGGCGATGATGGCCACCGCCTTTTTCGGCTATCTGCTTCCCTGGGGTCAGATGTCCTACTGGGGCGCCCAGGTTATCGTCAACCTCTTCTCGGCGGTACCGGTGATCGGCCCCGACCTTGGTGTCTGGGTGCGTGGTGACTATGTCATCTCCGACGCCACCCTGAACCGTTTCTTCGCCCTTCATTTCCTGCTGCCGTTCCTGCTGGCCGCACTGGTGTTCATCCACATCGTCGCCCTGCACAAGGTCGGCTCCAACAATCCGGATGGCATCGAAATAAAGAAGGGTCCGAAGGGTAATCGCTGGAGTGACAGCGCCCCCGCTGACGGTATCCCCTTTCATCCCTACTATTCGGTAAAGGATATCGCCGGTGTGGCGGGCTTCCTGTTCCTGTTCTCTGTGGTTGTCTTCTTCGCGCCGGAGATGGGGGGGTACTTCATCGAGCATCCCAATTTCGAACCGGCCAATCCATTGAAGACACCGGAGCATATCGCACCTGTATGGTACTTCACGCCCTTCTACGCCATCTTGCGGGCGGTTCCCTCGATAGCGGGATCGGCCTTCCCCGGCGTGGTGGCCATGTTCGCCTCCATTCTGGTGATGTTCTTCCTTCCCTGGCTGGATCGCAGCCCGGTTAAATCGATCCGTTACAAGGGTTCGCTTTATAAGATCATGCTATGGCTGTTCGTCATCGACTTCATCATCCTCGGTTATCTCGGCACACAGCCAACCACCGACCTGTACAAGCTGATGGCGCAGATTGGCACAATCTACTATTTTGCCTTTTTCTTTTTAATGCCGATCTACAGCAAAATGGATAAGACCAAACCAGTGCCTGAGAGGGTGACCGAATGAAAAAGCTGATTGTTGCACTTCTATTGGCCGCGGCCCCCATGCTGGGACTTGCAGCAGGCGGCGGGGCGCATCTGGATGATGCCGATATCGATTTAGGTGATCAGGCCTCGCTCCAGCGTGGCGCCAAGTACTTCGTCAACTATTGCCTGAGTTGCCATTCGGCCCATTTTCAGCGCTATAACCGTACCGCCAGGGATCTCGGTCTGACGGAAACCGAAGTGATCGAAAATCTGATGTTCACCACCGACAAGATCGGTGACACCATGAAGATCGCCATGACTGCGGAACAGGGCACTGAATGGTTCGGTAGCCCTCCGCCTGACCTGAGCGTGATTGCCCGCGCCCGTGGCGTGGACTGGATCTACACCTATCTGCGCAGCTTTTATCTGGATGAGAAGCGCCCATTCGGTGTCAATAACATTGTGTTTCCGGATGTGGGCATGCCCCACGTATTGTGGGAGCTGCAAGGTGCGCAGAAGGCTGTTTTCAAACTCGAGAAGGATGCGGCCGGTAACGATGTGGAGAGGTTCGACCATTTCGAACCCGTCTCCGAGGGGCTGCTGAGCGCCGAAGAGTATGATCAAGTCGCCCGGGATCTGACTGCATTTATGAGCTACATCGGTGAGCCGATACAGATGGAGCGCAAGCGCCTGGGCGTCTGGGTTTTACTGTTCATTGCGGTATTTTTTGTGCTGGCCTACATGCTCAAGAAAGAGTACTGGAAGGACGTACACTAAAACACTTTCGACATGATCTGCCAAAAAGGCGCACAGTTGCGTTATACTGTGCGCCTTTTTTGATTTCACAACACACTATATTCCGCTGCCAGGCGAACATTCCGCATGGCATGAAGGACACCCTGGAGAGAGGCTATAAATGGCGGCAGTTGCGAACAAACGTTCAGTGATGACCCTCTATTCGGATCCGACCGACCCCTATTGTCATCGAGTCAGACTGGTGCTGGCGGAGAAGAACATCACCTATGAAGTATCGGATATCGATCCGCTCAACGTGCCGGAAGAGGTGATGGAACTCAATCCCTACGGTACCCTTCCCACCCTGGTGGACAGGGATTTAAAGCTCTACGAATCCCGCATTATCATGGAGTATCTGGACGAGCGGTTCCCCCATCCGCCGCTGTTGCCTGTGGACCCGGTTTCACGCTCTACCTCGCGTCTGTTGATGTACCGCGTGGATAACGACTGGTACAGCCTTATGGATATCATCCTCAGCGGTAAAAAAGAGGCGGCAAAAGCGCGCAAGGAACTACGTGAAAGTCTCATTTCCACCTCGCCGGTGTTCAACGCCAAACCCTTCTTCATGAGTGAGGAGTTTACCTTGGTCGATTGTGCCATCGCTCCCTTGCTATGGCGCCTGCAGGAGCTGGGTGTGGAGATACCCGCGAGTGCGAAAGGCGTACACGATTACGCCAAACGCCTGTTCGAAAAAGAGTCGTTCATCAAGAGTCTTTCAGAGGCCGAACAGGAGATGCGCGGTTAGGGCCTGTTAACACTAATCCGATCAGCCTTGTTGCGCCTGAAAAAGCGCCAATCAAGGCGCGAGGAGAGAGGTTTGGTTGTTCCAAATAAACGACGAGTAACGCCGAGTGGCGCTTTTTCAGGCACAACCCGTAGGGCTGGGGCTATTTTTCCGCCCAGCGGTGTTAGCATTCACTCATGTAGAATAACTACACATCGCTCATGCTGCCTTGCTGGACGAAAAAACAGCCCCAGCAGGGCTGATCGGATTAGTGTTAACAGGCCCTAATTGATATGACAGATATGTCATCCAATCGACCCTACCTGATACGTGCACTCTATGACTGGTTGGTCGATAACGGCACTACACCCTACCTGATGGTCAACACCGAGGTAGAGGGTGTGGTAGTGCCGGATCAGTTCGTGGAAGAGGGGCGCATTATCCTGAACGTGGATCCTTCCGCTGTCTCCGGTCTTGAGCTGGGTAACGATTGGATCAGTTTCAGCGCGCGATTTAGCGGTAAAGCCGAGGATATTCTGATTCCTCCAGCTGCGGTGATGGGTATCTATGCCAAGGAGAATGGCCAGGGAATGCTATTTCCCGAAGAAGAGGTGAATCTTGATGACGATCCCGGCGATGAACCCGATCCCACCACGCCGGGCAAACGGCCGTCCCTGAAGGTGGTCAAATAGTTTCCTGATATATACCCACAATATTCAGCCACTGAATCGGTGACTTGGGATAGTGGGATATATAACTGAGCCGCCAATACTCGCAAATGATTTTTATGTCCAAGAATAAACGCAACTATTTATATTTACAGTACAATATGGTGCCATACAGACGCTAACCTGCCGTCTCCATACCGGACTGTTATAAACTAAGTATAGGTTCATTTGCGGACTTATCGGATTAGCGTCTATTTGCGGCTTGCTTTTACAACACCCACCGTGAGAGAGGGGTGGGATGAGAGCGGATAGCTGAGAATGGTGGGTAACCAGGAATGGTTTTTACCCTGGTCTCACTCTGAACCGTCGGCCATGTCCCGCGACGGTAAATCGATATGCAGGCTGACATTATCGGTGCCCATCATCACCACATATCCGGTTCGCCGGCCCGAGCCTTCCAGACTATAGTCGAACTCATAGACACGGCGCAGTTTCAGTCCACTGCGAAGCCATCGAATTCCCAGCCGATGCAGGGCCACGGTCTGATCGAGAAACTGCACTCCATGGCTTTGACAAGCGTTGCGACTGATCCGTATGGCGATTTCACGCACCCGAAGACTGTCGCGCCAGAACCAGAGCAAGGCCAACAGGGCAAGCAGCAGATTGAGGGTTGAATATGACATGCAGGTATAGATTATGGGACAGATAAGCATTGTAACGGCAGATATTACAAAGCTGGAAGTGGATGCGATCGTCAATGCAGCCAATTCCTCCCTTTTAGGGGGAGGCGGTGTGGATGGCGCCATCCATCGGGCGGCCGGCCCGGAACTGCTGGCCATCTGTAAAACCCTGGGAGGTTGTCCTACCGGTGAGGCGCGAATGACACCCGGCTACAAGCTTCCGGCAGCCTGGATCATCCATACCGTGGGCCCTGTCTGGCGCAACGGTGGGCAGGGTGAACCCGCATTACTCCGTGCCTGCTATGAGAACAGCCTGACACTGGCCGCTGAGAAGGGATGTCGAAGCATAGCCTTTCCCGCCATCAGTACCGGAGTCTACGGCTACCCGAAACGGGAAGCGGCTGAGGTGGCGCTGAGTGTCATGAAGGCAAGGAAAGAATCGTTTGGCGAGATTATCGCCTGTTGTTTCAGTGAGGCCGACGCGGATCTATATCGATCCCTCTGTCCTGAGTGTTGATACCTTTGCTGATAAGTTCTTAAGCATAAAAAATCCGCAAATGAACGCTAATAAACGCAAATGGTTTTTTCCATGGTTCTCCGCGGGAATGTGTAAAAAGATCTAGTTAAATCGTTCCCACGCAGGAGCATGGGAATGAGGCAAATGTGTAAAAAAGCTGTCGTTGTTTAATAGTGTAGGGTGCGGCTTGCCGCACCAGTGGTATATAAATAGAAGTGAATCACCTTACATGTTGAAATATCTTTTGCGTTTATTGGCGTTAATTTGCGGATAATATTAGATAGGAATACGAAACCCTAGGTGTGTTGAGATGTTTAATTGGTTGGATAGGCTGCCGATGCAGATGGTCGCGCTGCCGGCGTTATTGCTCGGATTGGCACCTTTCGTGCCGGAGCCCCATCTATGGGAGAAGCTGAAGATGCTGGCGGCCGGTACCTTGCAACGTCCTATCGATATCTTCGATCTGTTGATGCATGGACTGCCGGTTGTGCTGTTGGTGATAAAACTGGTCCGTGGTGAGCGGGAAGTCTCCTAAGCAGGTGTGGGAGGGGGCTATTGTGATCACCGTTTATCGCCCCTAGTTTTTAACCGCGCTGAGTCGGTCGAGCCGCAGTCGTTCACGATCGTCGAACAGGTGTTTCGAGCCGATCCATACCGCGGCCATGGCGCCGAATCCGGTACCTGCCGCGATCAGCAGCATAATCAATATCTGATATTTACTCGCCTCGAACGGTGGTGCGCCCGCCAGGATCTGGCCGGTCATCATGCCCGGCAGACTGACTACGCCGGCCGCCGCCATGGCATTGATGATCGGTATCATACCGCTACGCAGGGCATTGCGCCGGAGCTCCCGAATTGCCTGTTCCCAGGTGTGGCCCAGCATCAGTCGCGCCTCGATCTGCTGCCGCTGCTGCCAGGAATTATGGGTCAAGTGGTCCAGGGCGATGGCCACGCCCGACATGGTGTTTCCCAGCAGCATGCCCAGCAGGGGGATCAGGTACTGTACTGAATACCAGGGCTCGGCCTGAATGATGATCGTGAGTGCCATCAGGGTGACGGTAAATGAGGAGATGAACATCGAGAGGGTGCCGACCCCCATACCCCAGATACCGAGAAAATGGCGTTGTTGCCGGGCCATGACTTCATAGCCCGCGACGAAGAGCATGAACAGCGCAAGGAGCGCGATCAACAAGGGATGGGATTGTACGAACAGAAACTTCAACACCAGGCCGAGCAGGATCAACTGGACCACTGTGCGCAAGGCCGCAATCAACAGTTGACGTTCGATGCCGAGGGAGAGTCTTAACGACAGCAGGGCCAGTACCACCACAAGAATTGCGGACAGCGCCAGGTCGAGGGGGGTCAACTCTATGAGTGTCATCGTTTTACCTGCAGGCGTCCGTCTGCGATGTGCCAGGACTCCTCGCCGACCCGCCGTTGTTGATCAGGATCATGGGAGACCCAGAGTACTGCGGTCTTGTGTTGCCGGCGCCATTCAGCAATGAGCTCCTCGACCCGGTCGATGTTTTTTTGATCCAGGTTGGCGGTGGGTTCATCGAGCAACAGTACCTGGGGCATATTGCCAAGCAGCCTTGCCAGAGCCAGGCGCTGTCGCTCACCGCTGGATAGACGGCTGATCTCCCACTGCATGGCGTTTGGGGATAAATCGAGAAGTGACAGCAGGGCATTGTCGACGTGCGGGAAGTGGTCGCCGACACGATCTTTCCACCAGGCGCTCTCAGCGGGAAGCAATCCCACTTCTCGGCGCCATGCCGGACCGCTGAAGGCGGCCATTTCCTGCTCGTCAAGCCAGGCTTCGCCCTGGTGTGGGTCGAGGTCGGCCAGGGCCCTCAACAGGCGCGATTTGCCGCTTCCCGAAGGACCGCTCAGGGTGGTGCAGTGACCCGCTGGGATATACAGCTCTATGGGTTCGAGTAGGGGTGATTGGAACTGCTTTAAGGTCAGGCTGCCCATCAACTGTTACGCTCGAAAATAAGATCCCATACCCCGTGCCCAAGCCGCTGGCCCCGCTGTTCGAATTTGGTCAACGGTCGTGTATCCGGGCGTGGGGAGAAGTTGCCTTTTCCGGCCTGATTGCGAAAACCGTCGTGTCGGGTGAAAACATCCAGCATCTGCCGGGCATACTCTTCCCAATCGGTGGCCATGTGGATCACCCCGCCGGGTTTCAGTGCCTGGTGAATGAGATCGGCAAACGCCTGTTGCACGATGCGGCGTTTGTGGTGGCGCCGTTTATGCCAGGGATCGGGAAAGTAGAGCTGCACCCGGTCGAGGGCAGCTTCAGGCATATGGTGTCGCAGCAGTTCCATGGCATCTGCCTGCAGGATGCGTACATTGTCAGACTCCTGCTCAGCCAGTTTGAGCATCAGGTGTCCCACGCCGGGTGTATGCACCTCGACGCCCAGGAAGTCCCGCTCGGGATGGCGGGCGGCAATCTGAGCCAGAGCTTCGCCATTGCCGAAGCCGATTTCCAGGGTGACCGGCGCCTCCCGCCCGAAGAGTGAAGAGAAGCGCAGGGGCTGTTGGTCCAGGGTCAGGCCATAGTGCGGCCACAATGCCTGGAACGCCCGCTGTTGACCTTCAGTCAATCGGCCCTGTCTCAGAACATAACTGCGAATGGGACGATGAGACTGTTCAACCGACATAGGTCTGGTGCATTCAGAGGATGGTCAGAAAAACAGCCCATCGAGCGGTGACGAGGCCGAGGCAAAGCGCTTGGCCGGCATCCGACCCGCCAGGTAGGCCTCACGTCCCGCCTGGATCGCCTTTTTCATGGCCGAAGCCATCAACACCGGGTTGTCTGCCGCGGCAATAGCGGTGTTCATGAGTACCCCGTCGCAACCCAGTTCCATGGCCACGGCGGCATCGGAGGCGGTGCCGACGCCGGCATCCACCAATACCGGGACCTTGGCGTTTTCCACGATGGTCAGGATGTTGAGCCGGTTGCGGATGCCCAGGCCGGAACCGATGGGTGCCGCCAACGGCATCACTGCCACACAGCCCAGTTCCTCGAGCCGCCTGGCCATGATCGGATCGTCGTTGGTGTAGACCATCACATCGAAGCCGTCCTTGATCAGCTCTTCCGCAGCTTCAAGGGTCTGCACTACATCGGGGAACAGGGTCTTCTCGTCACCCAGCACTTCCAGTTTGACCAGGTTGTGGCCATCCAGCAGTTCCCGCGCCAGACGGCAGGTCCGGACTGCGGTCTTGGCGTCGTAGCAACCGGCCGTGTTCGGCAGATAGGTGAACTCGTCAGGCGGCAGCACGGTGAGGATATTGGGTTGATCCCGGTCCTGGCCGATGTTTGTACGGCGCACCGCAATGGTGACGATCTCCGCGCCGCTGGCATCGATGGCCTCCCGGGTCTCCGGCATATCTTTATACTTGCCGGTACCGACCAGCAGGCGGGAGTTGAAACGGCGTCCGGCGACGCTGAAGCTGTCATTTTGGGTATCGTTTGGCATCGGTCTGGTTCTGGTTGCTGATTTATTCGAATGGGATGAGGGAACTGAGGGTGCAGTTTCAGCCGCCACCTACGGCCTGTATGATCTCGACTTGGTCATGCTCTTCCAGCAGATACTCGTTGAAGGTACTGCGGGGCACCAACTCTTCATTGACTTCCACAGCAATACGCTGGCCGGATAGATCGAGTAACTCGATCAGCTTGGTCATGTTCAGTGCGTCGGGAATTTGCTTTTCCACGCCGTTTAAGTAAATCTGCATCTCTGTCTGGTCTCAATTGGTGATGGGAAATAATTTTACCTCATCTTGGGACAACAAAGTATGTGTTGCGTTGGCGAAAACCCGTTGTTGAATTTGAGTGATACCGGCCAGGCACAAACAGGCACAGGGCTGAACGATCCCCACATGTCGCAGGGATAAAGTGAATACAAAACGCATACAACAATGAATAAATAAATGAAAAGAGGCCCTGCAAGGGCCTGGGAGCGATAGCTCAATGGCTGGAGTCGATTCGTGAAGTGGAGTGAAGATCTGATATCGCCGGAATTGGCCGGCACCCTCGATGGATTGTTTTTGCAGCGTGCACGCCGGACACCCGATGCGGTGGCTTATCGACACTATCACCGGCAGAACAAACAGTGGTACGAACTCACCTGGGGCGATATGGAACGCCAGGTGTCGCGCTGGCGCCAGGCGCTAGCGGGGGAGGCGCTGGAGGATGGGGACCGGGTCGCGATCCTCCTGAGGAACTGTCCCGAATGGGTGATGTTCGATCAGGCCGCCCTCTCGCTGGGACTGGTTGTCGTGCCTCTGTATACCGACGATCGCGCAGAGGCCATTGCCTACATCCTGCGCGACGCGGCGGTCAAACTGTTGCTGGTGCAGGACAGCGGCCGCTGGAACCGCATGGCCGATTCGGTGGAGGAACTGCCCCAGTTGCAGCGGGTTGTGGTGCTGGAGACAGAGCGACAGCCACGCCCGGCTGAGGATGAACTGGTGCGTGAGGCGAAGCACTGGTTGCCGCCTCGCGGCGATCCCTTGAAACGGCGATATGCCGATCCCGAGACCCTGGCCTCGATTGTCTATACCTCCGGTACCACAGGACGCCCCAAGGGTGTGATGCTGAGTCACTACAATATGCTCTCCATCGCCCATGGCTCACTGACCGTGGTGGATTGCTATCAGCAAGACAGCTTTCTCTCATTCCTGCCCCTCTCTCACACCCTTGAAAGGACCGGTGGTTACTACCTGCCGATGATGGCCGGCGCCTCTGTCTCCTTTGCCCGTTCCATCCCGCAGTTGGCGGAAGACCTGCAGACCATCAGGCCGACCGCGATCATTGCCGTACCCCGTATCTTCGAGCGGGTCTATGCCCGGGTGCAGGACCAGCTGAAGAGTAAACCCGCCTTTGCGCGTATGCTCTTCAATATGGCCTTGAGCGTGGGATTCAAGGAGTTTGAATATCGCATGGGGCGCCGCAGCTGGTTTCCGGGGCTGTTGCTGCATCCCCTGCTGCGCAAACTGGTCTCCGGCAAGATACTCGACAAGCTGGGAGGGCGGCTGCGTGTCGCGGTCAGTGGCGGTGCGGCCATATCGCCGGAGATTGCCCGGGTCTTTTTGGGGCTCGGGCTGCCCATGCTGCAGGGTTATGGGTTGACCGAGACCAGTCCGGTCATCAGTGTCAATCCGATGCATGACATCAGACCGGAAAGTGTCGGTATTCCTTTACGCGGTGTGACGGTGAAGATCGGCGATGATGATGAACTGCTGGTCAGGACACCGGGGATGATGCTCGGTTATTGGAACAACCATGCGGCTACCGCCGAGATGATCGATCCCCAGGGCTGGTTGCATACCGGTGATCAGGCGCGTATCGATGAAGATGGCCATATCTATATCACCGGCCGGATCAAGGATATTCTGGTGCTGTCGAACGGCGAGAAGATCCCGCCGGCGGATATGGAGATGGCGATAACCCTCGATCCCCTGATCGAGCAGATAATGGTGGTGGGTGAGGGTAAGCCCTACCTGGGGGCGCTGGTGGTGCTCAATCCCGACCTGTGGAACGGGCTCGCCGATGAGTATGGTCTCGATCCGTCGCAATCATCCAGTCTCGAGAACGAGCGCCTGCAAAATGCGCTGCTGAAGCGAATACGGCTGGCGTTGCGCGATTTCCCCGGCTACGCCAAGATACGCCGGGTCGCACTGCTGCTCGAACCCTGGACGATCGAGAACGGATTGATGACACCCACCATGAAGATCAAGCGACAAAAGGTCTTGGCGTATTGCAAGCAACAGGTTGAAACACTCTACGGCGATGGTTTGGTCTAGGGTTATTGAATTATTGTCAGCATGCAGGGTGGCATGACAGGAAAATCGTGGCAGGGTAGACTTGTCAAGAGCTTGCGTACTACTCGGCAAGCCTGAGGTAAGGATTCAGACAGGGACGGCATTCGCGGGTATCGTATATCGGTATTACCCTGGCTTCCCAAGCCAGAGAGACGGGTTCGACTCCCGTTACCCGCTCCAATTCACTCTATCTGCGCCTTGTCCGTACACATCAATCGATAGCGTTCCAGGGCCGCATGGCGGCGTTGCGGTTTACCCTTGAGGGCTTCGATCTGTTTTGCCAGCTGCGTACACTGAGCGGCTTCGTCATCTGCCTCTTTCGGGGGCTCCATGAAGGGATGCTCTTTAGGCTGGAACATGATCGACTGGCCCTTCTCCGCCATAGCGTTATCAAGGGCAGCGAACGCCAAAATCAAAACCAGAGACAAGTATTTCAACAATTCGGGTGCCTGTTTAAGTCGAATGGTGCGTGCACTTGATTATGCCACAACAGCGGGAAAGCTAGTCGCTGTTAGTGTAGTCTAATGATCGTTCTTGTCCCGGGAACCCTTACAAATTTAGGGATTTAAACGGCATCCCGGTGCGGTTATAAGGTAGTCTAAAGATATCGATGAATGAAACCGACCCCGCATTGTGAGAGTGCAAGGCAGGTCATCGGGAAACAAGGTGGAATAGTGCGATCTATTCTGACGGCCGTACTGCCTAATGCCCAGGCGCCGGGTTTTGTTAGGCTTATCTTTTCACTGGGCAAGACAGGTATTTGGCCAAGGTGAGGGCGGCAGGGGGCCTGTTGAATCAAAAATTAACGATCCGTGTATGAACTTGACCGGTGGAATAACATATATTCAGGAGAGATGGCGGTTTTCCATGCTAGAACTTTATCAAGCCGCGGACAGGGTGGAGGCGCAGATGCTCAAGGATCATCTCCAGCAGAAGGGAATTGAAACCGTGATTGTCGGTGATCACCTGAGTGGCGCCGTGGGCGAACTGCCGGCCAATATTTTTCCCACCCTCTGGGTGCTTGAAGATCGTGACCTGGCGCTGGCGAAGCGGCTCACGGAAGCGTTTTTCGATCGTCCCCCGGTCAGTGGCGAGGCCTGGCAGTGTAGTGTTTGTGGCGAGAGTATCGATGCGGGATTCGATATATGTTGGAATTGTGGAAGCCCAAATCCGAAAGAGAATGAATAAGGAGTAGATGATGGGCAAGATACTGAAGGTGCTTGGATGGTTGATCGGAATGGTGCTGCTGCTGATCATCGCAGCGGTGATTCTGATCCCCATGTTTGTCGATCCGAACGACCATAAAGACCGTATTGTCGCCGAGGTGAAAAAGGCGACAGGGCGGGATCTTGCCATCGGCGGGGATATCGGCTTGTCTGTCTTTCCCAGGTTGGCGTTGGAGTTGAATGGGTTGACCCTCAGCAACGCCAAGGGCTTCAAAGAGGGAGACTTCGCCGCGGTCAAGCATGCCGAGGTGGGCGTCAACCTGCTGCCCTTGCTGATTGATCAGCTGCTGGAAGTCGACACTGTGCGCATCGAGGGGTTGAAGCTCAACCTGGCCAGGTCGAAGAGCGGTGTCACCAACTGGGATGACATGCTGGGCAAAGCGGAGGGTGAGCAGGAGTCCGCGGAGGTAGAGTCCCCGCAACAGGATAAAGCCAGTTTGATGGCTTTCACCGTGGGCGGATTGAGCATCAAGGAGGCGAATCTGGTTTGGGACGATCAATCGACGGGCGAACGCTACCAGATCGATAACATCTATCTGGAGACCGGTGAATTGGCGCCGGGACGCAGTGTGGATTTGAATTTCAGTATGGATCTGGCGAGCCGGAAACCGTTGTTGAAGGGTGGCGTCAAGCTGACTTCCAAGATGTTGGTGAAACCGGATGAGCAGGTGTTCAGTATGCAGGATCTGCAACTGGCAGTGAATCTGACCGGTGAGGGCATGCCCGAGGAGGGGGTCAAGAGCCTGTTGGAGGGCGACCTGCTGGTCAACCTGACGTCCAACATCCTGGATCTGCACGACCTGGAGCTCTCGTCCGGTAAACTCAAGCTCACCGGGCGTGTCCAGGGTGAGGAGATCCAGACCAATCCGACCTTCAAAGGCGATCTGAACCTGGCCGAATTCAATCTGCGCGAGTGGATGAACCAGTTTGGGCTGCCTGTTCCGGAAACGGCGGATGAAGAGGTGCTTCAATCTCTCTTTCTGTCATCAGATTTCACCGCCTCTCCCGATCAGCTGGTATTGAAGAATCTGTTGCTGGAGTTGGACCAGACAAAACTCAAGGGTGAGTTTGAGATGGTTAATTTCGCGTCGCCAGCCTACCTGTTCAATCTGGCGTTGAACACCATCAATGTGGATCGTTACCTGCCGCCGAAGACTGAGCCGGGCAGGGCACCCGCCAAACCATCGAAAGGCGGATCGGAAAATGAGCCCCTGTTTCCCAATGAGTTATTGCGAGGCCTGCGACTGGACGGGACCGTGCGCATCGACAGCTTGATCGTCAATGGGCTGCAAGCAGAGGCGATTCTGCTCAAGGTGCGCGGCCGGGATGGCAAGCTGAATCTCGATCACGAAGTGGGCCGTTTTTATGATGGCCTGATGAAAGGGGATGTGCAGTTGGATGTCACCGGTGAACGGCCGGCGATCAATCTTACCCAGAAGGTGTCGAGGATTCTCTCCGGCCCGCTGTTACTCGATTTGACCGGCAAGGATACCCTGCTCGGCAGCGGCGATCTCGACATGCAGCTCACCAGCCGGGGCAATACTGTTAAACAGTTGAAGCGCGGGCTCAACGGGCAGTTCTCCTTCGATTTCCGCGATGGCGCGGTCAAGGGCTTCAATCTGGCCAAGATGATCCGCGATACCAAGGCCAAGCTGAAGGGCGAAGGCACCATGGTGTTGAATGAACCGGAACAGACCGACTTTTCAGAACTCAACGGCCGCGCCACGATCGTCAACGGCGTGGTGAACAACCAGAGTCTGCTGGCCAAGTCCCCCTACCTCCGCCTGGAGGGAAGCGGCAAGGCCTATCTGCTGGAGGAGCGGTTGAAGTACACCGTTCGACCGGTCATCGTCAACACACCGGCGGGACAAGGAGGGGAGGCGCTGGAGGATCTGGTCGGCATACCCATACCGGTCAAGATCAAGGGTAATTGGAACGACCCCGATTTCTCCATACAGCTGTCGAAGATTCTGGAGGAGCAGCAGAAGGCGAAACTCAAGCAGAAGCTCGATCAAAAGGTGGACGAAAAGATCGGTGAGAAGCTGGAGGAGAAGGTGCCGGAGGAACTCAAGGGCAAGCTGAAGGATAAGCTGAAAAATCTCTTTTGATGGCAGACCGAGAGAAGCGGGCCCGAACAACGCTCCCAACCATCCCACCCGAAAGGGCGGAGAGCTTTTCACAACGCGTGCTGGCCTGGTTCGACCGCCACGGCAGAAAGAACCTTCCATGGCAGCAACCGCGGGACCCCTACCGCATCTGGGTCTCCGAAATCATGCTGCAGCAAACCCAGGTGAATACCGTAATCGGTTATTTCGAACGCTTCATCCAGAGCTTCCCCGATATTGCCACCCTGGCTGCCGCCGATCCGGACAAGGTCATGCATCATTGGTCCGGTCTGGGCTACTACGCCCGGGCGAGAAATCTGCATCGGGCGGCAGGGGAGGTCATGACCCGGCATCAAGGGGTGCTGCCGGACGATCTCGACAGCCTGCGGGCCCTGCCCGGCGTCGGTCGCTCCACCGCGGGGGCGATACGCTCCCTCGCATTCGGTGCATATGCCCCGATCCTGGACGGTAATGTAAAACGGGTCTTGGCGCGCCATTTCGCCATTTCGGGATGGCCGGGCAACAATGGTGTGCAGAAACAGCTGTGGCGGTTGAGTGAACAACTGACCCCGCACCGTCAAACCGCGCAGTACAATCAGGCGATGATGGATCTGGGCGCCACCTGCTGTGTGCGGGGCAAGCCTCTCTGCGACACCTGTCCGTTGGCGCAGAGTTGCCTGGCCCTCGCCGAGGGGGATGTTTCACGCTATCCGGCCCCCAAGCCGAAAAAGGTGCTGCCGGTGCGCGCCACCCGCATGTTGATCCTGACCGATGCCAGTGGCGACATTCTGCTCGAGCAGCGGCCGCCCAGCGGCATCTGGGGCGGGCTGTGGAGTCTGCCCGAGTGTCCGCCGGAACAGCCGTTGAAAACCTGGTGCCGGGAGGTGTTGGGCTGTGATGTGGAAGAGCGCGACCACCTGCAGCCGAGGCGCCATACCTTTTCCCACTTTCACCTGGATATCACGCCGGTCGTGGTGGCGGTGAAAAACCCTGCAAAGGGCCTCATGGATGCCGGCCCCAGGGTCTGGTATAAACTGTCACAACCCGACGACCGGGGGCTGGCCGCGCCGGTCAGCCGCATCCTGCGAGAGATCGACAGACCGATTCGCGAACACCAATCCGGAGGAGAGGCCCCATGAGCCGTACCGTACAATGCGTCAGACTGAAACGTGAGGCCGAAGGGCTGGATCGACCCACCTATCCCGGCGAACTGGGGCAGCGCATCTTCGACAACGTCTCCAAGGAAGCCTGGCAGGAGTGGCTCAGGCACCAGACCATGCTGATCAACGAGAACCGGCTCAGCCCGGTCGATCCCAAGGCACGCCAATTCCTCGAACAGCAGATGGAGCAGTTCTTCTTCGGCGAAGGCGCCGAGCTGCCGCCGGACTATCGACCTCAATAGGCCCCGACGGGCGTACGGACTTGACTCAACCGGGCATCCCCGGTTTAATACGCCCTCTTCTCTAAGGCCAGGTAGCTCAGTCGGTAGAGCAGGGGACTGAAAATCCCCGTGTCGGCAGTTCGATTCTGTCCCTGGCCACCATCGTTTTCTCTCTTGGTTTATCCCAGACGACTTGATCGGTATATAAATCGAGGTGACGATCTCACTGTTGTGGTTGACCGCTGCCGGATCATTATCATTGATCTCCAATGAAGTATGCTTGAATTTTCTATAGCCTGAAAATGGGGGCTGAATCCACCCTATTATTCCGAAGTCCTCAAGCAGGATGAACAGGCGATCTTCATCTCCGCTACCCACACACGACGCACCGTGGATTTCCTTAGCCTCCGGCAGCCGAAGGCAGAAACCGATGACGCATTAGGCCGACTGTCCCCGCCTTGGGCAAGGGCTAGATTTCGATCAGTCTCGCGCGGTTCCTTATTCCATCGAGAATGGCGTCGACAGTGTGTCGCGGCATTCCAGCCTCCCCGGCCAGGGTTGCTGTTTTTTCGTACGCAGGATCAAGGCAGGCCTGGATGTCTGAGAACAGATGATCCATCTCTTCTTTCGGGATACCGGCTTTTTTTGCGGTTTGATAGAAGTGTCTTGGCAGAATCCCCTTGATACGGTATTGACGGCTATCACCGATGGCCATCGCCAGTTTTACCTTATGCGGTGAAAGTTCAGGGTAAGGCGAAGACGACATGACGTCGTATAGCGGTGTTAAACGGTAACCGCCCGGTGTCAGGAAGATCGAAAAGTTCTTGGCGTGGCCGTCGATAGCGGCCAGCAGCCAGAAGACGATTTGCGCTTTCATGAAACGCAGGCGATCTTTGCGCGGCGATTCCGCACCATTCAGGAAGTTCAGGATGTCGAGTATACCGGGGCCGCCGTCAGCTTCGTATTTACGGATCGACGGTACGCTCAGTGCCTGGCACAGATCTTCTTGCGGCAGGCGGTACAGCACGCGGTCCTTCCAGAGGCGGTCAAACCGTTCGACGACGATCACAGGCTTGCCGCCAAACTGCAACACTTCGGTCTGGGCGGTATCCAGGCCAAAGTCACGGCAGATATTCAGGCAAAACCATTCATTCCATGGTGTGTCGGAAAAGTCCGCGCCACTCGGGCCTTCCTTCATGGCCGGTTTGAAAATATGAGAGGTCGGTGTCGCGCCCAGCGGCAAGTGCCACTGGCCTTTGATTTGCAGGAAGGCGGTTTTTTCCTGCATACCTGCAATCGATATCCTGAAGTCATCGGTGCTGGCATCGATGCCGAGCGGATTGTGGGCGAGCGCGGCGAGTCGTTCTGCGATTTCTTCATCAGTGACTGGGCGGTGGGTCATCTTCGCCGGATCGCCGGGATCGCTACCCTCCGGGACGAAGCGCAGCGCACCGGCGCAATCGCGCCCGATTGCCGCCAGCAGGTCGAACGTCCCCGCGCTATCCGCATCTTCCCGCGAGGCGATCTTGTCCCTGACCGTCTGGTCGTCTGGCAGCAAACCGTCAAAATAGGCATTGGCCTCATCGCCGGACCAGACCCGGTCGGACAATGGCAGCGAGCGCGAAATCGGAAAAGCGTGTTCCGACTCCAGCCACTGCGGGTCGTAGCGGAACCTGGTCGCGGCGCTGGCCGCGCGCATGTAGCTGCCGACCAGGCTGGTACCGACATAAACATCCAAAGCCCGCGATCTGCGCTTACGGCCCATCGTTAATACTCCGTCGGATCGAAGCTGGCTTTCCGGCGCGGCATGACCGTCAAATCCAACTCCAGGGCTGCCAGCACCTTGAGGACGGTATCCACTGTGGCGTTTGTCGTGCCATTCTCCAGTTCAGAGATCAGCGGCTGACGCAATGACGCCATCATCGCCAGGTCGACCTGTTTCAGCTTTTGCGCCTTCCGGGCGCGCCGGATTGCGGCTCCCAAATCCTTACTGCTGCGTATTGTCATGCCATTATCATCCAAATATTCGCTCAATCATATAAATGATAAATATACGATTTATAATATAATATCAATATATATCTTATATAATATATTATATTTTTATACGATTGAGCGAATATTTTTGCCATGTGCGCAGACTTGCCTGCAGTTGCTGAGCAGATGCTTGCGATGATGACATGACAGATTTTTATTCTCATAACGGTAACGGACCAGATGGCTCATTGTCTTTTGGTCAGAATGGCTTTATGTGCCGGTACACCTAACCTCCATCATGATCGGGGAGAGTATCCGTATAGGCATTAAGTGGGCGGTGTTCGAACCTAATGATCAACAGCTCTGGTCGTCGCTGTGTGCCACAATCAGCGCTTTTATGGACGGCCAGTCTCGGGCAGGGGCGCTCCAGGGCGCCATGGCGAAGGAGGCCTGCTTCGTCCGCTGTGTTTTTGGTGACACCATGACGCAGGATGACATTGATCGTGGTCAGGTCGTTGTAGAAGTCGGATTTGCCCTGTTGAAACCGGCTGAGTTCGTGTTTGTTCGAATCCTGCAGAACGCGGGTTCAAATTAGTTTGTCTGTTTTGTCAGCGTATTTAGATGAAAATCATCGTAGTGTCAGGTATGGGGTGAATAACAACAATATATATCCATGCCGTTTATTTACTAAATCCCCAGGTAGTTAATGACTAGCCATTGGTGATTCAGAAAATATGGTTAAGCCGGTGATTTGAGGCTGATGTGTAATCCACAACGGAGTTGAATGATACAAGTGGGTTCTTCGGTAGGCCTGCAGAGAGTAAGTCATCATGCGAACGCTATGGGAATGTGGAATTTAACTGTCTGTTTCCAAGAACGAAGCCCTTCAAAGGATTGGTGACTTTAACGACCAATATTCGTACTTGTATTGACGTCGCACTCACTATTCATGGGTGGGAAAGCAATGACCCGGAGAGTGATTCTTTCTGATGTTGAAATTATTGTTCTTTGATCTTGGTTTTGCATGGCGCACTTCGGGCCTTGGCAAGAGTAAACATTCACTTGGACAAAAAGCTCACGCGAAACTCCACGCCCGGCTCCATGTTCACTACATCCACACTCCCTTCCATCGCCGTGGTTAACTGACTCACCAGCGCCAAGCCGATTCCTGTGCCGACTGTCTCACGGGTGAGTTCGTTTTCGGATCTGTAGAAGAGTTTGAAGATCTTCTTCATCTGATCCTTTGCGATCCCGGGCCCGTAGTCTCGCACCTTGAATACCACTCTACTGTCCTGTTGTGAAAGACACTCAATATCTATTGCCTTTTTCTCTGCCCTGGTGGAGAACTTGATGGCATTGTCCACCAGGTTGATGATGATCTGAGTGAAGTAGTCCGGGTCGATCTGCAGTGTTCGGGATGCGCAGTCTGGGGAAGCATTCAGCTTCAGGTCGAATCCGGCGCGGGTGGTCTGCGACTCAATCTTTGACCCTATCAGATCCATCAACTCGCCTGCTGAGACAGGTTTCAGCTGAACCTGCAGGCCGTTTCGGGTCATGCGTGCAAGCTGCAGCACGTTGTTGATCAGGCGTGTCAGTCGCTCACTCTCATCGTGTATGAAGTCGTAGTACTCGCGCTTTTTATCTTCCACCACCCAGCCCTCGCGAAGCATTTCGCCATACATGCGTATCGAGGTAAGCGGCGTCTTCAGTTCGTGGCTGACGGCGGATACAAAGTCCTGCTGTTGACTGATCAGGTTTATCTGTCCTACACCCAAGCGGTAGATGGCATAGAAACCGGCGCTGAGAAGCAAAAAAAGAATCACCGCGATCCATGCTATGACAGCACCGCCCGGACCAGCGGGAAGATGTTGAATAGCGAAGATCAATTCCAGGTCGTTGAAGGGAGCGGTGAGTCGGGTTTGGTAGAGGAGCGCGCCGCGAAGTTCCTCGGTGCCGGCCTGATAACGCTCCCCCGCGGATGCCGAGAATGCGCTCAGTAGATTACCCTGGTAGGCGGTGATCAGTTCACTCATCTGTGCGAGGGATGTAGCGCGAAAGCTGGTTTCCATGAGGCCGCTCAGAAAGGCGTTTTGCTCCACAAGCAAGCCTTGAATATAGCGCTGGCTGTCACGCCACACCTTTCTGTAAAGCACGATGTGGCCGCTGTCGAGAAGACTCATTTCAAAGGGATCGATCTCGCTTTCGAAGGTCCGAATCCGCAACGGCGCCGTTTTCGATACCTGTGGTGCAGCCATGGTTCCCGGTTGTGTAGCAAGGGGTTCCGGTTCGGGCAGTACACTGCGCTCTTTACGCGGGGTGCGTTTTGCCAGTCCTGCTTTCGCCTTGGGCGCTGTCCGTTGCTGCCGCATTGGCGCCTGCGCGGCTTCAAAGCTGCTGTCCAGTTGCAGGTCTTCGACGCGGCCACGTATGTTGGAACCGGTAAGCGCCTTTGATGGGCGATCTGCTTTTTGCTCCGACAGGCGATCAAACACAGCCTGCCCCGCAGCAATCTCCTGCTTGATGCCGTAATCCCCGGACGCCTTATCACCCTCCTCAGTTATCTTACGATCCCGAATGCGTCGCGACTCCGTACTGGAAGAGTAGAGGGATCCAGTGCTATCGCTGAGTGGGACCTCTTCAGGTGTAATCATTGCTTCAGTGAGCTCGTCCTCTCTGTCCTCCTGTTGCTCGGTGCGTACCAATCGGTTTTCACCGAGGATTGCGCGTAGGCGATCGGCAAGTTCCCGCCGTTGCACAAGCTCATCGGCCTGAATGCCGTATTCGCTGGCGGTGAGTGCCGAATCGGGGAGCAGCGGCGTATTAAATACACCCTCGCTATCCACCTGAAAATAACCGATCAACCCGGGTATTGGGGAGCGCACAGGCAAGCTCGACAATGCTGAACGTTGAATGAAATTGCTGTTGGGATCGCCGGCAATGACGAGAAAGTTGTAATCGACAAAAGCGCGACGCTCCTCCGTTTCGATGAGCTGGGCGTAACCCTTGTCGATGCGCGTTGCCAGCTCTTCGGCCAGCACCCGGTGACGATGAAAGGCCTCCCATTTCAGTTGATCGTAGGCTTGATAGACTAGTAGACCGCTGGGAATCGCCAGGGCGAAGAAAAACACCATGAGCCAACGGCGTAGCTGGTTTTTATTGAGGCTGTTGAGGGCGGGGCGAGCCATTTCAATCGACCAACAGGCGGTAACCGGCACCCCGCACCGTGGTCAAAAAACGGGGTTCCGCTGAATCGGTTTCTATCTTTCTGCGTAATTTGGCGATATGTATATCCACCGTGCGGGTTTCGATATCGGCATTCTTCGCATAGCCCCACACTTTGTTGAGCAACTCTTCACGCGATACGGGGCGTTCCCGGTGGCGGTGCAGGTATTCGATAATCTCCATCTCCCGTCTGGTGAAGGAGAGCGGCTCGTCACTGCGTTTGCCTGACAGGTTGCGAATATCGATCTCCACCACATCCCCCAGTCGAATGTAGTCTTGGCTGGCTTCGCTGTTGCGGGAGCGTCGCAATACAGCCTGTACGCGCAGCACCAATTGCGCAACCGAAAAGGGTTTCGCCACATAGTCGTCCGCGCCCAGGGTCAGTCCGTGGACAATGTCTTCATCACTGGTCTTGGCAGTCAACATGATGATGGGTTGATCCTTATCCTGTTCGCGTATGCGGTTGCAGATATCGAAGCCGTTCATTCCGGGCAGCATCACGTCGAGCAGGATCATGTCGAAAGTGCCGGTCAGGGCTTTCTGCAGTCCTGCCGGACCTTCGGTTGCACTATCCACGGCAAAACCGTGGTAGACGAATACGTCGACCAGCCCTACCCGGATAGCTTCTTCGTCTTCGACGATGAGGATGCGTGGTTTTTGATTCATGCTGCTCCAAATTAAAGCTGTTCTATCTTTTTTTCATTACATGGTTGTATAAAAAGCAAGCCGCAAATGTTGGCGAATGATTGTTGGACCGCAAATGAACGCAAATTGAATATTCACTGCCCAACAGGGTGCAGAATAAAGCGATATGTCTATTACTAGGCTACCAAGTTATCGCATGGGAAATGTAAATTCCATGTAAATCCGTCGTCCGGAGTTTTACTAAATTCTGTCTACTCGTCATGGCGTCTCGTTCTTAGACTGTGTTTAGACATTCAAACACAAGGAGACTGACATGGCACTCATCACACGCGTATCCCAACTGTTTCGAGCCGACGTCAACGCGGTTCTCGATCGCATGGAGGAGCCTGAAATCCTACTCAAGCAGGCGGTGCGTGATATGGAAGAGGCGTTAACCAAGGACGATCATCGGGTCAAGGTCATAGAGCTGGAACTGAAGCAGGTTGCATCGCGACAAAGCGAACTTGAACAACGGCTTGGGCAGGTGACTGAAGAGCTGGATCTCTGCTTCGATACCGGTAACGAGGCATTGGCGCGGACGCTGTTGAAACGCAAGCTGGAGTCGGAGCGCTATCTTAACTATCTCGCCCGCAAACAACAGGAGTTTCGGGAGGCGGGCGAGGCCCTGAAAAAACGTATCGATGAAAACCGCTCGCGTCTCGAGTCGATGCGACAGAAGGCGGAATTGCTTGCAGGCTCTGAGAACGAGGAGACACAGCATAACAGCTGGAACGAGCCGGATTTCATGCGTCAGTTCGCCGTCAACGAGGATGACATCGAACTCGCCTTTCTGCGTGAAAAGCAGAGGAGGACCCGGTCATGAAACGCCCCGGCTTTTTTGAAGGCGTCGGTGTAGCGCTGGTCGCCACTATCGGTGGGGGCGTGCTCTTTAGCGCACTCACAACAGTTTTCGTCACCGACTTTGTACTTCGCCTGCTCATAGCAGCCATGGGCTTGCTCTATGTGATCTACCTGTTGCGACGCAGCGGCGAAAAGGTCGGACGCATTACCAGTGTGAGTGCCTGGTTGGCGGCAGCGGTTGTTATCTGGCTGATGGGACTGAACCTGCCGTTCTATCTCATGGCCCATTTGGGAGTTGTCTGGGTGATTCGCTCGCTCTATTTCCATTCGAGTCTCATCTCGGCATTGGCTGACATGGGTCTGGTGTTGTTCGGTTTGGCGGCGGCGGTATGGGCGTTGCTGCAAACCGGCAATCTGTTTCTCAGTGTGTGGAGCTTTTTTCTCGTCCAGGCACTGTTCGTATTCATCCCCAATACCTGGAAGCGAGCGAGCAAACAGGCGACCGCCGTTAATAGTACAGACGATGGTTTTCAACTTGCCCATCGCACGGCGGAAGCCGCGCTCGCCAAGATATCAACTTTCCGCTAGTCAACATGGAGAAGATCATGAAATCAAAAATCATTGCAGCAGCACTGTTCACTTTTACAGCCGGTGGTATCGCGTTCTATCCCGCCCCCAAGGATGTTGCTGCGGTTAACATGCCACAGCCGGATCCTGTCCAGGTGCCGGCGGTACATACCACTACCCGGCAACACCCGAAAATCGAAGTGGTATTCGCGCTGGATACCACCGGAAGCATGGGAGGCTTGATCCAGGCATCCAAGGAGAAGATCTGGTCTATCGCCTCCACCATGGCCCAGGCGCAGCCCGCGCCCGAAATCAAGATGGGGCTGGTGGCCTATCGAGACCGGGGAGACAGCTATGTCACGCGAGTCGTGGATCTCTCGGAAGATCTCGACACGGTCTACGCGACGCTGATGGATTTTCGCGCCGAAGGCGGTGGTGACGGCCCTGAAAGCGTCAACCAGGCCCTGCATGATGCGGTCAACAAGATCTCCTGGAGTCAGGGCGAGGATGCCTATCGGGTCGTCTTTCTGGTGGGGGATGCGCCGCCCCACATGGACTATCAGGATGATGTGAAGTATCCGCAAACCCTTAAGGTGGCCAACGCCCGGGGTATAGTGGTCAACACAATCCAGGCCGGCAACAGCGCCCCAACACGCCTGATCTGGAGCAAGATTGCCCAGGGCGGTCTTGGCCAGTACGCCCAGGTCTCTCAAGATGGAAACGCCGTTGCGATCAGTACGCCGTTCGATGAGAAACTGGCCACTCTCTCAAAGAAGCTGGATGAAACCCGTCTCTACTACGGATCGGATGAGGTGTTGGAGAAAAAGCGCCAGAAACTGGAAGCGGCTGACAAGCTGCATGAGTCCGCCTCGATTGCATCCCGTGCGCGCCGCGCCACCTTCAATGCATCCAAGAGTGGAAAATCCAATCTATTGGGTGACAGTGAATTGGTGGACGATGTGGCTAGCGGCCGGGTTGAGCTCGATGCCATCAAGAAGGATCATCTGCCTTCCTCCATACGTGCCATGGCGCCGCAGGAGCAACGTGCCATGATCACTGAAAAGGCTAAACAGCGTAAGGTACTGCAGGAGGAGATCAATGAGCTCGCGGTACAGCGTAAGGAGTATCTTAAACAGGAGGTGAAAAAGTCCGGTGGAGCCAAGGGTTCGCTGGACCATAAACTCTACAGTGCCATTCGCGAACAGGCCGGGCGCAGCGGTATTCACTATGAGGCGGAAGCGCCGGCGTATTGATCCGTGGTTGATGTGTCTGGTGCTAGGGCCAATTGGATGAGTGTCAACAGGCCCGAAGTGATGCAGGTTGAAAACAAGCCCGGCCTACTAGCCGGGCTTGCGGTTGTCATGGGCCGAGGTCAAGCAATATCTCATCCAAATTTCAACATGATATGGCTGCGACCTTCTTTTTTATTGAACGAGAGATAAACAGAAATCTACGCGTAGCGAAAAAACCGGTTTGTCATCGTTTGAGCTGTCTCTCTCTGACTGCCATTGAGTTTTTCCTGATTTCGATTAGCGATCTGCGCTATTTGATCGGTATATAGATCGAAGTGACGATCTCGTTGCTATGGCTGACCGTGGCGGGATCGTTCTCATACATCTCCCGCGAGGCCTGCTTGTGCAGGGGTTTAATCTTACTCATTTGCAGGTGGGCATAGGCCTGGTACCAGGCGAGTTCGAGAAATTCGTAGCTGCCCCGCAAGGTGGTCTTGTAGTAGCGTCCGCCGCTGAAGCGCTTTACCTCAAGCTCTGTCGATGTGGTCTCCGGCGCTACCGGTATCGCCATGTCGCAGTCGAAGTGCATCGTTTTAAGATCGACCTGGTGGTAGATGGAGAATGGGCAACCCGTGGCGGTCAGTCCATGTTCATCGACATAGTGGCCAAGTCGTGGAAAGCCTTCCGTCATGGCCTTTTTCATCGCCTCCAGATGACCCTCGAAATGGAGGGTCAGGGCGGTCTGCTCCGGCAGTTCCACCGGACCGTCAAAAGATATGCACGGGACTTCGGCGTCCGTTTCCAATTCGCCGCGCAGCATGTAGAGACCGGTATCGTAATCTTTGCTGATGTAGGCCGGCATCTTCTTCGCCATGAAACGGAACAGAAAGGGCATGCTGCCCGCCATGTTCCAATGAACCAGGGTTTTGCCTTCGCCCTTGGGTTCGAACTCCCACCAGACGCTGCTTACGGACTTGAAGGGACGCGTGAATTCGATCCGCTGTTCGATCTTCTCTTCACCGCTAAATTTTTCATGGGTCAGTCTGCCTGCGCCGACGACCTTGCCGTCCCAGCTGTACCAGCCTCCCTCCCCGTCCGGCGAGTCGGAGAAGATCAGGGTAGTATCGGGTTCGTGCATCAGCCAGGGGCTCCAGTCGGACCAGCTCCGGAAATCGCGGATCTTGTCGAACACGGTTTTTTGATCGACCGCTATCTCCAGCGAGCGCCTGACCGCGAAACTGCCGTCCAGGGTGGCCAGGTAGATGAGTGGGATGGCGATCAGAACGGCGATTACAATGATTACGGTTGTCATGGCAAGGCTCCCTCCACCGTTGGTTTTATTGTCTGCCGAAAACAGTATATCGAGTATAGGATTACGCCCCCCGCAAGAAAATAGGGCTATCATGGGGTAATGTCATCGTTCCAGTTTCACCCGGCAGTCACAGCATGGCTTGAGCGGCAGTTCGGCCGGCCCACCGAGGTCCAGGCGCAGGCCTGGCCGGCGATACAGGCGGCACAGAACACCCTGATCTCGGCGCCCACCGGCTCCGGTAAGACCCTGGCCGCCTTTCTTGCGGCGATCGACCGGCTGGTACAGGCGGGGCTGCAGTTTCCCCTGGCCGACGAGACCCATGTGCTCTATGTCTCACCGCTGAAGGCCCTCTCCAACGACATTCACAAGAATCTGGAACAACCGTTGAATGGGATCCGGGATGCGCTGCTGGAAGGGGGCTATCCCGATGTGCCGATTCGCGCCCTGGTGCGCACCGGGGATACCACTTCGTCGGAACGGGCGATGATGAAGCGCACCCCGCCGCACATCCTGGTGACCACGCCGGAATCCCTCTATATCCTTCTGACCTCCGATTCCGGCCGGGAGATGTTGAAGACGGTACGTAGCGTGATTGTCGACGAGATCCATGCCCTGGCGGGCAACAAACGGGGTGCCCATCTGACCTTGAGCCTGGAGCGTCTTGCCCGGTTGTGTGACAGGCCGCCGGTGCGCATCGGCATTTCGGCGACACAGAAACCGATCGAGGAGATGGCGCACTACCTCACCGGGCAACACGACGATCCGCTGCAGCGGGCCTGTACCATAGTCGATACCGGCCATGTGCGTGAACGGGACCTGGCCGTCGAGCTGACCGGGTCGACGCTGGAGGCGGTGATGGCCAACGAGGCCTGGGATGAGATCTACCGCCGGCTCGAGCAGCTCATCAGCCAGCACAAGACCACCCTGATCTTCGTCAACACTCGCCGGCTCGCCGAACGCGCCGCGGCGGCATTGGCCAAGACCTTGGGCGAGGAGGCGGTCACCTCCCATCACGGCAGCCTGGCCAAGGAGCACCGGCTCGACGCCGAGCAGCGCCTGAAGAAGGGTTCCCTGCGTGCCCTGGTGGCGACCGCCTCCCTGGAGCTCGGCATCGATATCGGAGATGTGGAACTGGTGTGCCAGATGGGGTCGCCGCGCAGTATCGCCACATTTTTGCAACGTGCGGGCCGCTCCGGACACCAGCTGACCGGTACCCCCAAGGCGCGGCTGTTTCCCCTCAGCCGGGACGACCTGGTCGAATCGGTGGCCATGCTGGATTCGATACGCAGAGGAGAACTCGATCGGATCCCGGTACCCGAATATCCGTTGGATGTCCTGGCCCAGCAGATCGTCGCCGAGGTCTCCGCCAGGGAGTGGGATGAACAGGCCCTCTACCGGGCGTTCAGGTGTGCCCGGCCCTATAACAATCTTGCTGAGCAGGATTTTCTCGATGTGGTGAAGATGCTGGCGGAAGGTTTTCACACCCGGCGGGGCAGGCGGGGCGACTACATCCATCGTGATGCGGTCAATGGCATGCTGCGGCCGCGGCGGAGTGCCCGCCTGACGGCGATCACCAATGGCGGCGCCATACCCGATCAGTTCGATTACAATGTGATCCTGCAACCGGAGGGGCTGTTCGTCGGCAGCCTGAACGAGGATTTCGCCTTCGAGAGCATGCCGGGGGATATCTTCCAGCTCGGTAATTTCTCCTACCGCATGTTGAAGATCGAGCAGGGCAGGGTGTTCGTGGAGGACGCACACGGCCAGCCGCCCTCAATCCCCTTCTGGTTCGGCGAGGCGCCGGGTCGCACCGACGAACTCTCCCATGCGGTTTCCCGTCTGCGCGAAACTCTCGACGGAGTATTGGACAAGGGGCGGCAGGCAGCGCTGGATTACCTGGAACAGGAGCATCACCTCGACCCGGCCGCCGCCGCACAGTTGGTTGAGTACCTTGCCGCGACGAAGGCCCTGTTCGGCGTGATACCGAGCCAAAGGCATGTGCTCTTCGAGCGCTTCTTCGACGAGACCGGCGACATGCATTTCGTCATCCACGCACCCTTCGGCTCCCGCATCAACAAGGCCTGGGGCCTGGCCCTGCGCAAGCGCTTCTGCCGCCGCTTCAATTTCGAACTGCAGGCGGCCGCCAACGAGGACAATTTGATCCTCTCCCTCGGGCCGACCCACAGCTTCCCCCTGGAAGAGCCGGCCGGCTATTTGAAATCAAAGAGCGTCGAGCAGGTATTGGTTCAGGCCCTGCTTGCCGCGCCCATGTTTCCGACCCGCTGGCGCTGGGTGACCAATATCTCTCTGGCGGTGCCCCGCATGCGCGGCGGCAAGCGGGTGCCCGCGCCCTTCCAGCGCAACGATGCCGAAGACCTGGTGGCGCTTGTCTTCCCCGATCAGCTCGCCTGTTTCGAAAACATCCAGGGTGACCGGGAGGTGCCGGATCACCCGCTGGTGAACCAGGCGTTGTGGGACTGCCTGCACGAGCTGATGGACATCGAAGGACTGAAGCGGGTGCTGGATGCCATTGAGCAGGGACATATCCAGGTGAGCGCCAGGGAGCTGCCTACGCCGTCACCCATGGCGCTCGAAATCCTCAACGCCAGACCCTACGCATTCCTCGACGACACCCCGGCGGAGGAGCGGCGCGCGCTGGCGGTCCGGCAGCGGCGCCATATGGATCCGCAAACCGCCGCCGACCTGGGACGTTTGAATCCCGAGGCGATCCGCCAGGTGCAGGCAGAGGCCTGGCCGCAGCCGCGCAATCCGGACGAACTCCACGATGGATTGATGATCGCCGGCTTTATCGAAGAGGACGAAATCGCCTCGGCGGATCTCGATCCATGGCGGCGTTTTCTGGCTGAATTGCAGCAGCAACAACGCGCCACACGACTCTCGAACGGGAACCTGGTTTTATGGGTCAGCGCGGAGCGGTTGCAGGCGATGCAGAAGATCTGCCCGGCGCATGAGCTATCGCCGGCGATCAGCGCCATACCCGCGGATGAGGCCACGACACTCGAGTCGGCGGTGTTGGAGATCCTGCGCAGTCGTCTGGAGTGTCTTGGTCCGGTGACGGTTGAGCAGCTGGCACGCCCCTTAAATCTGCCGACAGAAACTGTGGTACTGGCGTTGAGCAGTCTGGAGCAGGAGGGCTATGTCATACAGGGTCGTTTCAATCCGGATTGTGCCGAGGTCGAGTGGTGCGAGCGCGGTCTGCTGGCGCGGATACACCGCTATACCCTGAAACAGCTGCGTCGTGAAATCGAGCCGGTGAGCCCCGCCGATTTTATGCGCTTCCTGTTCAGCTGGCAGGGGCTGGACGATCCTGCGCAGGGCGTTGCCGCGCTGGAACGGGTCATGCTGCAACTCGAAGGGATCAGCGTGCCCGCCGGCAGCTGGGAGGATGAGATCCTGCCCGCCCGGCTGCAGCCCTACTTCTCCAGCGAGCTGGACGAGTTGTGCGGTTCGGGCAAGCTTGCCTGGCTGCGCCTGCATCCGACTGAACCCAAGCAGAACAAACGCAAAAACCCGGCAATCAAGACCACCCCGCTGGCTTTCGTCTTCCGCCCCCGTCTCTCGGTTTGGTATCGGACAGACTCGGCAGTACCCGAGGGGCTGAGCGCCACAGCGGTTAAGGTATTGGAAGTGCTGCAGCAGTGGGGCGCCAGTTTTTTCGATGATCTGCAACAGCAGACGGGTCTGCTGAAAACCCAGCTGGAGATCGCCTTGGGTGAACTGGTCGCCTGGGGGCTGGTCAATTCGGACCAGTTCCAGGGACTGCGTGCCATGATCACGCCGGAGAAGCGCCGCAAGCGCAGCCGGCGTCGCACTACCATGCAGGCCCCACTCGCCTCTGGTGGACGCTGGTCATTGATACGGGCGCCATTGGTTCATGAGGATGAAACACAACGCATCGAGCAGATCGCGCGCACCCTGCTGACCCGCTATGGTGTGGTGTTCAGAAAACTGCTCGAGCGTGAGAGCGATCTCCCTCCCTGGCGCGACCTGCTCTACTGTTTGCGTCGTTTGGAGGCGAGGGGAGAGATCAGGGGTGGTCGTTTCGTCGAGAGTTTTGCCGGCGAGCATTTTGCACTGCCGGAGGCGGTGAGTCTGATGCGCGAGGTACGCAAAAGCAAGGATGCCGATGAACTGATCAGCATCGGCAGCGTGGACCCCCTGAACCTCACCGGCATCGTTACGCCCGGCAAACGCATTACTGCCCAGGCAGGTCATCGCATTCTATACAAGGATGGCAAACCGGTCGCCACCAACCAGGGTGGTGAGATCACCATCGATGATGCGATACCCGAGAGCGAACACTGGCACATCAGGAATCTGCTGACACGCAAACAGCATCCGGCTAATTATCATAAGCCACAACAAGGACCGCTGATTTAAAGGTGTGATAGCCGCCAGTGCGTCTGGTGAACGTCAAGCACTCACAAAAAACCCAAGGGGCTGCGAACCCCCATGCCGCCTTTTTGGATAACATGGGTATAGATCATAGTGGTGCTCACATCCTTGTGGCCGAGCAGGGCCTGTATGGTGCGAATGTCCGCACCCCGTTGTAACAGGTGAGTTGCGAAACTGTGGCGCAAGGTATGCGCCGTTGCACGTTTCGAGAGATCCGATTGCCTGACGGCAGACTTAATCGCACGTTGCAGCGCCTTCTCATGCAAATGAAATCTGACCTGATGCCCGGTATCACGATCAGCAACGTAACGCGATGCGGGAAAGACGAACTGCCAGCACAGTTCTTTTGAGGCATTAGGGTATTTGCGATCCAATGCAACCGGCAGGTATACTCGGCCCAAGCCTTTTTCGAGATCCTGACTATGGATGGTGCGCAATTTCTCAAGATGCTCCTGCAGCGGATCGATCACCGACGCCGGCAAAATCGTACAACGGTCCTTGTTGCCCTTACCCCCTCGCACCATAATCTGAGCAAGATTGAAATCGATATCCTGCACCCGAAGGCGCAGGCATTCGAGCAGTCGAAGTCCCGAGCCATAGAGCAGGTTCGCGGCAATCCAGTGTTTACCATCCAGGTGACTCAATACCTGTCGGACCTCATCCGGCGAAAGTACGGTCGGCAACTGTTTGGGTTTTTTAGCACGCCTTACCGAATCAAGCTGCGGCATCTTAAGCTCCAAAACCTCGCGGTAGAGAAACAACAAAGCATTGAAAGCCTGATTCTGCGTCGATGCAGACACTTTTCGATCAACCGCAAGGTGGGTGAGAAAGGCCTCGATCTCCTGTTTACCCAGCTCCTTGGGATGGCGTCTGTTATGAAAGCGAACGAATCGCCGAATCCAGTGAATGTAGGATTTTTCAGTACGAATGCTGTAATGCCGAAGCCGCATGCGCTGCCGGACGACCTCCAGCAGCATAGGTTTCTTAACAACGTCCATGTGTCTTTTTACCTCTCGCTGATATACATGCCCCTATCCATGGGTGTGCATATTGTAAATCAGCTACTTAATAACATGCAATTCGGCATACACGACAATATTGGCCCAGATATATCAGACACATCTGGGGTATATTTATAAGTTAAGGCTTAAAATGGAAAGAGAATATGTATGGAGCACAATTTATGGAAAGTGGTAAACGGCAAGAGCACACCATGATGTATCTCCGTAGAAGGAAATCTGATGCATCAAGTCGCAATCCAGGATGGCAAGCTCTTAGTGATTTTGTGGCTTCGCTCATTGGTGGTGCCATTTCGCAGGCTCGTCGTTTTGTACAAGTAGCGAGCATGTCGCAACATCAAGGGTTCGCGCTTCGCACAAGTACCTGTGCCTTAACAAGCGGGTCTAGTGGATCGCAAACTCTCCGCTGCGCTACGAGTTTGCTCACCACTAACCCGAAGCGTTAGGGTCACATGGAAAACTTTTTAAAAGCCAGAGCATTGCCGATCAGTTGGGCAAAATTATTCGTATTAATGTCAATTGTTACGATAATTATATATCTAGCGTTCGGTAGTGATATTTTTTTACAGATTTTTGAAGTGTTAAAGACAAATCTCACAAATCCTTATTTTTATGTTTGGTTTTTGGTGTTTTTTTTAATCTATCGCGTAATTAATAATGCCGAATGGAAAGAGTTAAAAGACTGGGCGGATTACTATGGAATTGAAATAACATATATCCGGTTGTTTAAACTGAGCGAAGGTAAATTCAAATTCAATAGGTTATATAGGCATGAATATAGGGTAGGTTTAAAAAACACATATGGTGAGGTAGGAGAAATGTATGTTTTCTTTATACATAAACAGTTATTTAATCCGTTTAAAGAATGGATAACAGAGCCAATACAATCTCCAAAATTCGGAGAAATACCCAATGAGTTACCCTAACCAAGGGCATCAGTGGATGCTCGCTAACGCTCGCCCCACTGTGCCCAGCCGTTAGCGAACAAAAATGACTAAGAGAGGGAGTTTAACAATCGGTTTGGTAGTCATATCTATTCTTATGGCTTTATATGAGTTGATTGCATATGTAGTTGAAATATACCCAAACGAATATTTATTAAAAGTTAGTTCAACGATATTTTTGTTTTTACTTGTGATGTGGATTGTTGAGGATGGGAGATCACGAACAAATATTTATAAGCCATATGATTTTGGCTTTCTCATTCTAATGTTTTGGTTACCATATATGCCGTATTACTTTTTGAAAACAAGAGGGCATATTGGGTTGGTGTATATTGTAGGGCTGTTGTTACTACTCAATATGGGCTTACTTTTCCAGTGGGGCTATTATTATGCCACTTAAGATACTGCGAGGTATCGCTAACCAGCGGGTCATGTTCGTTCGCTGTCGCTCACTGGGACGCTCCGCTTCGCTGCGCGCCCCATACCCAGGTCGTTATGTGCTCTGAGAGATGAAGTGGTTGAAAAATGCTTTAGCACCTGGCCTCGCATCATATGGTGTTCTGGCTTATTTAAAAGGAAATTACAGAAAGACAGTTTCAAGAATTGATAAAGCTCATACTTGGATGCCACAGATTATTGAAATGCCAGAATATAGTGGCTATTTAGGTCTGGCTCTTGTAAAGATAGGCGATAAACAAAGAGCAAAGGTTTTTTTAGAAAAATCTCTTAGTAATTTTGAACATTTATCATTTATCGACAAAGATGAAAAAGAAATAAAGCAAAAGCTAATTAGGGAAATTCAGCATGTATTACAATCAATCAGCACATAACCAGTCGTTCTTGTCGCCCCATCGGGGCTGGGACGTCCGGCTATCACCGGCCGCCCCAAAACTCGGTCGTTATGTGTAAAAAAAGAGAAGGGACAGTGTATTCGTTACTGATGAGATTGAGTACTTTCCTCACAGGCCTTCTTATTGCGGGTCTGGCTTTAATAGTCTGGGTTCAATCCGAGTTAGAAGTATGGAATATCTTATTTATCGTAGTTTTTCTACCTATTGGAATATGGTTTGTCGTTGCATCTATTTTGCCGCATAAGCCAACAAATGAAGTTATCGGTGATGTCGCATTAAGCACAGGATTGCTTGAATTACCCATTAAAATAGTTGCTGCAATATGGGTGAGCGCGAATTAATGAACTCACGAAAATTATCGATAAATAAAACACATAACCATCGGCTCCAGTGGATGCTCGCTATCGCTCGCTCCACTGAGCCGGGCCGTTATGTTCAGGAAGAGATTTATGATGAAGTCTGAAAGGAAAGGAAAAACACTCGGTACCTTAGGGACCATTCTTGGCTTAATTGCATTAGGCGTGGGACTGCTTCATTTTACATTAGGGCCAATTGAAGAGCCTGTACCAGTAGAATCATTTGTCGCAGAAACAACTGTAAAGATTAAAGATGCAATTTCGGCGAAGCTTATGGGTGAAGAGTACAAACCTACTACGGTCGAAAAATCACTAGATATAGATGAAGTACTGTATCAAGGTGTGATGATTGGTGGTTTTATAGCTCTTGCCCTAGGTGCAATAGGATTCAGCCAAAATGAAGAGTGGCGTCCAAGTGGTGTGGCATTTGTATTAGGCGGTGCTGCTATTACATTACAATTATCCATTGCTTTTGTCGGTATTCTGATTCTTTTTCTTATAATAGCGGCAATCATTAGCAGTTTAGGTCTAGATATAAGTGTATGAACATAACCAGAAGCTCCAGCGGATGTTGGCGCTACCGCGCCACCGCCGCTGAGCTTGGTCGTTAGGTGAATAATGAAGCTGCACTATGCTTTCTTTTGTCTTTTAGTTACCGGGTGTTCCTCGTTCGGTTATCAGAGAATGGAAAGTGCTGAGAGCAGGTTCAACAAGAGTCAGTCGAAAATGTTGTGCGCATATATGAGTATTGACACAATGTTCCCAAATGAAAAATTAAAGTCGTTAGCTATCGCTGCAGGAAAAGGAAGGTTGCATAGAATTGATGAGTTAGTTGCTGCTGGTATAGATCCCAGTAGTAAAGGAACTAGAAATTGTTCAATTCTATTTTGGGCTATGCGAGATAAAGATGGTTTTGAAAAACTTCTTAATCTAGGGGCTGATCCAAATATTTTATTCGATGATGGCGGTACAGTTATGCATTGGGCAGTACGACACGAGGATTCGGAATTTCTAACACTCTTACTTAAAAATGGTGGCAATCCCAACCTACGTGCAGGCCAGCTTGAAGAAACACCTTTATTTCTTGCAGTATCTCCGCGAAATAAAGATAAGCTTAGGTATTTAATTGAAGCGGGTGCAGACCTTGACACAAAGAATTCTAATGGTGATACCGCCTTAATTGTTGCAGCAGGGCGCGGTCAGTACGATGTAGCTATGAAGTTACTTGATGCAGGCGCAGATTATACATTGCAAAACAATAGGGGTCGCACTCTGGCAGACACGATTTCATGGCGTAGTGCAACGATGGACCCTCGCAATGAGCTTACGACTTGGATGCATAAAGTTGTGAATTGGTTGCAGGACAGAGGGGTCTCAGTTGAACTACAGGAACCAAAGGCCGAATCACCTAATCGGGTAAGGGCGGATCTCTAACCCGCCCTCCCCACACCACCTAGCATGCGGGTCCGCACTAGGCGGTTCATCAAGCATAGTGAAACTTAATCCATAGCTCCCTGACAGAGACGAGCCCCTGTTGCGCCAACCACTTGTTGGTCATTCCCGATTGCGTGGCAAGGGTTCTTGCCAGGCGATACGGCCCCTTAGAACTCAGCCCAAGACTCACAGCTGTTCGAGTCCTGGTACCAAGCTTGATCA
>QBVD01000004.1 GCA_003058525.1 gamma proteobacterium symbiont of Ctena orbiculata | reverse complement strand
GCTTCGGTGACAACATCGTTATAACTCCAGAAGGCTAGTCGTTGTTCATCTACACCGCCCTCTTCCAGGGGATACACATAGCGACCGATTCCGCTATCCAGGTGCGCGGGCTGGAGGTAGACAAGACGAATTCTGACATCTTGCTGCGGCCTGACCGGGTAGACGTGACTGTCAAATGTGCGATAGCTGTCCTGCTCGGTCAACGCGGCCTCTCTGCCCTGTTCACGCTCCTGTTGATAGACGTCCCTCGCCCGCTGTTTCTCTAAAACCTCTCCGCTGATCGGCTTGCCGTCGATCCAGTAGGTAAACTCGCCTACGGATGCCTTTTCCGGGACGGGAAAAGAGTAGATGGCTTCCAGCTCGGCATTGTTGGGATTGAAAAAAACCTGCTCGACAGAGGTAACGGCGTAACCATCCTCGATGGTGACCTCAACATGGTGCTGCCTGATTTCCAGTTGAGGAAGATTTCCCGATTTTGGGGTCATCAAACCCGCCGCCATCACAGATTGGCCAGCTAGTAACAAGATGCCCACGAGCAAGTATCTAACCTGTTTCATGAGGGTGTGCATGGTAATGCTCCATTTATTGACAAACCAGAGTTGTTCTCCGCATGGAGATAAGGCAATAATAGTGGCGAGAATTATTATTTTAAACTATTAAATATATAGTCCTAGTATTTATAACTATTAGTATCTTTATTTAATACTTTCTAAGTAAAGATGGCTGAAAGCAGCGCAAGCTTACTAAATCGAAAATTAGCGGGGCAGAGTGATGACCTGTGGTAACCCTGGCGATAAATTGGAGTTGTCGTAGCTAAGGGCTACAGCTGATTTGCTACTTCTTATTAGTGAGATCTGCGGCGGGCGGTAACTAATCCACATACAAAGGGAAGAGACGGCGAGATCACCACACTGAGGTTGATATAGATCGTTAGAATCTATGCCAAGCAAGATGGCTCAAGTTGGTTCACCCCGATCTTTTCAACTTTGTGACTGGTCCAAGGAGATGCAAAGCATCAGAGTAAACCTGTGCCATATGATGGAGTCGGCCAAGCAATGATCGCCGTTGTCTCAACCAAACATCACCCTAATGAAAATCAATGTTAAAAAACAACTTTCATTGATGATCATCAATCGAAGCCGAAATGGAATGTCTAATATATATAGTATGAATTGAATGTAGCACGTCATTTATCCTGACCAATATGGTTGGTTTACACTCCTCCTTTGTGAAGCCATTTTTAATCGCTTCACTTACCATGGTTACGCTGCTAATTTTGATAGTTGGCGGCTTTTTCTACACCGATTTTCACTCCGAACTGCAGATCATCACCGAGCGCGAACGCAGCCAGACGCTGCTTGGGGCGAAATTGATCGAGCGGAGACTCGATAATGTAGCCAGGGATGTCCTGCTAATGGCCAATTCAGTCAGCCTCAAGCGATTTGGCAAAGGCGGTGCGCAGGAAGCCCTGGACGATCTTGGCGAAGAATTTCTCAACACATCCTGCCTCAAAGGTATATACGACCAAGTTCGTTTTATCGATGACTCGGGGCGAGAGCGTGTTCGCGCCAACTACCGAAATGGGGAGTGCAAGCTGGTAGCGGAAAAGGGATTACAGAACAAAAAAACACGCTACTACTATAGCGACACCTACAAACTGAGCCGAGGAGAGATCTTCATCTCTCCACTCGATCTCAATATCGAACGCGGGGCGATTGAACGCCCATTAAAACCGATGATTCGTATTGGAACACCTGTTTTTAACGACGGAGGAGAAAAGCTGGGGATCGTTCTGGTCAACTACTTTGGAAAGGAGTTGATCAATGACCTTTCAAGTGCGATGTCGGGATCTGATGGAATTCCCATGTTACTGAATCGTGATGGCTATTGGTTGTTAGGCGCTCACAGCGAGGATGAATGGGGTTTTATGTTTAAACAGAACGAAAAGAGAATCGAAAACAGGTATCCGAAATCTTGGCGTGCAATGTCCAATACGGAAGATGGGCAGATAACAACGCCTACTGGTGTCTTTACCTGGAAGACTGTTTATCCATTATCTGTCAATTCAATCTCAAGCACAGGGTCAACTGATGCATCGGGTCAAAGCGCAGCCTACATAGATAGGGATGACTACTACTGGAAAGTGGTAACCCATATTCCGCAGGAGCAGATTACAGAACTGCAAAACAAACGGGTAAGAATGGCATTGATATTACTGTCATTGTTGATGCTATTGGCTTTTTTCGCCGCTTATTTTATTGGGCGTTCCAGGAAAAGAGAGCTTATTTCCATGAACGCGTTAAAAGAAAGTGAGCGTCGGCAAAGGGCCATCACCGCAAAGCTTGCTGAGGGACTAATGGTATTGGATAAAGAGGGCAAGTTAATCACCATGAATCCTGAAGCCGAACGTCTCCTTGGCTGGTCATATGCCATGCTGTCGGGGCAGAGAATCCATGACTTGATACATTTGGGTGCAAGCGGTAAAAGCCAACATGACAGTAATATCAATGCCATTCTTACCCGTTTGTTTTGCAGTTCTGTAATCTGCTCCTGCGGAATATGGGTTACCACTTTCCAGTAGTAGTCATCCCTATCTATGTAGGCTGCGCTTTGACCCGATGCATCAGTTGACCCTGTGCTTGAGATTGAATTGACAGATAATGGATAAACAGTCTTCCAGGTAAAGACACCAGT
>QBVD01000057.1 GCA_003058525.1 gamma proteobacterium symbiont of Ctena orbiculata | reverse complement strand
CGCCATCATCATGACCACAAACTGCGACCATCGAGAGGCCGTTCTGAAGGAACGGCCTGTGTGGTGCTGTTTAGCGAGAGTTTCAAATTCATGTCTCGACACAAGTTTTAGTAATTGCAAGAAGATCGTATTACAATGAGCCATGGCCTGATTATCTTTTGTTTTTTCAATGTTTTATGGTGAAACTATTGTAACAAAAACAATTGATTATCAGGCCTCTTTTCTAATCCTTAACGGGACAGCAGTGATATTAGATATCTCGTTACTCTCCTCTTTTTTCAGTGGATAAGCGTTACGGAAATATGCGTGTTGAGTTATCAGCCAGGATCACAGGGCGGTTATTATCGATGCTGTGTTATTGGTGTTGTTATTTTCCTCCAAGGGCTATATTCGTGGAGAACAGGAGACTGTATCTAAATACGCGGACGGAAATTTTTTAGATTCGTGAGTTTTTTGAGATCGGCTGCCTTTACGGATCAGACATGCCACTGCCCGAATCCGCATGCCCCATAATGACAAACAAAACCGGGAGTGATGACCCTTGCAGTTACAGCCATTTCTCACTTTGTGCCACTGCAGGGACGAGCAATTTACAAACGGATGATATTTCCATGCTAATATATTTATGCTGAGATAGAATTCACTAATGATACGGAGGGGGAGATGGGAACAACCCGCGACATAGTCGTATTGAGCGCAGTACGTACAGCCGTCGGCGGATATGGCGGCACCCTTAAAGATATTGCTCCGTGCGAATTGGCGGCAACCGTCATAAAAGAGGCGGTCGCACGTGCCGGGGTTGATCCCAATACTGTTGGACATACCGTATTGGGAAACGTTATCCACACAGAACCGAGAGATATGTATCTGTCCCGCGTTGCGTCGGTAAACGCAGGCCTGCCGGTCGATACCCCTGCATTTACCTTGAACCGCCTGTGCGGTAGCGGTCTGCAGGCGATTGTCTCAGCCACCCAGCAAATTGAAACCGGCCATTGCGATGTCGCAATTGGTGGTGGCGCCGAGTGTATGAGCCGCGCCGGGTACACTTCAGTCAACCAGCGCTGGGGGGCGCGCATGGGGGACAGCAAAATTGTCGACATGATGGTAGGCGCACTCACGGACCCCTTCGATAATGTCCATATGGGGATCACAGCGGAGAATATTGCCGAGAAGTGGGGAATAACCCGTGAGGAACAGGACCAACTGGCCGTCGAAAGCCATAAACGCGCTTCAACCGCCTGGCAAGAAGGTCGTTTTAAAGATCAGATTGTGCCAATCGAGATTAAGTCCCGTAAAGGCACCATACTGTTCGAAAAAGACGAACATTTTCGTACCGATGCCGATATGGGCGGCATGGCCAAGCTACGCCCCATTTTCAAGAAAGACGGCACAGTCACGGCTGCAAACGCCTCAGGCATCAACGATGCCGCATCAGCCGTTGTGTTGGCGGCGGCGGAGACGGCGCAAGCCATGGGGCTCAAACCGATGGCACGGCTGATAGGCTACGCTTTTGCCGGTTGTGATCCCAAATACATGGGCATAGGTCCCGTACCCGCGGTCAAGCGGCTTCTGGAGGATACGGGCATGTCAATCACCGACTTTGATGTATTGGAGGTCAATGAGGCCTTTGCGGCCCAGGCCCTGGCTGTGATTAGAGACCTCGATCTTCCAATGGATAAAACCAATCCCAACGGCAGCGGTATCTCCCTGGGCCACCCCATCGGAGCGACAGGTTCAATCGTCACAACCAAGGCAATCCATGAACTACAGCGTACCGGTGGACGCAATGCGCTGGTCACCATGTGCATCGGTGGCGGTCAGGGTATCGCAGCAGCCTTCGAGCGTATCTGAATAAACAATAAATCAACAATCAAGTAGAGGAGATGATCTATGGGACGTGTAGCATTAGTGACTGGAGGAACACGCGGAATTGGTGAGGCAATCTCTGTAGCATTGAAAGATGCAGGTTACACGGTTGCCGCAAACTTCGGCGGCAATGAAGAGGCGGCCAAGGCATTTACTGAACGTACCGGCATCCCCGCCTATAAGTTCGATGTCGGCGATTTTGATGCGGTAGAGGCTGGAATCGCAAAGATTGAGGAAGAGGTCGGTCCAATTGAGGTTCTGGTCAACAATGCCGGCATTACCCGAGACGGTACCATGCATAAAATGAACTTTGAAAAATGGGACAAGGTCATCCAGACCAATCTGGCCTCATGCTTCAATGCCTGTCACGCCGTCATCAGTGGTATGCGTGAGCGGGGGTTCGGCCGCATTGTCAATATCGGCTCTGTGAACGGCCAGGCCGGACAGTATGGACAGGTCAATTATGCGGCGGCGAAATCAGGTATCCATGGTTTCACAAAAGCCTTGGCCTTGGAGGGCGCCACCAAAGGCATTACCGTCAACGCTGTGGCGCCGGGCTATGTAGCAACCGACATGGTGCGTGCCGTACCGGAGGATATTTTGGCGAAAATCATCAAGACAATACCGGTTGGGCGTCTCGGAGAACCGGAAGATATTGCCCGTTCCGTGTTGTTCCTGGTTGCTGACGATGCTAGTTTCATCACCGGATCGACGCTTTCTGTGAATGGGGGTCAGCATATGTATTAAGGATTCTCCCCTTAATCAAAATGCTACTGTCCAGACAAAGAACAAGCCGCAAATGAACGCCAATCACCGCATAACAAGCGTTAAAGGTATGACGATGCGCATGGCTACCGCTGAAGCCAATTAATATTCCACTAGCGTTGGTTTGCGGTGATTTGCGTATATTAGCGGCGAAATAATGCTGCTTGCATGACAGGTTCTATGATAATTCACGCTAATCCAGCTGGTTCTGCTGTTCCATCAGTTCCTTCTCCAGTTGCTGGCTGAGCTGCTTAGGCGATCCGCTGTGCCTGGCCAGGAGATGGTACGCGACAGGTACGATATAGAGGGTAAACAGGGTCGCGGCAATGACACCCGAGAGGATGACAGTGCCTATCACAGTGCGTGTCTCGGAACCCGCACCGGCTGATAACAGCAAAGGCAGGGAGCCGGCAGCCGTGGTTATACCGGTCATCACGATCGGGCGAAATCGCACATGGGCAGCCTCTATCAGGGCATCTGTATATACCTTGCCCGCGTCTCTGAGCTGATTGGCGAATTCAACGATAAGGATACCGTTTTTTGCCGCCAGTCCCACCAGCATGATCAAACCTATCTGGCTGTAGATATTCAGTGTCTGGTCTGTCAGATAGAGACCCAGCAGCGCCCCCGCCATGGCTAAGGGCACGGTCAACATGATAACCAATGGGTGCAACCAACTCTCGAACTGTGCGGCAAGTACCAGATAGACCACCACCACGCCGAGTATCAACACGAATACGACGGAGCTGCCTGCAGTCTTGTAATCCCTGGACTGCCCCTTATAGTCGATGATGGCATGGGCGGGCAGATGCTCACGCACCAATCCCTCAAGGTATCCCAACGCCGCACCCAAGGCCAACCCCTGTTTCAGATTGGCCTCGATAGTCAGGGCACGCACACGATTATAGCGATTCAGGCTGATCGAGTCGGCGACCTCCCGCAGCGTCACCAGATTGGAGAGCTGCACCAGCTGACCGCTTGCTGTGGAGCGGACATAGAGATGATTCAGATCTGTGGGAGTACGCTGATCGCTGCGCTCACCTTCAAGAATGACATCGTACTCCTCCCCTTGCTCGATATAGGTCGTTACCCTGCGCGAACCGAACATGGTTTCCAGTGTACGGCCGATGGTCTCGACGGTTACACCCAGTTCCGCCGCCCGATCGTAGTCGATATCCACCTTCAACTGCGGTTTGGTCTCCTTATAGTCCCAGTTGAGACCCACTAAACCCGGATTGTCTTGCTCGATCTGTTGCAGCAGCCTATCCCGCCATTCCGCCAACTCGTCATAGGTACCCCCTCCAATCACAAACTGGATCGGTTTCTGTATGCGTCGACCAAAGCCCTGACGCATCACCGGGAAGACCTTCACACCGGGAAGATCGGACAGGTTTTTACGCAGTTCATTCATGATCGTCCAGGCACTGCGGCGCGAGTTCCACTCATTCAACACATTGATGACGATACCGCCGTTGAAGATCGCAAAGTTACTGAATCGCCTGGGCGCCCTTACCAGCAAGCGCGTGATTTCGCCGGACTCCACATAGGACATCATGCGCCGTTCGATCTCATCCATATATTCCTTCATATATTCATAGGAGGCACCCTCCGGACCGTTGACGATCAGATAGAAGGCACCCCTGTCCTCCTTGGGGGCATACTCATCCGGTATCTGCTGCAACAGCCAGTAAGCCATCGCCACGATACCGGCGAACAACAACAGCATCAGCCATACATGGCGCATTGCCACATGAAGTGTCTTGATATAGATATCCCGGATACGCCCAAACAGTCCGTCCACCCATCGGCTGAGGCTTACCCTGCCGACATTGCCGGCAGGCAGGATCTGGGATGCCAGCATGGGTGACAGCGTCAGGGCGACCAGACTGGAGAAGCCGACCGCTGCGGCCATGGTCAGGGCAAACTCTGAAAAGAGCCGTCCGAGATCACCCCCGAGGAAAGCGATGGGGGTGAACACGGACACCAACACTACGGTGGTTGAGATCACCGCAAAGGCAACCTGCTTGGCGCCGCGAAAGGCCGCCACAAGCCTTGACTCACCATACTCCTCCATACGACGATGGATATTCTCCAACATCACGATGGCATCATCCACCACCAGGCCGATCGCCAACACAAGGGCGAGCAGGGTCAGTATATTGATGGTGAAACCGAGTATCAGCAGCACCAGAAACGTGGCGATCAGTGAAACCGGTACCGCCACCGCCGGTACTATCATTGCACGCACGCTGCCGAGGAAGAGAAAGATCACGGTAACCACCAAAAGAATGGCGATAAACAGGGTCTTGTAAACCTCGCTGATAGCTCTTTCAATGAATACAGAACTATCGAAGCTCTGCTTGATCTCCATACCCTCGGGCAGAGTGGTATTGACCCGCTCCGTCTCTGCCTTGGCCGCCTCGGCCACAGCCAGGGTGTTGGCGGTGGACTGCTTGATGATACCGATACCGACCATCGGCACACCATTGCCGCGGAAGAAGGTACGTGTCTCTGCGGCACCTTTTTCAACCCGGGCCACTTCACCCAGCCGCACCAGATAACCGTCATCACCCCGGGCGAGCACCAGCCTGGCGAAATCGTCAGCGGAGTGAAATGTCCGGTCCACCCGTACCGTGAACGCCCTGTCGACCGAATCGATGCTCCCGGCGGGTAACTCCAGATTCCCGGCGCGCAAGGCCTGCTCCACATCGGTTACCGTCAAGCCGCGTGCCGCAAGGGCCTGTCGGTCGATCCAGATGCGCATGGCAAAAGTCTGGCCGCCACCCACCCGCACCCGGGCCACGCCATCGAGCACCGAGAAGCGATCGACCAGGTAGCGCCGCGCATAATCGGACAGCTCGGGTACGGTCATCCGGTCACTGACCAGGTTGAGCCACATAATGACATCTTCATTACTGTCGACCTTCTGGATCTCCGGCGGCTCGGCTTCCAACGGCAAGTTGTCCAGAATGGCCGATACCCGGTCACGCACGTCATTGGCGGCACCGTCTATGTCCCGCTGCACGTCAAACTCGATGGTGACCACGGAGCGTCCATCCTCGCTCACCGATGAGATAAAACGGATCCCTTCGACACCGGAGATTCTATCCTCGATCAATTGGGTGATACGGGTCTCCACCACATTGGCGGCCGCTCCGGGATAGATCGTCTCCACTGAAACGATCGGTGAATCGATATTGGGGTACTCGCGCAACGGCAGCTGATCGAAGGCAACCAAACCGAAGGCAATCAATAACAGCGAGAGGACAGAAGCGAAGACCGGTCTTTTGACTGAGATGTCAGAAAGGATCATGGCTTGCCCTTGGTGGCCTTGACCAATGGCTTGAGTAAGGCGTCGATGGCAACCTCGCCTTTCTGCACGCCCTTGATACGTACCCTCCCATCGGCCTTGGCCTTATCCGTGCCATGGGTGATGACACGCTCCCCTATCATCAATCCGCTGACCACCTCCACCTCGCCAGGGCGGCGTGAGCCGATGGAGATTTTCCTTTTCTTCACCCGATTCTCTTCACCCTCAACAACGAAAACAAACTGATCGCTACCCTTTGGCATGAGCGCAGACTCGGGTATCAGCAGGGTACGACGGGGATTGTGCAACAGTTCGACTGTCATCAGCATGCCCGGCTTCAACCATCGCTCCGGATTGGCAATCATGGCTCGCACCAGGACCGAGCGATTGACCGGATCGACCCGACTATCCACGACCTTCACTTCACCCTCGAAGATACGATCCAGGAAGGCACGACTGCGGGCACGAATCATCAAGCCGGGTTGCAGATCCGCGAGATAGACGGATGACACAGCGAATTCCAGCTTCATGGTGGTGTCATCGTCCAGGGTGGTGATGGTATCGCCAGTTTCAACCAAAGCACCGACACTGATGTTGCGCAGACCGATGACACCCGAAAAGGGCGCTGTGATCAGCCGATCCGCAAGGCGGGATTGGATGGCCGCCAGGCGGGCGCGAGCGGTATCCACTTCGCGTCGTCTCTGATCGAGCAGTGACTGCGCCTCGATTCCCTGAGATTCGAGCCGACTGACCCGGTTATATTGGCGCTTGGCCTCATTGAGAGTGGCCCTGGCCTCCTGCAACAGGGCATGCTCCTCACGGTTTGTCATCTCCACCAACACCTGTCCGGTCTCAACCCGCTCACCGTCATCGAAATGAATCGCGCTGACCGTCTCCGTCACATTCACTGTCAATTCGACCGATTCATTCGCTCTGAGTGTACCCAATGCCTCGATCCGCTCGATGAAATCATCCTCGAGGACTTCCGCAACGATTACCAGGGGGGCCGGCTTATCCGCACCCCAGCCGGACGTGGAGATCAGTATCAAAAACAACAGGCATGGCCAGACCAACAAGCCATTGGCGGAATATTTTCCAGCCATGGGAGTCACAAGCGTCACGTCCACATTGTTTCTTGCCGGAATGAAATTGGCGGCAGAATCCCAACTGATTGCCTCAGTCAGCACTCCTTTGAAATTTAACAGTGCAGTGGCTATTGAAAGTCTATTCACTATATCCCTCAGCGGGAGAGGTTTTATTGATAATGGGTTTGATAGCATTTTGAGAGCATACCTGCCGGTCGAGTTCCATGGCGGCACAATGCGGGTCAGAATCCTCCAAACGCTTTCAGGACCTGTTAACACTAACCCAATGCGCTCTGTTGTGCCTGAAGGGCTGGGGCTGTTTTCGCCCCCAGCCGCGTTATCATTGGCTCATGTAGGATGACTACACCTCGCTCATTCTGCCCCGCTTGGCACAATAACAGCCCCAGCAGGGCGTATTGGATGAGTGTTAACAGGCCCTAAGCCTGACAAGGATATAATGATAGCTGTCGATGGACTAGCTTAAACATGTGATTTAGCAATATCAGGGTATATGGTGTGTCGTGACAGCTGCATCGGTATCAGATCTCATCCCAAAGGCCGAGCATGGAATTCATCCACTCTCTGTTTTTTTCAGTGCATGACTATCACAATTCAGGTGCCCGGTTAATATTCACCCTATCCTGCGGTGTGACGAATAGTCAGTCAATTGCGCCAGATCATTCAGATATACCAATCTCAAGGT